>NZ_CAJMZF010000004.1:0-314798 GCF_905220245.1 Paraburkholderia sp. J63 | reverse complement strand
CTCCCAATGGCCGAGCATTTCGTCGATCTGGATCAGAAAGGCGACGCCGATCTGAACCGGGTGAAGCCGTTTTCACCAACAAGCGATTTCGCTATTTTGGCAAGCATCATATGCTTTTTTGGAAAGGCGCTTTGTGCTATTCACTTCAAATTTATTTCCAGGAAGGATGGTTAGCAATGAAGCGATATTACCTTGCACTCCGGTTTGAAAGCCTACTGCTTGAGCAGGAATTAATTTTCCATCTTTAATCGTATAGAAATATAAGATTGACTGATACGGAGCCCCGGAGCTAGTTACAAGAGCGGAGTAACTATTTTTTACAAATGGATCTCGCTTAAGGGATGGGGCATCTCCCAGATCAATCACTTCTGAGGAATTGTCTATTGCCCAATAATGCGTGCCGTTACCGTCCCGACCGGCACCTGTCGCTACCCCAATTCCTTGCATTTGTGGATTTCCAAAATAAATATCTGTATCTAGCGACAAGCTATACCCTTCCTGGTCGTAACGCAGGGTTTCCTGATTTTTTTTGTCATTGTTAGTGGAAATCGTTATATAAATATTCCCGCCATTTTCATCTTGATCGCTGCATGCTTTTGCCCAAACATGCCCACCGCGAACTGCAGGAAGCACTGCATCTGCAATCTGCTCATTAATACACTCTGCACGTGCCGCGCTACAGGCAAATGCAGTGGCAAATGTGATGAAATAAATTAGAGTCCGTCGCATAGTATCTTCTTCGCCGCACTAACGTGCGCCTGTCGTTGTCCAAATGTCGATGCATCATATCGATTGATAATTCTTGACACATCATCAGAAAGCGGCGCGGAGGAATCGCCTGAATTTTCCCTATCGCATACCGTATTTATTTTGTGTAGCGCAAAAAACCATCCTCCAACATCAATTGGATTGAATTCGTTTCCATTTGCGCGGGCCGAAATTTTTTGTGGGTCACTTATGACGGCTGGTCTGATGGAAATATTCCCAGTATCCCACCATCCATTTTTGGTCCACCAACCCGCATCAAATTGATTCTTATGGAGCCATCCGCGATAGACCCAATAATCAGCGTATGTCGCCCTGCCAGTGATCTGAAGTGCACCTCGGCCTCTAAACTTAACACCATCGCCTGAGTTATATTTATTCCCGAGCGTGTTGTGGAGTTTTTCGTATCCATGGCCGCGTACAAAGTACGAATAGGTGTCTGGGCCGCTGTAATAATTTGCATCAGTTTCATACGCTCGGCTGGAATGATTGTTCCCGTACTCAACCATCCCCCCGCCGAGATTTGCTGTTTCATGAGTGGTTTGACCAAGGAAATGACTAACTCTAGTTTTGCTAGAATCAAGATATTTCGTTGAAACTTGGCTGATCGGCTTCACGTAGCGCGAAATGTTTTCGTGGGATGCATTAGGTATTATGCGAGCGAGTTCTGCAGCGCTTAGCCATTCACATTTTCTGAAGTGTCGAATGAACGAAAGCGGATGAAAGCACCAGAATTCTTTCCCTCCGGCGAGTGATGGCACCTGATCCATGAACTGCAGCTTCTTCAGGAAACCGGTAAACCTGTCGTAACCGTCCGGATCGGTGTCCTTGCACTTCCCAAAATATCCGTCCGGCTTGTTCAGATCCTGATATCGCTGATCGTTGTTGGCCGGGTCCCATTCGCTTTTCGTATGGCAGACGAAGCCGGCCAGGTCACTCCGCACGGTATCATTGGCTTGCACATAGTAGGTGAGCTGATCGTCGAGACTGAATTTAGGGTCGTCCTGTGACACGTCGTATGCGGTCGCCGTGGCATCGCCAACAAGCTGCCGCAACCTGCGGTAGCTGAACAGGCCATTGGCATCCAGCGGTGCGTTATCGCTATCGATCTTTTGCCAGCCAGCAAAAAAAGGGAAGTCTGCATCCGAGAGTTTGATGACGGATGTTTTGCTGATATCCACGTAGGCCTGAGTACCATTGGCATCGAACGGTACGGCAACCCAGGTCGTTTTCTCTTGAGCCGAGTTCAGTGTGGGGGACGGCGCGAGGATGCGCCCAAAGCGCAACAGTTCGTACCCGTCACTCGGACAGGTTGGATAGAACGTCAGCGCGCGCTCATAGAGCTTGTATTCGTAGTCGGGAAACTTATCTTTCACCGGCTGGGACGTCAGCAGTACGCAGTTGCCATCACCGTTCTCGTCCAGCCACGAGCGGGTGTAGCGCTGTCCCTTATGGAAGTAGGCCTCGACATACAGCTTGCTCTTGTCGCTCGGCAATTTGCCCGCGCTCAGCGCCGGAAACCAGGGATCATCATGCGGCGTCCCAGGGCGTGCCACGAAATCGGCGGTGGCAGGAATCACAAAATAGGCGTGCCCCCACCAGTCAGCCGATGTGGGCTGCACCGGATTTTTCTCGCCGAGCTGGACGGAATGCCCGGACTGATCAAACCACGCGGTGAAGTCTTCCTCGCTCATGAAGATTTCGAAGTGCAGATGCCGAAGGCCTTGCGACTGCCCCCAATGGCCGAGGATATCCTTGCGATGGACTTTTTTGCCGCTGCCCTGCTTGACACTATCTCCCGCCTGGAGCAGCCATGCTGCAAGCGCGGTGGGCGAGGTATTCTGTGGCAGACTCGCAGGCTGTTGTCCGCCCAGTGCGTGCTGAGCCGTCAAGTCGAGCAGATGCATGTAGAGCGAATAAAACGTGATGGTGCGCCCGTCTCCCGTGTCGGTGATGTGACGAAGCAGCACGAAGCCGTTATTGGTATTCAGTGCTTCCTGTCCTGTCGATTCATCAATGTGACCGTCGGAAATGGGGTTCTGGCTGATGCGGTGGGCGACGACTTCGCCATCCGCAATGGCACGCACGGGTTCATCCGGGGTACCCGGCACGAGGTGGATGCCACCGTGCCAGCGCCGGTCAAATGTAACGGGAAAAACACCGTGGTAGCCGGGCTCAAATGCCTCGACAGCCGTCATCATCGGGTCTGTGTCCGTCTCATCGCTGGAAGTCAGGCCGGACTGTGGCAGAAAGGGAGGGCTGATAATCATGGTTAGCGTGATTGCGGATAAAGGCTGGTGGTTTTCAGGTCGCCCTGAGGCATCGTCGGTAGCGGCATACGCATCGAATCTGCCCCGGGCTTGTCCCAGTCCGCCGTCTTCTCGTAGATATAGCCCGGCGTGGCGTTGACGATGCCGCTGCCGTTGATCTGGATATACGAGCCGCCCGCGCCGATCCAGATTTCCTTCGCGGCACTAAGGATGATCTTTCCGTCCGAGCTGCTGATGGTGAGGTCCTTCAGCGCGGCGAGCGCCATCGCGTCGCCCTGCGCCTGAATCTCTACCCTGCCCTTCGCCGCAAACAGCCGGATGCCGAGCCCGGCCACGAACGAGAGCATGCCCCGTACCGAGGCGAGCCACCCGCGGCCGGACGCAATGCTCACGTCGCGGCCCGCCGTGATGGCGTGATCGTTCTGGCTCGCCAGGTGCATGCTGTCGGTGGCCGTCGCGGCGATACCGGCCGCGCTCGCGAACACGAGATCGGGCCGCGCCATCTCCGGCGACGGGTTCGAGGTGCTTTTCGCGCCCCCCTTGATCGCCTCGTTCTGCGCCTTCATGCCCGCCATCACGTCACCCTGGCTGACCTGCGCATCCTGCGCCTTGTGCCGCTGCGCGAACTGCGACAGATCCTCGTGCTGCTGGCGAGCCTGCGTCAGCCGCTGCACCGTCTCGCCCATGTCCTTCACGGGCGCGCTCGCGCCGGAGCGCGGCTCGGTCGTGATCAGCAGGCCGCGATTGGCCCGCGCGGTTCCATGCGCCTCGGTCGCCAGCTCGAACCCCTCGCCGCGCGCCTCGCTACGGCCCTGGCGCCGGTCAATGCGCGTGTTGCTGCCCAGCACCAGACGCGACTGCGCGTGATCGCTCGCCACCTGCACCTGGAGCTTGCCGGGCGTATCGTCGGTGACAACGCTGTTCGTCGTCGGCCCCTCCAAGTCCTCGCTCATCCAGCCCGAGAGCGCCTGGTTCGCGGGCAGCGGCCACGGTGGCTCGTGGAACTGGTTCACGTGCCGTCCCGCGATATAGGGCTTGTCCGGATCATTGTCCTGATACCCGATAATGACCTCATGGCCCACGCGCGGAATATAGATCGCCCCGTAGTTCGCCCCCTGCCACGGCGAGGACACCCGCACCCAGCAGCTGGAATCCTGGTCCTGCTGGCCCTCCCGGTCCCAGGGGAACCAGACCCGCGCGCGGCCGTACCTGTCGGTCCAGATAGTCGAATCCGAATAGCCCGTTACGACCGCCACCTCGCCGTGCGAGCGCGGCTTCTTCGCTTTCTGCGGCGTGCGGAAATACGTGTTCGTGGGCTGCACCGTGAAGCGCGTGTCGCACGTGTACTGCCGCTGCAGCGCCCCGCGGTTCGTCACCGTGTCGTTGTTGACGATCTCGATCTGCGTCGCGACGACGAGGTATTCGCCGTTGCCCGGTGCGAGCGGATAGCCTTCGAGGTGGAACGTATAACCCACCCGCAGCCCGCGCATGTTGCCGCGGCCATGGCCGCGCAGGCTCTTTGCACGCTTCGCCTCCAGCCGCACCCGTGCCAGGTGCTCGCCCTCGAAGTCCACCTCATTGGGTTCAGCGGCGGTGCCCATCGCCCCGGCCAGCGGCTGCGAGTAATCCCCCCAGGCGTAGTGCTCGATGTTGTCGTTGGCGCGCTCGCTGTATTCCGTATCGTTGGTGGCGAGATTCGCCCGCGACTGTGTATAGTCGTAGTCGGTGACGGTAACCTTGCCCGTGGTCAGGGCGCGCGCGATCTCGAACTGGTGGACGTGTTCCTCGTCGATACGCTGGCCGTCGCGGTCCTGGTAGCGCAGCGTCTCATAGGCCGGACCGTGCTTCTTGTAGGCGGCGGTCGAGTCGCACAGCACGAGCGTGGGGCCCTGAAAGAAAAATGCGATGCCCCACTCCTGCCACAGGCGATTGAGATAGCCCCAGTCGCTCTCCCAGAACATGCGCTGGTAGTCGCGCTTCGGATACTGCCGGCCGAAGCCGGGACCGGCCAGGCGCAGTTCATAGTGAAACGGATACTTTTTCAGGATCGTCTCGGAAATTTCCACGACGCTCTTATCCTGAAATATTCTGGAGTCCTGATTCAAGGTTGAAAGCCAGAGCCAGGGGCGAATCCGCAGCCGGTAGAACGCGCGCCGCGTGTCCGCGCCCACGCACTGCGCCGCCACGATCAGACCGGTGATCTCGCGCACGTCCGCGCCGACGTTCACCGACGGCATCACCCCGATGGTTCCGGTTTCGTAGGTGCCACTGCCCTCGGTGGCGATCTTCACGGTCACCTGCTTGCCGACCAGTTCGTCCACCTTGACCATGTCTCTCGCCTCATGCACGGTCAGGCCGCTATCGTCCTTCGTCGCAATCTCGACGGTGTAGTCGTAGAGCTTGCCAAGCTTCTCGGTGCCCGTCAGGCGCGATACGGTGAACAGGCATTCGTCCTGCCACTTCGGCAGGGCCGCGCTGGCGATCTCCAGCGTGCGCGGTTGGTCAAGCCAGGACATGGGTCTCTCCAGGGCAGGTCAGGAAAAGGGAATCAGGAAATGTCGCGCATACCGGAGCGCGGCGGCCATTCGGCGATCTGGCCACGCTGCTTCGAATGCAGCACGGTCTTCGTAAACGAATGCATCGAGACGTGGCGCGCGACGTAGTGCTCCAGCACCAGTGCCAGCGTGTAGGGGCTCACCCCTTCAAGGCCGCTTTCGTCGAAGGTGAATTCGCACTGGATGCCCCGCCCGAACACCGGGCCGCCATTGCCCGGCGGCAGCATGTCGTTCACCGGCGTGGCCGTGGCGCTCACGAGGCTTTCAACCTGCCGCGCGAGGGCGCCCGCGTCCGGGGTCACGTAGAGGCGCAGGCGGCGGCGCACCCCTTCACCCGGATGGGGTTCCCCGTCGCTGTCGTCGAACATCTGGTAATCGAGCTTCAGTTGCCCCATCAGTTGCCAGGCCAGGTCGCCGCGCGCGAGCGGCGGTTTCGGTGCGGACGGCGCACGCACAAAACCGACGCTGACCACGGGCTTCGAGCCGGCCAGCGTGAGATCGCGACGGCCATCGCATTCGAGCAGGGAAGGCAGATCGCGGTTGGTCAGCCATGCCTCGATCGACAGGAAGCGGATGCCGCCGGCGTGGGGCCGGCCCTGACCGTCCACAAGCGAAATGAAGGTTTGCGTCTCGGTGAAGGGGCGACGTGTGCCATACTGCCGCCCGCCCCCCTGGACCAGGTTCGCCCGGCGGCGCAGACTGAAATAGTTGCCACTACTGGAGGTGCCTGAGCCGCACGGCTGGTCCCGAGGTTCGAACGGCACCTCTTCGTTGCTTTCCTCGGCAACCTGACCATGTGCGGCATCGATGGAGCGCAGGTCAAAGTCCGCCGGCGCCTGGGGAACCGGCACAAGCCGGTGCTCAGGCTCACCCGGGTCGATTTCGAGTTTCTTCGTGCGGAAGGGAAACAGGTTCACAACCGGCGTGCAGAAGAGCGCAAAATGCGACGCATCTACCGTATCGGCCAGTGCCCCGGGCACGCGGTTGAGCAGGATGACGATCTCGACCTCGTTGCCCTCGATCGCCCGCAGCCCCTCGCCAAGCCCCGTCAGCGTGAAAAACCAGAAGCGGGCCGGACACGCGAAGTATTCCTGCATGAGGCCATGCCCGTGCAGCCGGCGCGGCACGTCAGGCAGCACTGCCTGGTCCGGGGCAATGCCTTCGTGGACGACCGCGCCACGCGTGACCCCGTATAGCGGTCCCACCGCGAACCGGCCGGGTGCGGCCATGACGCTGGCTACACCGGCTGAGTGGATCAGTTCGAACAGATGCGAGGCAATGCGCTCGTCCCCGGCAAGATACACGGGCAGCCGGTCCAGTTCGTCCAGGCCCGCGATGGGCACCCCGTTCGTCGTCTGAAGCGTCAGGCGTACCGCGCCATGCACCCGCTGGCCGTCCGTCACATACCGGTCAAGAGACGGAATGTCCGGAGGTATCAGCGTGACCCGTGCGAGCCTGATCCTGAGCGGGTAGACCGTCACGTCCTGGCTGCTGCGGAACAGGCAGGGCGTCTTTTCGCCTGCGGGCGTGCGCGAGGTGAATTCCGTGCCGCGCGCGATGACAAACCCCTGGCCGCGATGACCGCTTGCATGCCCCGGATACAGACGGGCCACCCCAATCGATGGGGTCTGCCGGACGTAGTTCGGATAGACCGTTTCCAGCATCGGCTGCAGCAGTTCGGGAAACGCCGCATCGAGACGCATCTGCGTGCGCGCCGTCATGAACGAAGACGCCTGCACCAGCCGCTCGACATAGGGGTCGCCAATCTCGCCCGCCTGCATGCCCAGGCGGGCCGCAATCTTCGGATGCTGCCCCGCGAATTCCTGCGCAAGCGCAGTCGTGTAGAGCAGTTCGCGCGTGTAGTATTCGAGCAGTTCCGGGTCTGCGGGTGGTTGATGCCGCTTCGTCATGTCGTTCGTTTCTTTCGTCCAACGTGTCCTTTGCCTGTCCTGCCAAGCGACGTGCCATGTTGCGGGCACAACGTTTGGCTATCCCGTTTCTCGCATCCCGTCGGGACGGGGCAATTTTCAGGATGGGAATTTTCGTGCTGAGCCCCTGCTAGTCGTCATTCCCGCCGTTTTCCCACTGGGCCAGCAGTTCGGCTGGAATCGCGTTGACCACATCGACGTAGCGCTTGCCGACAAACTGCTCGGCACGTTTCAGCAATACGGGGATCGGACTGCTCGGCTCATGCTGTTCGAACCACTGGCGCGCTTCGCGGATCAGGTCAAGCGCCGCATGGCGGTCGGATGCCTTGCCGGCGGTACGGGGTGTCAATGGCTCGGACAACGTGTTTGCCTCACTCTCATCAGTAGCGGCCGGCAATTCAGCCGGGGCCGCAGACGCTTCACTATCCTGTTGTGCGTCGCCCTCTTCTTCATGGACGTCGTCTGCCTGACGACTGCCCGGTGGAATGGCAACATGGCGAAGCAGTCGCTTGAGCGCGGTGAGATCGGATGCGTACACGCTCAGGTGCTCACGGCACCAGCCCTCGATCGCTGTCAGGCTGTCAAGCGCGTCATCGAATCCGGAAAGGACGGAGGGACGCTGCATGCGCAGTTCTTCGAGCTGCCTGGTCACGGAGTCCGGTGTCAGCGCGTCGCTCGGCCGGGGATGCGCGAACGCCCGCTCGACGTCGCGCAACTGCAGGCGTGTCTGTGTCGACCGGGTGAGCGCAATTTCCCGCAGATCCGAGATCAGGCCATCGGTATCGGTGAGCGACTGCAGTGCGTTCATGCGGATTTCGAGCGCGGCCGAGCGATCTTCGTCGACACCCAGTTGAGGGTGAACCAGATCCGGGAACGCAGCCAGCCATCCGGCCAGCAGACCCAGACCTTCCGCAAAGCCGGCGGCGGCCGCAAGCCGCGTGCGGCACCGGATAAAGAGCACCGCCAGACGCACGTCCTTGCTGCGCATCATCAGGCGCCGGCAGTCGCGGTCGACATCGCTCCAGTTCACCGGCTCCGGTGTGCCGACGAAATCGCCGTATTGGGCAGTGGCCTTTGCGGCAACGCTCGCGCTCAGAACAACGAATTCCGGGTCGTACTCAAGGTCGGCACCGCACGGAGCGCTCTCGGAAATGGGCGCCATCCAGTCGTGTGTCACGCCGCGGCCCTGAGGCGTTTGAGGTTTTTTCTTTTTGCTATTGCTCATGGTTCAACCTGTTTCAACCGGGCAGCGCGGGCTTCGGCATCCCGTCTGAGCTGGGGCACGTAGCGCTCCGGCTCGAAAACCATTCCCGTGACCGGCTCCGGCGAAGGTGACTGCCCGAGCCAGCTCGACCAGCCCAGTTGCTGCGGGCCACCCATCACGGCCGGCGGAGCACTGTGCGGCCGGATCTTCAGCTCGAGTTCCCAATGAATTTCTGTGCCGACAAACGCCCGCACCCATTCCACCAGGCGCAGCAGATCCGCGCCGCGGGGAGTGAACCGCTGGTAATCATCGATATCCACCGGACCGACGACAATGCGAAAGCGGCACTGACGATCAGGAATCCTGTCGCCCAGAAATCCGTCGACTGCCATCGTCGTGGCCGCTCCTGGTACGCCCAGCCTGCTGCGTTTGTCAGGGGCACGTTCCAGCCAGTGAAAGACAAATTCATCGATCTGGACTGGTACACCGAAATAATGGGAGACCGTCGCAGCCAGCCCATCCGGGTTGCGTGATTCGCGAATGAGGTGCGGGGCGGCGGACAGCCTCGCGTGCGCGGGCAGCGCCCCCTTGCCGATTTCCCTGACGTCGTGGCCGGTGAGCCCCGCAATGTAGAACGTGAAACGCTCATTGTCAGGGCGGTCGAGACCCGCTGCCGCTTGCGCCGATGCCCAAGCCCGATAGAACTGCGTGAGATACCGGTGGTGAAAAATGTCGAGGAAATTGCCGAGCGTTGGATCGCGCCGATGCTCTTCGCGCTCGCGCGCAATCTCGGTGACGTGAATGGGGAGTGGCCCATTGGGACCGAGCATGCCCAGCCCGAAGAGGCGGATCTTCAGGCGGTCGTGGACCACGCCAGCTCGCGCAATTTCGCGCGGTGCAAAGATAAGGCTCGCCTGCTGGCCAAGCCGGAACGGTTCAGCCTGCGGAAGCCTGGCCGTCCCGATCGGGTCGATTGCCGGGTTGGCGCCGATACGGCGCATCAGCGCGAAAAACCCGTATCGCCAGGGTTCGACTTGCAGATGGTCGAGCAATGATTGCGACAGCGCGATGTCCTGGATCAGCGCCTTGAACGGAGCACGTTGCATCAGGCCACTCCGCGCGCGCCCATGCGCATCGGCCAGCGCGCAACCAGCCCGCGCTGCATCGAATGCAGCTCCGTCTGCGTGAACGAATTGATCGACACGTGGCGGGCCATGTAGTGCTCGAGGATCAGGCCAAGCAGGTAGGGACTCAGGCCCGAGAATCCCGTCTCGTCGACCGTCAGCACGCACCCGATGCCGTAACCGAACACGAGCGGGCCGTTGCCGGGCAGCATGCTGTTGACGGGTTGCGTTTTCACACCGATCAGGGCATCGACCTGACGCCGGCGCTCCGTATCATCGCCGGACAGGAAAAGCCCGAGCAGATCGCGCAGGCCCTGCCCGCCTTCGCGGTGATCCATGTCACTGAACGGCAGATAGTTGAAGTTCAGTTGCCGGATCAGGCGCCAGGCCAGTTCGCGTTCCGCGTACGGCGGCCTCGGTGGGCTGGGCGGGCGGATCAGGCCGATCGACTCAATGGCTTCCTCGTCATTTCCTTCGAGGTCGTTGATCCCGTTGCGGGGAACCAGCAGCGGCAAGTCGCGGTTCGTGACCCAGGCATCGGCCGACAGATAGCGGATGTCCTCGCCGTAGGGCGCTTCCGTCTGATCGACCAGGGATACAAACACCTCGGTACCGATGTAGGGCGTGCGGGTACCGTAGAGCCGTCCCGCGTCCGACACAAGCCGAGGTTCGCGGCGGCTCGAGAAATAGCGTCCATAGTTGCCCTCGTCGTCGTTCAAGGTCTGGAACAACGGCCTGAATTCCAGTTCGGCCTGGCCCGATGTCTTCTGCCCGTACAGCTTCCGGATGGAGAAGACCTCGTAGTCGAGCGGTTCCGGTTTCGACGGCACGAGACGGATCTCTGCCTCACCCTGCGGAATTTCGATCTGGTCAGTCCGCTTTTCGAACAGGTTGACGACGGGGGTACAGAAAAGCGCGAAACGCGACGCATCCACCAGATTCGCCAGGCGTCCGGTGAGCTGGTCCAGCAGCACGATCACCTCGGCTTCAGGCCCGTTGATACGGCGCAACCCTTCCGCAAGTCCCGTCAGCGCAAAGAAGTAGAAGCGGCTCGGGCACGCGAAATACTCATGCAGAAGATTGTGCCCATGGAATTTCGACCAGCCGAGCGGCAATAGTCCCTGGTCAGCAGCGAAACCTTCGAGGGCAACCGGGCTGGATGTGACTGCCGAAAGCGGTCTGCCCGGCTCGCCGATGAGCAAGGCCACATTCGCTGCGTGCAGCAGTTCGAACAGGTGCGAGGCGACCTGTTCATCGCCCACAAGGTAAACTGGCAGACGGTCAAGGTCCTGCAGCTCCGAAATTCGCGAACCGTTTGTCGTACGGAACCGGATGCGCAAGGCACCCCGCACCTGGCGATCGGGTGGCACATACCGGTCGAGTCGGCCGACATCTGACGGGATCGCGGTAAGCTTCGCTTCGGAAATGCCGAGCGGATACACCGTGACCTCCGTTCCGGTACGGAACTGGCACGCGGTTTTCTCCCCGGCGGGTTTGCGTGCCTTGAGGATCGTGCCGCGTGGCAGATGGAACCCTCTCTTCAGTTTTCCTTCGCTCAGGCCGGGATAGATCCGGGCGACTGACATGGACGGCGTTGGCGCCACATAGTTCGGGTAGGTGACTTCGAGCAGCCGTTCCGCGAATTTCGGAAACTCCGCATCCATCCTGATCTGCGCGCGCGAGACCACGACACAGAACGACTCAAGCAGCCGCTCGACATAGGGGTCCCGGACCCCACCGGCCTGCGTGTCCAGACGCGCGGCGACACCGGGATGCTGCCTCCCGAACCCGGCGGCGAGTTCGCGCAGGTAGATCAATGCCTGACTGGAATGATCGAGTAGCCGTGGATCCATTGCGTTGTCCCGTAATCGATGCCGTTCAGATGCCGCGCGTACCGCTGACGCTGAGTTGACTGGTCCCCAGGTCAAGCGAGCTCTGCACCATGAATTCCATCGGATAGGGGTCCATACTGATCAGGCCGCGCACTTCGAATGCCAGGGCGTTGTACTGGACTTCGCCATCCTCGTCCGGCAATGGCAATACGCTGAGACTGCCCGGCACAAGGCGGGGCTCGAAGTCCCGGATTGCGCGCTTGATGATGGTCTCGATATCCGTCCATTGGCGCGTCGCCATGAATTTGCCTGCCAATGGCGGTACCCCATAGTTCATCGTTGAGGCCATGACGTGCGGGTAGCGCACCTCGTCAATCTGCTCCTCGATATTGGTGGTATTGAGCAGGTACGCCAGATCGCGCTGGACGATGTCGCGCATCTGTGCACGCGTCACGGCATATTCGCCCGGTGCCTCGTGCTGCCGGTGTGGTGCGTCATCCCGCAGCCGGTCCAGAAGCGTGGGCATCAAAAAAGCATCGGCCCGCCGGGGCGTGCTGGACGTCTGCGCACTGTTGGCCTTGCGTCTACGCCGCTCCATCGACGCCCCCTTCATCCTGCATTGCCATCCTGTCAACACTATCGGCCGACCCACGGTCAGCGTCATGGATAAATGTACAGACATCCAGTTCGAAGAGGTCCACATCGCCGGCACTGGTTGTCCACGTCTTGCGGCCCTCCGCGACCACACCGGTAAGGCCCGCATCCGTCCAGATCGTCATGTTGCCAAGGCGCAGCGCATCGATAACGGCGCTGTCGTACGTCGCGTGCGCAGCGGCCGGGAAACGCGCGGGCATAAACCCCCGAACCTTGGTGCCATCGACGAGCGTGAGCAGGCATGGCGCCCAGACGAGATCAACCAGCGTCGCCGGATGCCCGATTTCCCAGCCCGCGATATCGGAAAAAGGCAGCCAGCGGTAGCGTCCTGCCGTGATGATTTCGCAGACTGGGCCGAGACGCGAATCGCTGTCGGCGATCCACTCAAAGGAATGACTCGCTCCGCCGCCGCCCACCAGCGGCGCCTCGTCCAGCGCTGCCTCGCGCATGGCGTCGGCGGCATCAGTTTGCCCGGTCGCAGTCAGGCGCAACGACTCAGTGAGATTTTCAACCCAGGATGGTGGATCAATGACAAAGCCAGGTTGCGCGAGTCCGTTCAGGACCTTCGTGCGCCAGCGCTCGGCGCGGATCAGGTCGCGGTACGCCTGCACAGCCTGTAACTGCTGGGGGTTCAGCTGCGCGAAGACCTGCAGTTGCTGGACAGCCCGCTCCCACTGCTGCGTCACGCAGAGCAGCTGGAACAGGGGCCAGCGGTGGCCTGCAACGGCGGGCTCGCGGCGGACCCTGCCCTGCGCGTCATCCAGGCGAGTGGCGAGCGATATGCGCGACATCGTCATGGAGAATCCCCGGTCAGGTTCACTTCCGGCATGGGTAGCGGACTGTCAATACCGAGTGAATGGTGCTCGCGACGCGCGAGCGCAGGCGGCAGCGTTGCCATCGAACGAAACGCTGAAACCAGATATTCGGGTGGGGCAAAGAGGCGCAGGATCTCCGGCACTGGTTCGGATTCCGGCTCCCCAGGTCGCTCTCCCTGAGTGGGCCAAAGGCATGATCCAGCAGTTGCGCACCGGAGAGCAGCGCTTCGATGGAGTCATGGCCAGCATGGTAAAGATGCGGGTCAACAGGCAGACCGGACTCGCTATGCACGTAGCGGCCAGACGGTTCAGCCGGAGACTCCCAGTCAGCCGCAGGTGCCGGTCCAAACGGATTATCCAGTGCCTGGCAGTACTGTCTATGCAGGCTGGCGATCAGATCTTCTCCATCAACACGCACAGATGTCCGTGACGTCGCGCCGTCCTCCAGCACCGGACGTGAGCCAAGGAGGCCAAAGATGGCTGCACTGCCCCGCTGATCCTCTTCCAGTTGCGCTTCGTCAAACATCGCAAGCGGATCGCTATCCGTTTGCGGCATGCCCGTGCCCGTCCGTGCGAGAGCATGTCCCGCCGTGAACGCTTTAGGTTCGGCGCGCGTCGCGGGTGGTTCGCGACGGTGAAGCAGCCGGAAGAAGTGCATAAGCCAGTGACCTGAATATGCTTGAAGAACCGCATTTTAAACACACTAAACATGAATGCGTCCACTGCGATCTCGTTATCGCCGTTTACCAAACACAATTGAATCTTCGCCAATGTCTTTAAATAATGTTAAATACCATCGCAATGATTGGTTGGCATCAATAAATCATTAATTCGACACAAAAATTCAGATTTATACAATTGACTTCCATTGTGTGGTTGCGGTATTTGTGCGCGGGACAGGTTGTGTGAAATTTCTAGATATTTAGAATGGATACGTTAGTAAGCCATCCTGTATATATGCCGTTGACGAGTGCGGACTTATGGAATTAAAGTGCGACGTGTACAAATAATCCCCGATCGCTGGGGACTGCTTTTCGTCATTTTCCCTCGGGAAGGCAGGAGGCGATATACGCGTGCGGCAAGACCATACGGGGCAGACTGCACATGCGCTTTCAGAAAATGGCAGAGCGCGTCAAGAAAGAAGATAACGACAATCCTGGAAGAATCACATGGCGATTTCCCGTCATTCCCTGTTCAGCAAGCTGGGAGTCACGCTGTTCAGGAGTGCTGAATCTGCAACGGCGTACTGCAAACTCAGAGGCAATCCGTACGTCGAACCGGTGCACTGGCTGCATCAGCTCATGCAGCAGCCCGATTCCGATCTGCATCGTGTGCTGCGTCACTGTGGAATTGATCAGGACACGCTGGATCGTGACATCGCCCGTGCACTTGCGACGCTGCCAGCAGGTGCCAGTTCCATTATCGATTTCTCGCACCATGTCGATCACGCCATCGAACGTGCCTGGCTCATCACGTCACTCGAAAAGAACGAGCGGCGTATTCGCGGCGCCTGGTTGCTGGTCGCCCTTCTGACGACGCCAGAACTGCGGCGGGTCCTGCTCTCCATTTCGCCCACGTTCGCAAAAATTCCCGTAGACGGCCTCACTGATGAGTTGCCGGCGTGGATTGATGGTTCGCCCGAAGCGGGCGAAGTCCCGCACGACGGTAGCGACTACTCCCCCGCTCTTCCAGGCGAAGCGTCGCAGGCGATGCCTGGCGCGTCGAAAGGCTCGACGCTCGAACAGTACTGCACCGACCTGACGGCACGCGCGCGTGCCGGTGAGATCGATCCCGTGGTGGGGCGCGAGCTCGAAATCCGCACGATGATCGACGTGCTGCTGCGCCGCCGCCAGAACAATCCGCTGCTCACGGGGGAGGCCGGCGTTGGCAAGACCGCTGTGGTGGAAGGACTCGCCCTCGCGATTGCCGCCGGTGAAGTACCGCCCAAACTCGCCAGCGTGCGACTGCTCAGCCTTGATGTCGGCGCGCTCCTGGCCGGCGCCAGCATGAAGGGTGAATTCGAGGCGCGCCTGAAGGGCGTGCTCGAAGCTGCTGCAAAGTCGCCGGTTCCGGTCATTCTCTTCGTTGACGAAATTCATACGCTGATCGGTGCCGGTGGTCAGGCAGGTACGGGCGACGCTGCCAACCTGCTCAAGCCGGCGCTCGCGCGCGGCACGATCCGCACTATCGGGGCAACAACGTGGGCCGAGTACAAGCGGCACATCGAGAAGGATCCAGCGCTCACCCGCCGCTTCCAGGTCCTTCAGGTTCCGGAGCCGGAGGAAGTGGCCGCCATCGACATGGTGCGGGGCCTCGCGCCAACGTTTGCGCGACATCATGGTGTTGTTGTTCTCGACGAAGCGATCCGTGCTGCGGCGAAGCTTTCGCATCGCTACATTCCCTCGCGGCAGTTGCCCGACAAGGCGATCAGCCTGCTCGATACGGCCTGCGCTCGTGTAGCACTTTCGCAGCATACGCCTCCGCGCGAATTGCAAAACCTCTCCGAGCGTCTGCGCGCGGCCAAGGTCGAACGCGACCTGCTCCAGCAGGAAGCGCTCATTGGCCTGAATGCAGATAAGGCCATTACCTCGGCGAACGCGCGCATCGAAGCCCTGACAGGCGACATGGCCGTTGTCGAAGGAAACTGGCGCGTCCAGCTTGACGCCATGCAGGCGCTTGCGGGCGCGCGTGAGGCAGCGCTCGCCGGCGATCAGGCGGCGACAGGTTCCTTGCGTGATCTTGAGCAACAGCTCACAGTCCTCAGGAGCGAGACGCCCTATGTGTTCCCGGAAGTCGATGAAGCCATCGTCGCGGAGATCGTGTCCGACTGGACCGGTGTTCCGGTAGGCCGCATGGTGACTGACGAGATCACGGCCGTTCGCACACTGCCCTCAACGCTCGAGGCGCGGGTTATCGGTCAGCCTGATGCGCTCCACCAGATCGGCGAGCGCGTGCAGACGGCGCGTGCCGGCCTCACGGATCCGAAGAAGCCCCTTGGTGTATTCCTGCTTGCGGGACCCTCCGGCGTTGGCAAGACCGAGACCGCGCTGGCGCTTGCCGAAGCGCTGTATGGCGGCGAACAGAACCTGATCACCATCAACATGAGCGAGTATCAGGAAGCCCACACTGTCTCGGGGCTCAAGGGCGCGCCACCGGGCTATGTCGGCTACGGCGAAGGAGGTGTGCTTACTGAAGCCGTGCGCCGCCGTCCGTATTCGGTAGTGCTGCTCGACGAGATCGAGAAAGCGCATCGCGACGTCCACGAAATGTTCTTCCAGGTGTTCGACAAGGGCTACATGGAAGACGGCGATGGACGGTATATCGACTTCCGCAATACCACGATCCTGCTCACCAGCAATGTGGGCTCCGAGCTGACGGCGAGCCTGTGTGCGGACTCCATGCTTGCGCCGGATGCAGAGGCCTTGCGCGATGCGCTCGCCCCCGAACTGCTAAAGGTGTTCCCGGCCGCGTTCCTCGGTCGCGTCACCGTCGTCCCATACCGGCCGCTCGCCAGCATGTCACTCGCACGAATTGTACGTCTGCACCTGGACCGCGTCGTGCGCCGCATGGCTGAGGCACACCAGATCGCACTGACCTACGACGAGCCTGTCGTCGATTACATCGTCGGTCGATGCCTCGTGCAGGAGACGGGCGCTCGTGTCCTGATCGGCTTCATCGAGCAGCACGTCCTGCCGCGCCTTTCAACCCTGTGGCTCGATGCGTTCTCGTCGAAGCAGCCCCTTTCACGCATCGATATTGTCCTGGGCGATCGTGACGCACCGCCGGCTACCGCGCTCATCTTCCGGTTCCCGGCTACGACGCAGGACACCCAGACCGATGGCGTCAGCGCTGACGCTGAGGAATCCATCGTCGGGCAGGCGCTCTGACGCTACCGCCCCTTTACCACACCCACCACCGCTCACGGGAGTTTCCCCATGTCTTCCAGCAGTTCGCAGAAGTTCATTGCACGCAATCGCGCGCCGCGTGTGCAGATCGAGTATGACGTCGAGGTCTACGGTTCCGAAAAGAAGGTCGAGCTCCCGTTTGTGATGGGCGTGCTCGCCGATCTGTCGGGCAAACCGGTCGAGCCGCTGCCGGCCGTGGCAGACCGCCGCTTCCTCGATATTGATATTGACAATTTCGATGAACGCATGAAAGCCATCCGGCCGCGCGTCGCGTTTGCCGTGGCGAACACGCTCACGGGCGAAGGCCAGATGATGGTCGACATGACCTTCGAGAGCATCGAGGACTTCTCGCCGGCCGCCGTCGCACGCAAGGTCGAACCGCTGCGACAGCTGCTGGATGCGCGCACGCAACTCGCGAACCTGCAGACGTACATGGACGGCAAGTCGGGCGCGGAATCGCTTGTGAACCAGCTGCTCCAGGACCCCTCGCTTCTGAAGTCACTGGCCGCCGCGCCGAAGCCGCAGGTGGCCGTTGACACCCCTGAAGCCGTGGAATCCGGCAACGCGAACTGATCGACAGGATACCTTAGAGACACATCATGGCAAAACAGCACGCACAGACAGCGGTGGCCGGCGTCGCAACCGGCTCGGACTTCACCCAGCTGCTCAACCAGGAATTCCGGCCGAAGACCGAACAGGCGCGCGAAGCCGTCGAGCTCGCCGTCCAGACGCTCGCCGAGCAGGCGCTGCGGCAGTCGGCCACCATCAGCGACGATGCGTACAAGAGCATCGCCGCCATCATCGCGCAGATCGATCACAAGCTCTCCGAGCAGATCAACCTGATCCTGCACCACGACGATTACCAGAAGCTGGAATCGGCCTGGCGTGGCCTGCATCACCTCGTCTCCAATACGGAAACCGATGAGCGCCTGAAGATCCGCTTCATGGACATCTCGAAGGACGAGTTGCGCCGCACGATGAAGCGCTACAAGGGCCTCGCATGGGACCAGAGCCCGCTCTTCAAGCAGATCTACGAAGAAGAGTATGGCCAGCTCGGCGGCGAGCCGTACGGCTGCCTCGTCGCGGACTACTACTTCGACCATACGCCGCCGGATGTCGACCTGCTCAGTTCGATCGGCAAGATCTCGGCCGCGGCCCATACGCCGTTCATCTCGGGTGCGTCGCCCGCAGTGCTGCAGATGGAATCGTGGCAGGAGCTCGCCAATCCACGCGACCTCACGAAGATCTTCACGCAGAACCTCGAATATGCTCCGTGGAACTCGCTGCGCAACACCGAGGATGCCCGCTACATCGGTCTTGCGATGCCGCGCTTCCTCGCGCGCCTGCCGTATGGCGCAAAGACGAACCCGGTCGACGAATTCGACTTCGAGGAAGACACGGCGGGCTCGGATCACCGTCACTACGCATGGTCCAACGCCGCCTACGCAATGGGCGTGAACATCAACCGCTCATTCAAGCTGTACGGCTGGTGCTCGCTGATCCGCGGCGTGGAATCGGGTGGCACGGTCGAAAACCTGCCCTGCCACACGTTCCCGACGGACGACGGCGGTGTCGACATGAAATGCCCGACCGAAATCGCCATTTCGGATCGCCGTGAAGCCGAACTCTCGAAGAACGGTTTCATTCCGCTCATTCACCGCAAGAACACTGACCACGCCACCTTCATCGGTGCGCAGTCGATGCAGAAGCCGGCCGAGTACCACGACGCGGATGCCACCGCCAACGCGAACCTGTCGGCGCGCCTGCCGTATCTCTTCGCCTGCTCGCGCTTCGCGCATTACCTGAAGTGCATCGTGCGCGACAAGATCGGTGCGTTCAAGGAGCGCGAGGACATGCAGCGCTGGCTCAACGAATGGATCATGAATTACGTGGATGCCGACCCGGCCAACTCGTCGCAGGAAACCAAGGCGCGTCGACCGCTCGCTGCGGCCGAAGTGCTCGTCGAGGACGTGGAAGGCAACCCTGGCTACTACCAGGCGAAGTTCTTCCTGCGCCCGCACTTCCAGCTTGAAGGCCTGACCGTGTCGCTGCGCCTGGTCGCGAAGCTTCCGTCGATCAAGGAAGCCGCATAACTGGCGCAGATGGGCCATCGACATGACGGGGTCGATGGCCAGCCCGCATTCCCTCACAAGGAGTCTTTGCATGCCATACCAATATTCGGAAGTCGCCTCACTCGAAAGCACGCCTCTCGTCGGCTCGTACCAATGTGTTGCTCTGGTTCAACGCTACGCAGCAGCGCCCGCCCCGACGACAACCTGGAGCGAAGGCGAACGCGTGCTGGATGCGACGAATGTGCCGGTCGGAACTGCCATCGCGACGTTTGTGAATGGCCGCTATCAGAGCCACCAGCATGGCAACCATGCTGCCCTGTTCATGGGACGCGAAGGCAATTGTATTCGCGTGATGGATCAGTGGGCGGGGGACCCGATGAAGTCCACCGTGTCATCACGGCTGATCTGCCCCAAGGGCAAATACAGCAACGGCCACTTCCGCGATCCCAGTAACAACGCCGACGCATTTTCCATCATCGAATAGGGCCGACTCGCATGAACACGCTTTTGATCAGACTGGGCCCTGGCTTTGTCCTTGCTGCCTCGATAGTTGCCCCGGGTTCAGCACGCGCGGTGGAAATCACCTGCCCGGCGCGAATCACGACACAGCCTGCGGTGGTAACAGACGCCCCCAATGGATGGCAGGTGGTTCAGCGGTCAACCTCGCATGCAGTTCAGGGGGTTCTCGTTACGGTTGGTCAGCCACAAGATCGGGTCGATCTGAAACCTCGCATGGAAACAGTTAAGGGGAGCCCTTCATTTACGTGGGAATTCGATCCTGCGCAAAGCAGCAAGGGCCTTTGGCTGTCCTGCGGCTATGGCGGTTCACCAGTACTGCTCTCGCAGAAACTGCCGGGAGGCATATCGCAGTGTCGCGCCGATGGCCCTACCGTTGACAGCAAGGGGACGCTCGTCATGAACGTTAGATGTAAATAGTCCGCATTTGTAGCGCGGACAGACAGTGATGGCCCGTACGTGCCGAACGTGAGTCACGAAAGGCTCGTTCGGTTCAATCCGGCGGCAGTAAGAGTAGATAGGTAAGTTCCACTTTTCTGGAGTTTGAGATGGCACAAGATATTTTCCTCAAGATCGACGGTATTGACGGCGAATCGCCGGATGCTTCCCACAAGAACGAAATCGAAGTGGCCAGCTGGAGCTGGCAGGTTTCGCAACAGTCGAGCATGCATTCTGGCTCGGGTGGCGGTGCCGGCAAGGCAACCGTGGAAGATCTGGCATTTGACCATTCGGTCGACCGTGCCAGCCCGAACCTGATGAAGTATTGCCTGACCGGCAAACACATCGATCAGGCGGTGCTGACCGTGCGCAAGGCGGGCGGTAACCCGCTCGAATACCTCAAGTTCACGATGAGCGATGTGCTCGTCACGCAAGTGAGCCCGGCGGGTAGCAACAGCGATAACGGCATCCGCGAGAATGTCCGCCTCTCCTTCTCGAAGGTCAAGCAGGAATATGTCGTCCAGAACGCCCAGGGCGGCAGCGGCGGCGCCGTGACGGCCAGCTACGACATCAAGGGCAACAAGGAGGCGTAAGCCTCGCCTGGCTGTCGTGCAGGCAGTCCTGATGTAGTCTGCCCGGCGAGCGAGCTGTAGCTTTCGTACGGCTCGCTCGCCGGGCGTTTCGAGTCTTAACCCGATGTGCCTCAACACATGCGCCTGATTCCTCTCGCGACTGCCTGCACACTTGTGCTGCTGCTCGCCGCCTGCGCGAGCAGCGATCCCAAACCGCATGAGCCACTGCGGCTGGACCTGACGGTCAGTGCCGCCACAGCGGTCAATCCTGATGATCAGGGGCGGCCCGCGCCCATCGTGGTGCGCGTCTATGAACTGAAGACCGATAACGCGTTCAAGGCAGCGGACTATTTCTCCCTGCAGGACAAGGACAAGACGGTGCTCGCGGACGATCTCGTCAAGCGCGACGAATTCCAGCTGCGGCCCGGCGAGCATCAGACGATCCGGCGAGTCGCCGACGCGAACACGACCACACTGGGTGTGCTCGCCGAATACCGCGATCTGCCGCATGCCGTATGGCGGGCGGTTTATCCGTTACCGGCGACACCGGAGAAGGCGTGGTATCGCTTCTCGTCGCCGAAGCTGAATCTCACCATTAATCTTGACGCCGGTGCGATCAGGATTACCGACAACACGCAGAAGTGAAACGCAAGGCGGAAACGTAAATCATGAGCTGGCACAACAAGGTCGTCTGGAATGAAGGGCTCTTCATGCGCCCGCAGCTGTTTCAGCAGCAGGAGCGCTATCTCGAGCATTTCGCGCACAAGCGTACGGCGCCCCTTTCGCCCTTCTTCTTCGGCTTCACGCACTACGCACTCGATGTCGAGGCACTCGCGCTGGGCAAGGTGATCGTGAAATCCGCGGCTGGCGTTTTTCCCGACGGCACGCCTTTCGACGCACCGGGCAGCACGCCCCCGCCCGCGCCGCTCACGATCCGGCCTGAGCATCTGGAGCAGCTCATCTATCTCGCTGTGCCGATCCGTGTGCCCAACGGCGAGGAAACGACCTTCGATAACGCTTCCGATTCGCTCGCACGCTACGCGGTGTTCAATACGGATCTGCGCGACACCAACTCGGTCGGTCAGGGTTCTCAGAAGGTCCAGCTGTCGAACCTGCGGCTGCGTCTCGTGCCCGAAAAGGAGATGACCGATGCATGGATCGGTCTTGCGCTCACGCGTGTCAAGACCATCCGCGCCGACGGCAGCATTGAACTCGACGACACCCTCGTGCCGCCTGTGTCAGCCTATGGCGCAAGCAGCCTGCTCGAGAGCTGGCTTGCGAAAATCCATGATCTCACCCGCCTGCGCGCCACCGCGCTGGCGCAGCGTCTGACTGGCGCAGACGGCAAGGCGGGTACGGCGGCCGAAGTCTCGGACTATCTGCTGCTGCAGACACTCAACCGATATGAGCCGCTTCTCCAGCATCTGCGACGCGTGCCGACCACGTCGCCCGCGGACCTCTACGCGCTCCTCATCAGCATGGCAGGTGAGTTGTCGACTTATGTTCGCACCACGACGCGCCGGCCGCTCGATTCCCATCCGCCGTACCAGCATACGGCGCCGCATCTGTGCCTGAAACCGGTCGTCGACGACACCCACCAGTTGCTCAACGCGGTGCTTGTGCGCAGCGCGCAGAGCATCGAACTGACGGACGCCGGCTACGGCATGCGCAACGCCGTGGTGGATCCCGCCGAGATGTCCGGTTTCACCTCGGTCGTGCTTGCCGTCAGTGCGGCGATGCCGCCCGATACCCTGCTCCAGCAATTCGCTGCCCAGGCCAAGGTCGGTCCTTCCGAACGCCTGCCCGATCTCGTGCGAGGTCACCTGCCGGGTATCGCGCTGCAGGCATTGCCGGTACCGCCACGGCAGATTCCCTTCAATGCGGGCTATATCTACTACGAGCTCTCGCGTGCAGGCCAGCTCTGGGAAGACGTCGAACGCCGTGGCGGTCTGGCGCTGCACATCGCAGGGGACTTCCCGTCCCTGAAGCTCGAACTGTGGGGCATTCGCGGATAGCGACGGTCATCACAAAGGGCAACAGCGTGCCCGCTCCGACCTGATACGCAGACAAGGAAATGCAGGAATGCCACAGGCAACGATAGATCCGGTGGGGCAAGTCCCGGACGTCAACGAAAACCAGGCAACGCCCCGCCGTGAATTGCCGCCCGGCGAGTCTCTTACGACACGTCTTGTGGCCATCAAGGCTGCGAATAATCCGTTGCTCGAAGCTGCGCGCCTCCTGCTTCGGGCGCTGTCCGACATGCCTGAACAGCTCGATCATGAGCGGGTCGAGCAGTTGCGCGACCTGCTGGAGCAGGAGGTGCGCGCCTTCCAGAAGCTGTGCGAGCAGGCCAGCATCCGGCGGGACCACATGCTCGGCGCCCGCTACTGCCTCTGTACGGCCATCGACGAGGCGGCCATGCAGACTGCCTGGGGCAAGAACAGCAAGGGTGGCAAAGGCGATGGCGCCGGAGGCGGCGACGGCAAGGCACCCGTACCGCCTGGACGCAATCAGCCCGGAAAGGATGCGGGTACGGCAGCCCGCGACAGGGAGACCCCCGACGCGGGTGTCGAATGGGTGACCCGTGGACTGGCCACGATTTTCCACGAAGACCGGCAGGGCGGTGACAAGGTCTACCTTCTCATCGGCCGCCTGATGTCCGACCCGCAGGAGCATCTTGACCTGCTCGAGGTGATCTACCGCATCCTGAGCCTGGGCTTCGAAGGCCGCTACCGCGTTGAAGCGGGTGGTCACCGCAAGCACGAAGCAGTGCGTCAGCGCATCTACAACGAAATCATGGCGAGACGCGGCATCGTGCCCGTTGCCCTTTCGCCGCACTGGCAGTCTGACGTCAAGGGCCGGCGCGCGTCGTTCTACGACTTCCCTGTGTGGATCACGGTCGCCCTGCTTTCGGTCATCCTGCTCGGCTGCTTTGGCTGGTTCAAGTACGAACTGCTGGGTCGCAGCGCCGAGGTGCAGAAGCAGATTGCCGACATCGGGCATATGACGCCTCCACCGGCGCCACCGGTCCTTCATCTGAAGACGCTGCTCAAGGACGAAATTGCCGCGGGCACGGTCAGTGTCGACGAAGATGCGCATCACAGTTCGGTGACGTTCCGCGGCGATTCGATGTTCCGGCCCGGTGGTGTGTCCGTCAATGCAGCGATGGGGCCGCTCATCGCGAAGATCGCTGCCGAAATCGTGAAGGTGCCGGGCAAGGTCTCGGTGCTCGGCTATACGGACAATGTGCCGATCCGGAGCCGCCAGTTCGCCTCCAACGATGCACTGTCCGAAGAGCGCGCCACGCAGGTCATGCAGATGCTGCAGGCCGCGGGCGTGCCGGCAAGCCGTCTGGAAGCCATTGGCAAGGGCGACGCCGATCCGGTGGCGGATAACACCACGCCACAGGGTCGCGCACAGAACCGCCGTGTCGAAATCACGGTTGCGGAATAAACGGAAACATGAAAGCAGTCAGCATCCAGGCATGAAAAAATTCCTGTCGTTTCTGGTCTCGCGCCAGTTCCTCGCCTTTCTCGCGCTGATCGTCGTCGCGCTGGTGATCTGGTTTGTCGGACCCTTCGTCGCCTTCGGCGGCCTGAAGCCGCTCGCGGGCGCCGGCATGCGTGTGCTCGTGATCGCCCTGCTGTTCGCGAGCGTCCTGCTGTGGCTGCTCCACTTGTCAACCAGCCCGGTCGTCGTGGCATTGCTGTGCCTGCTGATCTGGTACGCCACGCCGCTGCTCACGTTCGGCAAGGCCCAGCCCTTCGCGCCGGAGTCGGCACGCGTCATCGCCATCGCGGTTCTGCTGTTCGTTTTCGCCGTGTACTGGCTCTTCCGCCTCTGGCAGGAGATGAAGAGCAACCGGTCGCTCGTCGAGAAGATGCTGACGTTCGGTGGCAGGAAAGACCCGTCGCTCGCCGAGGCCCAGCTGAAAGAGGTGAGCGCCATCGTGGCGAATGCACTCGCCCGCCTGAAGGCGATGCGAACCGGTGCACGCGGCATCGGGCGTCTTTTCCAGGGCAAGCGCTACCTGTACGAATTGCCGTGGTATATCGCGCTCGGCTCGAAATCGTCGGGCAAGACCAGCGCCCTGCTGAACACGGGTCTCGCGTTCCCGGTTGCCGAGCAGATGCAGCGTGCTGCAGGCGCTGCGCAGAAGGCCACTGCCAATGTCGACTGGTGGCTCACCAACGATGCGGTGCTGATCGACACGGCTGGCCACTATACCCGCCACGGCACGTCAGACCATGCGTTGCCGCCGCCTCCGGAAACCAGCAAGGCCACGGAGCGCAACGCCACCGACGCAAAAACGGAGAACGACAGGTCTGGGGAGGCAAAGGCGGCAGACGGCAAAGCCCTCGACGCACCGAAAGCATCGACCGCGTCAATTACGTGGGTCGATCCGGTGCAGGCTCGCCAGCGGATGGACTCGGAAGAGTGGCTTGGCTTCCTCGGCATGCTCCGGACACACCGGCCGCGTGCACCCATCAACGGTGCGCTGCTCGCCGTCAACCTCGCCGAACTCACGAGCCCGGACGACAGCCGCCGGATGGCCGAGGCGGCCGCGTTGCGCGCGCGCCTGGCCGAACTGCGCGGCGAACTCGGCATACGCTTCCCCGTGTATCTGGTCGTGACCGGCATGGACCAGCTCACCGGCTTCACCGAATACTTTTCGTCGCTGACCGCTGAAGGCCGCGCCCAGGCATGGGGCTTTACACTCCCCTATGGCAAGGAAACCATCGCGAAGGAAGGCGTCGCCGCACGGTGCCACTCGGAACTGGGCCAGCTCGCGCAGCGCCTCGAACGTGGCATCGATACCCGCCTGCAGGACGAATACGATCCGCTCCACCGTCGCAAGCTCGCCGCGCTGTCGCAGGAGTTTGCCGCCCTGACTGTGCCGCTCGTCGAACTGATCGAACGTGTGTTTCTCGATTCGCGCTACGATGACACGCAACTGTATTCGACACTGCGCGGCGTGTACTTCACGAGTGCGGATCAGGCCGGTACCGGGATGGTGGCCGAGCGGCGCACCATCGTGCAGCGGGTGATCGCGGGCATGAAGGCTCCGGCAACATCGCTACGGGAGGCGACCAGCGAAGGCTTCTTCCTGCACGACCTCTTCACGAAGGTCGTCATTCCCGAGGCGCATCTCGTGCGCCCGAACCTGCGCTGGGAATTCCGTTTCCGTCTGCTGCGCCTGATTGGCCACGCGCTCGCCCTGCTGCTCTTCGTCTGGCTCGCCCTTGGCCTGCGTGTGAGCTTCGGCAACAACAGCGATTACCTTGGCGCCATCGCGCGCAAGACGCAGGCGCTCGCCGCGCGTGTGACGCAGTTGTACCACGACCCGAAGTCTGAAGCCGTGCCCGATACGCTGAGCGCCGCGCGCTATCTGCCGACATATCAGGGACTCGACCTGTCGGATCCCGACAGCACTTTCCGCTACGGTCTCTATACGGCCCCCGATATCGTCACGGAAAGCCGCCACACCTACGACGCACTCGAGGACAACCTGCTGGTGCCGCAGATCGTGCACCGGATGGAAGACGTGATCTCGCAGTCGATCGCGAACAAGGATCCGAAGGCGACTTACGAGGCACTGCGCGTCTACCTCATGCTTTATGACAAGGCGAAGTTCAACGCCGATGACGTCAAGGCGTGGGTACTCGACGACTGGGCGAAGACCGACAGTGCATCGGTGTTCGGTGGCCGCGCCTCGATGATCGATCACGTCCAGCAGCTGTTCTCGGGCGATCGCGTGGTCCAGTCGCCTCTCATCCGCAACGACACGCTGATCCAGCAGGCCCGCGCCTTCCTCGACGGCAGCAATGCGACCGACCGGCTCTATGAGCGGGCCAAGGCCGCCATGATGAAAGAGGCGCCCGACGAGTTCACGCTGATCCGCGCGGTGGGCCCCCAGGCGGGAACCGTTTTCACGCGCGCAAGCGGCGCGCCGCTCTCGCGGGGCGTGCCGGGCCTCTTCACGTTCGACGGCTACCGCAACCTGTTCGACAAGCGCCTGCCCGAGTTCGTCCAGGTCGCGCGCGATGACGATGCCTGGGTGATGGGGCGCTCGTATCTCGGCGGCCTCGCCGATCAGGCTCAAAAAAAAACTGTTGAGCTTGTAGGTACGAACACCGGCGCGGATGATCCGCTGACAGAGGCCATCCGGCGGGAGTATCTGACCGAATACGCCCAGCAATGGGATGCGTTTCTCGGCGACATCCGCACGGTGACAGGGACAAGTCTCGCGTTCAACCTTCAGGTGCTGCGCAGCTTTGCCGCGCCCGATTCGCCTCTCGCGCGTCTGGCACGCGCGGCCGTGCATGAAACGACGCTCACGCAGCCCGTCGCCGCAGCCGGCGGGTCCCTGCTCCAGAAGGCGACCGACCAGATCAGCCAGAAGGCTGACTTGGCGCTCAGCATCCGGGCGTCGGAACAGGTCGAGCGCGAACTGGTCGACAGCCATTTCGCTGCGCTGCGCGAGGTCGTAACCGGCAACGCAGAGGTTCAGGCCATGGGCGACGCCGCCGCGCAGGCCGGGAAAACCGGGCTGGACGGGGTAACCAACCTGCTCAACGACTATTACACTGCGCTCACGGTGGCGGACAACGCAATCAGCAACAACAGCATGCCGCCGGCGAGTGACACGGCCGCGAAGCTGAAGATGACCGCGAACACGATGCCCGCACCTTTCCGCGCCGTGTTGCTGCAACTCGCCCAGCAGGGATCGCAGGAAGTCAATCAGGGCATCGGCCAGCTGCTTTCACGCCAGATGGGTGCGGTCATCGGCGATACCTGCCGCCTCACGATCGAGGGCAACTACCCGTTCACACCCGACAGCACGCGCGACGTGAGCATTGACGACTTCACGCGCGTGTTCGCGCAGGGTGGCGTCATCGATGACATCTTCGCCAAAACGCTTGCACCGTTCGTCGACACGTCGTCAAAGCCCTGGCGCTATCGCACGCTGCCCGGCGCCACCGAGCCGGTTCAGGGGCCGGACCTCGAGCCGTTCCAGCATGCGAAGGCGATTCGCGACGTCTTCTTCGGCGGCACTGGCCAGAACCAGATGACCTGGAAGGCCAGTCTTCAGGTGCCGGAGCTCGATCCCGCCATTACCGGCCTCATGATCGACATCGACGGCCAGACGATGCTCTACCAGCACGGGCCGGTCACGCCTTTCACGGTTAGCTGGCCCGGCCCTCGTGGCGGCGCACATGCCGAGATCACCGCGACCCCCCGTATCCGGCCCGAGACGTCAACCGCGTCAGCTGACGGCCCGTGGGCGTTGATGCGCCTGCTCGCAAAGGGGCACGTCGTGGAGACGGCCACACCAGGAAAGACACGCGTCGCCTTCGATTTCGATGGGCGCAAGGCCGTACTCGATATCGACAGCACCGGTAGCGTTGCCAACCCGCTCACGAGCGACGTCCTGAGAACGTTCCGCTGCCCGAGTTCGATGCCGGTATTTGGGCTCGCCGATAGCGGACCGCCGCCGGGCCTCCCCCCCCCGGGCCTTCCGACGGCGCCGGCCAGTCCGCATTGATCGAGCCAATACCTGGACACGATCCCATGAGCGCGACAGCACCCTCGCCGGCACCGCGATACGACGCCGATCCTGCTGCGTCGTATCGCGCACGCGTTCGCGCGGCCGAAGGCGCAGCCAATCCCCTGCTCGAAGCCGCCCGCCCGTTGCTGGATGCGCTCGCGAATACCCCCGGCGAGCTCGATGCGGCTGGCGTCGCCCGGTATCGGTTGTGGCTGGTACAGCATCTCCGGATGTTCGGGAAAGTCTGCGGCGAACTCAGGCTGCCTGCGGAACACATCGAAAAGGCACGATACTGCCTGTGCTCCGCGCTGGACGAAGCGGCGGGGCTGACCGGCTGGGGCAATGGCTCAAGGCCTGGCATGGACTGGCGTGCAACGGGACTCGCCACCACATTCGGCTATGACCGGCAAGGCGGCGACCGCGTCTATGCGATCGCCACGGATGCCATGCACAATCGCCGCGACAACCGATATCTCATTGAAGTCATCCAGCACATTCTCGAACGGGGATTCAGGGGTCGCTACCGGTTCGCGAGCGACAGCGAGCATCAGATAGCGGCAGTCCGCAAGCAGATCAACCAGGCCGCTGCCACCTACGCACCCTACCCTCCTGTGCACAGTGGAAACATGCTGACTACAGGGGGGGCGTACCCGGTCTATCACCTGCGGGTCGAGGCGCAGCCGCTATCGCAGGCTCCGCGGAAATCGCGGCGCTGGCTGGCAGTCGGCGCGCTATGCCTTGTTCTGCTTGCTGCCGCCGCCGGGTACTGGCGTTATACGCAGATCATGCAGGCCAGACCCACCCTGTCGCCATCGATGCACTAGCAGGCAGGCTCACGGGCCACCTCGCGAGCGAAGTGAATGCGGGCACCGTCACCCTGGCAGAAAACGCCCAGCACACCACGCTCACCCTCCGGCTTGAAGGCATCTTCGAGGCCCGCCAGTCGACGGGCAAGGCCGCGCGAATACGCTCGCGCCCCGGCGTCGACGCAACCATCCAGTCTTCGAGTTGCCGGCGCGAGCGCACGCTCAGCACGTTACCGAGCAGGATCTTCGTGACCGACTGCACGATGGCGCGCGGCGTCGTGGTATCGAGCGCACCGTCGTACTGGTTCGAGGCCGGCTCGTAGCGATCGGAGCGCGTCACCGTATCGCCAAGACCGCGCACGAATTGCGTGAGCCCCTCCGGGCCGCCCGCGCTGCGCATGAGCAGGATGGCCGCCGTGTTGTCGCTCACCTCCACGGCGGCCTGGCACAGCGCGCTCACCGTCATCGCGCCGTGCGCGACATTCGCCTCGGTCACCGGCGAGGTGAAGATCAGGTCCTTGCGCGTATAGCGCACCTGCCGGTCCGGCTGCTCTTGCCCGGCGTCGATGCGCGCAAGAATCTGCGCCGCGAGCAAGCCCTTGAACGTGCTGCACATGAGAAAGCGCTCATCGGCGCGATGGGCCAGTGTGCGGCCCGAGCCGGTGTCGATGGCGAATACGCCGAGGCGGCCGCCGTTGCGGCGCTCGATATCGGCGAAGGGGGATTCGGCGGCGCCGGCCGGGCGGGTCATGGCGCCCGTGCCGAGCAGGAATGGCAATGCGATAGTCAGATGGCGGCGCGTTCTGGAGATCGTCACGGTTGTTTTGAGGTTCTGGCTGGCGTCTGCGGAAGCGGGAAATCGGGCAGGCAACCGGCAATGTATCCGCATACGCCTTTCGCCGTCCGTTACGTGTATGCACGTGCGTGCGTGCGCCCAGGGTCGCGCGGGTCCCGAGGCATCCGCCGCACTCATGCAGCCACGCTGCTGCGGCCGCACTCACGCAAGCCGGTAAGCCCCGTCCCCGTCGCGCTCGACCCGCCCATCGGCCATCAATTCGGCCAGATGCTGCGAGATCGTCCGGGTCTCGGCGGACCGTACCCACGGGCTCTCATAGCCAGGCGGATACAGCAGCCGTTGCTCGACCAGTTGCTCCAGCGTCTGTGGCGCGTCTTTCAGCCATGCCAGCAGGCGCCGCTCGCGTTCGTCGAGCTTGGCCGCATACGCGGCGAGGTCGCGCAAGAAATGGTCCCGGTCCGTATACACGCCCCGATGATGCGAGGTCACCCACACCTTCGCCGGAATATCGGGCAGCCGCGCCAGGCTGCGGCGGAAGTCGCGCAGGCTCGAACAGGCGTCGCCGTAGTAAGGCCCGAAGCCGGTCAGATCGATGTCGCCGGTGAAGGCCACGCCTTCCGGCTCGACCAGCAGCACGCAGTGGCCAACGGTGTGGCCGGGCAGGTGGAACGCGCGAATGCGCGACTGGCCGAGGTCCCAGCAAGTGCCGTCCACGTAGCCTTGCGCGTCCGGGCGCGGCGCATAGAAGAAGTCGCGCTGGAGCAGATCGTGCATTTCCGCCGCGTCCTGCTCGCGCAGGCCGTAAGCGGCGAGCATGCCGTCCCAACTGCGGATGGCAGGCAAATCGGCCTCGTGCACATGGACCGCAGCGCGCGCGATGCGGTGCAGGGCGGCCATATGGTCTTCGTGCACGTGCCCCATGACCACGAGCTCGGTGGCGTCGAACTCGGCGCCGATGTGGTTCGAGACCCGCGGCGTATCGAAGGCCGCGCGCGTGTCCGAGCCGCGAATGAGCACCTGGTTGCCGTCGGGATATTTTCCGTTCTTCTCGCCGAACAGCACCGAAACGCGGCCGAAATCGGCGCGCGCAATGCGTACGTCAGGCGCGACGGGTACGTGGGAAGCGGGGTTGCCGGGAGCCTGGTCCATATCGATCCATCCCTCTGCAAATGGTGTTGACCGCAGTGGCGAGCCGCCCCTCATCGCTTCGAAACGCGAGTCACGCCTCGATCATGCCTGGGTCATGCCTTTCTGACGAACTCCGATTTCAGGCTCATCGCGCCAAAGCCGTCCACCTTGCAATCGATGTCGTGATCGCTGTCCACGAGGCGGATATTCTTGACCTTGGTGCCCATCTTGATCACGCCGCCCGAGCCCTTGAGCTTCAGGTCCTTGATGACGGTGACGGTATCGCCGTCCTGCAGGACATTGCCGGCCGAATCGCGATAGACCTTCGCGGCGGGCTCGGCTGCGGCGGCCTCCGCGCCCGCGGCCCATTCGTGGGCGCACTCCGGGCAAATATAGACGGCGCCGTCTTCATAGACGAATTCGGAATGACACCGCGGGCACGGCGGTAATGCGTTCATGGTTCGATTCTCACGCCTTTCGAAGGCGGTTGTTGCGGTATGGGTCGACGGAGGGTCCGGCAGGCGCGGCGTGCGCGCCTTGAATGGCTTACCGGCGCGCGCGCGTGCCTACGGTACTTTTCGTCTTGTAGGTCACGCCGTGCTGGGCGAGGTAGTCGCGGATCAATTGACGGACGACCTGTGAGGGCGTCAAATCCTGTGCCGCGCACAGCTCTTCAAATGCCGCCTTCTTTGCGGGGTCGATCAGAATCGTCAGTCGGGCGCTTTTGGTTTCCATCACGCGGGTCCTGGAGAGTCCAGATATGTTAATCAAATTATAATCGAATCCGGACGCCTCCGGAGACCTGTATCGCCGGCGCACGCCGGCGTTCATTACGCCGCATCCGCCAGCGCGCCGACGAGGAACTCGCTTAACAGCGTCTCCCAGCCCGCTTCGCGCACGCTGACCGAGGCCCTGTCGATGCAGTTCATCTGCGAGTCGAAGCGCATGACGCCAAGCTGTTGCAGCGGCGGCGCGGCGCGGAAGAAGAGACCGCTCTCGTCGAGCAGCAGGCAAGGCTTGCCACTGTAGCGCGCCGCCAGCACCGAAAGCCCATCCTGAACGTGGCGGGCAGATTCCGCCGGATAGACGAACACGAGGTTCACGCCGGCGGCGTCGAGCTGCTCGCTCACGGCCGCAAAGCGGTGCAGCATCTGAAACCCGCGCCCGCCTGCCCGGCCCACGCTCACGGCAATGAGGCCGCGCTCGCCGCTCGCCTCGCGCAGGCTCACGCGCTTCCTCTCATGAGTCAGCAACGGAACATCCTCGTTAATCATCCGACCTCTCCCCGCTACACCACCACCCGGCACGACGCGCATCCAGCCCTCGTCGGGGTGTAATTACATGTTAATCATCTTGGAATTCGATGTAAACGCCGCCGAGCCGATTCCGAGGGCTGCGTCTATCCGTCTCGTTGCGTGTTCTTGCGCGTTTTTGCGTGTCGATACCCTCTGGAAACGCGAATCCGGTTCTGATAGTATGATAATGTTGTTAACATATTCTGTTAACCGTATGCGCTTCATCCCGAGAGCTGCATGACCCATCGCGCCCGCACACGACCCGCCCCTCATGGGGACCATCCCGAGCCGCCGCCCAACCAGGGCCGCCTCAGTCCGCTCTTCGCGGAGCTGTGCGGCCGCCAGTCCTCGCCGGTCGTCCCCGTGGTCCCCGTCGTCCATGAAGGGCTGCGCACGCGCACCCTCTGCTTCGGCACGCTCGGCGCGGTCCAGACCACCATGCGCAAGAGTGACCCCTACGCGCTGCAGCTCCCCTACACGCGGGCCATGATGGCGTTTCAGCTGTTCCAGCCGCGGCCCGCGCATATCCTCATCGTGGGTCTGGGCGGCGGGTCGCTCTCCAAGTACTGCCATCGCCGCTTTCCCGAGGCGCTCGTCACCACCGTCGAGATCGACGAGCGCGTCATCGCGCTGCGCGACTGAACCCAGCGGAGACCCTGCCCGATGGAACCTCGCCTCGTGATCCAGCTCGCGCTATGCGTCGTCGCGGGCTGGCTCGCGCTCGGCTGCGCGGGGCTCGCGCATCTGCGCCGCACGCGCGTGGTGGCGCACGGCCTGTTTCCGGCTGGCGCGCTGCTCGGGGTGCTGCTGTTCGGGATCGGCCTCTATGCCATGCGCGGCCCCGAAGCGACGCTCGTCTTGCCGCTCGGCCTGCCCGGTCTGCCGGGCTCGCCGTGCTGTTTCGCGCCTTCGGCATGAACGGGCTCGCGGCGCTGGCCATGACGGCGCTGCTCTACCAGATCGCGAGCCATGCGGCGTTCAAGAGTCTCCTGTTCGTCGGCACGGGCGCCGTGCTGCACGCCACGGGCGAGCGCAATCTCGGGCGCCTTGGCGGCCTGATTCACCGCATGCCCTGGACCGCGTGGGCCGCGCTCGTGGGCGCGCTGGCGAGCGCGGGGCTGCCGCCGCTCTCCGGCTTCGTGTCCGAATGGCTGCTGCTGCAAAGCTTTCTCTTCACGCCCGGGCTGCCGAACGCGTTCCTCAACATGGCCGTACCGCTCATCGCCGCGCTGATCGCGCTCGTGGCGGCGCTCGCCGGTTACACCATGGTCAAGTTCTTCGGCATCGTCTTTCTCGGGCAGCCGCGCGAAGCGGCGCTGGCCCGCGCGCGCGACGCGGGCCGCTGGGAGCGCACGGGCTTCGGCTGGTTCGTCGTGGCCACGGTGCTGCTCGGCCTCATGCCGGTGCAGATCGTGCGCGCCCTCACGCCGGTCGTGCGGCAACTCGCGGGCGCCGATCTGAGCGCGGCGATCTCGGCGGGTGGCTGGCTGCTGCTCGCGCCCAGCGGCATCGAGCGCGCGAGCTACATGCCCGCCGTTTTCCTCGCGTTCTTCGTGGGGTGCTGCGGGCTCGCCTTCGTGCTCGTGCGCCGCTTCTATCACGGACGCCTGCGCCGCGCGGTGCCATGGGCTTGCGGCAATCCGTTCGTGACCGCGCGCATGCAGGACTCGGCGGAAGGCTTCGGCCAGCCGATCCGCGAAATCTTTGCCCCGTTCTTGCGCATCGAGCGCAGCGTGCCGACGCCCTTCGACGCGCATCCGGCCTATCGCGTGAGCGCCTCGGATCGCACATGGGCCTGGATCTACGCGCCGCTCGCGCGCGGCCTGCGCTGGCTCGGCGCGCTCGCGGGGCGGCTGCAGACGGGCCGCATCGCGGTCTATCTGAGCTGCAGCTTTCTCGCGCTGATCACCCTGCTCATGCTGGTGCGCCGATGATCACGCGATCCGGGGCGCTCTCGCAAGGGCTCGAAATTCTCGTGGCGCTCGCGGCCGCGCCGCTGCTCTCGGGCTGGGTCGGCATCTGCCGGGCGCGGCTCCAGGGCCGGCGCGGGCCGAGTCTGTGGCAGCCCTACCGCATGCTGCACAAGCTCTTCAACAAGGAATCGGTGCTCGCGCAGCACGCGAGCCCGCTCACGCGCGTCGCCCCCTACGCGGTCTGGGGCTGCATGACGCTGGCCTGCGCGATCGTGCCCACGCTCTCGACCGATCTGCCGCTCTCGCCCGCCGCCGACGCGATCGCGCTCGTCGGGCTGTTCGCGCTCGCGCGCGTGACGATCTCGCTCGCGGCGATGGACACGGGCACCGCCTTCGGCACGCTCGGCGCGCGGCGCGAGATGCTGGTGGGCTTCCTCGCCGAACCGGCGCTGCTCATGGTGCTGTTCTCGGCCTCGCTGATCACGCAGTCGACGGGGCTCACGCGCATCGTCGCCACGCTGAGCCACGGCCAGCTCGCCATCTATCCCAGTCTCGCGTTCGCGGGCATCGCGTTCGCGATGGTATCGCTCGCGGAAAACGCGCGCCTGCCCGTCGACAATCCCGCCACGCACCTCGAACTGACGATGATCCACGAGGCGCTGATCGAATGGGCCGCGAGCCTCAAGCTCTTCGCGTACTCGTGCATCGGCCTCGCGCTGTTCGTACCATGGGGCATCGCCGAAACGGGCAATCCGCTCGCGCTGCTGCTGGCCGTGCCCGCGTTGTTCGCGAAGCTGCTCGCGGGCGGCGCGCTGCTCGCGCTCGTGGAGACGCTCAACGCAAAAATGCGGCTCTTTCGCGTGCCCGAGTTCCTCGCGACGGCCTATCTGCTCGCCGTGATCGGCATGCTCGTCCACTTCCTGCTGGGGGCCTGAATGCACGGCCTCGCCACGCAACTCGTCAACTTCCTCGCCGCGATCCTGCTGCTGATCTCGTTCGCGATGCTGAGCCAGCGCCGCATTCTCGCGCTGATCCACCTCTACACGCTGCAGGGCGTCGCGCTCGTGCTGGCCAATCTCGTGCTCGGCTTCGTGACCGCCGACACGCATCTCTACATTTCCGCGGCGCTCACGCTCGTGCTCAAGGTGGGGCTGATTCCGTGGATCCTCTATCGCCTCGTGCGGCGCCTGAACGTCACGAGCGACGTGGAATCGCTCATCAACATTCCCGCCACCTTGCTCACGGGCATCGTGCTCGTGGTCGTCGCCTTCAACGTGGCGCTGCCGGTCACGCAGTTCGCCGCGTCGGTGGCGCGCGGCACGCTCGGCATCGCGCTCGCGTGCGTACTGCTCTCGTTCATGATGATGATCACGCGCGCGAAGGCCATCGCGCAGGTGATCGCGTTCCTCTCGATGGAGAACAGCCTGTTCTTCGCGGCGGCGGCCGCCACCAACGGCATGCCGATGATCGTCGAGCTCGGTGTCGGGCTCGACGTGCTCGTGGGCATGCTGATTCTCGGCGTCTTCATGTTCCAGATCCGCGAGCAGTTCGACAGCCTCGACATTCACCACCTCGAAGAACGCAAAGATGAGTAGTGCCTGGATTCTCGCGGCGGTGTTCGGCCTGCCGATCGTTGCCGGTGCGAGCCTCGCGCTCGTGGGCGCGCGCCGCCTCGCGCCGGACCTGAACGCCACGTTCAGCTTCCTCACGCTTGCCGCCACCCTGTTGCTCGCGCAACGAATCCTGGCGCATGGTGCGACTTTCGTGTTCGGCCAGGCGTTCTATGTGGACCCGTTCAACGTCTTTCTCGCGGCGCTCACGGCGCTCGTCGGCTGGACCACGGCGCTGTTCTCGAAGCCGTATATGCGCGTCGAGCGCGAACGCGGCCGCATGAGCGCGAACCGCATGCGGCTCTATCACGCCATGTATCAGCTATTCGTGTTCGCGATGCTGCTCGCGCTGCTCACGAACAACATGGGCGTGCTATGGGTGGCGATGGAAGCGGCCACGCTCGCGGCCGTGCTGCTGGTGGCGGTCTACCGCACGGCAGCGAGCCTCGATGCGGCGTGGAAATACTTCATCCTCTGCGGCGTGGGCATTGCGCAGGCGCTGTTCGGCACGATCCTGCTGTACCTCGCCGCGAGCCGCGTGCTGGGCGGCGACGACGCGCTGCTGCTCACCAGCCTGAACGCCGCGAAGGCGAGCCTCGACCCCGCCATCGTTTCGCTCGCGTTCGTGTTTCTGCTGATCGGCTATGGCACCAAGGTCGGCCTCGTGCCGATGCACAACTGGCTGCCCGACGCCCACGCCGAAGGCCCGACGCCGATCTCGGCCGTACTCTCTGGACTCCTGCTCAACGTGGCGCTCTATGCGGTGCTGCGCTGCAAGGTGCTCGCCGACGGCGCGCTGCAAAACGGCCTGCCCGGCCATTTGCTCGCGGGCTTCGGGTTCGTCTCCGTGCTGGTCGCGACGTTCTCGCTGTTCAGGCAGACCGACGCAAAGCGCCTGTTCTCGTTCTCGTCGATCGAGCACATGGGCATGATGACCTTCGCCTTCGGCCTCGGCGGCCCCGTGGCGACGTTCGCGGGCCTGCTGCACATGACGGCGCACGCGCTCATCAAATCGGCGATCTTCTTCAGCGTGGGCCACGCCGCGCAGAAGACGGGCACCCAGGCCATCGACGGCATTCGCGGGCTCGTGCGCACGAGCCCCGTCGTCGGCTGGGGCATGGTGCTGGGCACGCTCGCGATACTCGGCATGCCGCCGTTCGGCGTATTCGCGAGCGAATTCCTGATTCTCACCACGGCGCTGAAAGCGCTGCCGTGGGCCGTGCCGCCACTGATGCTGGCGCTCGTCGTTGCCTTCGCGGTCATCTTCCGGCGCGTGCAGGGCATGGCGTTCGGCGAACCGACGGCGCGCCGCCTCGCCTATCGCCCGGCGCTGCTGCCCGTGTTCGTTCATCTGGCCATCGGGCTCATGCTCGGGGTCTACATTCCCTCCTGGCTTGCGGCCTGGTATCGCGCAGCGGGAGTTGTTCTTGCAGGATGATTGATGCGGATCGATGCCTTTCACGATGCCCGCGACATACGCGGCCTCACGCGCCTTGCCGCCTTTGCTGAAGCGCCGGCGGCGCTCGTCGCGCAGGTCGATGCCGCTGCGTGGCTGCGCGTCGCCGCCGAGGTCGACGCAGGCGGCGGACGCCTGATCTCGGTCTGGGGCGCCGAGAGCCGCGACGGCACGCTCGCCATCAGCGCGGCCTATGCCGTCGACGACGGCCTGCTGTGGGTCCGGTTGCCGCTCGGCAAGACGTCCCTCAGCGCCGTCGAATACCCTGACCTCTCCGCGCTGTTTGCGTGCGCGGTCCGCATGCAGCGCGCCGTCCACGATCTCACGGGCCTGCGTGCCTGCGGCGCCGCCGACGTGCGCCCCTGGCTCAATCACGGCAACTGGCCCGCCGATTATTTCCCGCTGCGCAAAGCCGCCTCGGGCACCGAGCGCTTCGAATCGCGCGAGGCCGATTACGCGTTCACGCGCGTCGAGGGAGACGGCGTGCACGAGATCGCCGTGGGGCCGATCCACGCGGGCATCATCGAGCCCGGCCACTTTCGCTTCTCGGTCGTCGGCGAAAAAGTGCTGCGGCTCGAAGAACGGCTCGGCTATGCGCATCGCGGCATCGAACGTCTGTTCGAGCGCACGCCGGCGTTCGCCGGTCATCGCGTGGCGGCCCGAATTGCCGGGGACAGCAGCATCGCGTTTGCATGGGCGTATTGCATGGCGCTCGAGCGCGCGCTCGACACGGTGATTCCGGCGCGCGCGCAATGGCTGCGCGCGCTGCTGCTCGAACGCGAGCGCGTGGCCAACCATCTGGGCGACCTCGGCGCGCTCGGCAACGACGCCGGGTTCGCATTCGGACTCGCGCAATTCGCGCGCATGAAAGAGGACTGGCTGCGCCTGAACGAACGCGCGTTCGGCCACCGCTACCTGTTCGACGCGATCGAACCGGGCGGCGTCGCGCGCGATCTCGACGCGCAGCAGGCCGCCGCGCTCGTGACGCAGTGCGAGCGCATCGAGCGCGAGGTGCATTCGATGCGGCGCATCTACGACGATCACGCCGGCTTGCAGGACCGCTTCGCGAAGACCGGCACGCTCACGCGCGCCGTGGCCGCCCAGCTCGGCGTATGCGGACTCGCCGCGCGCGCGAGCGGTGGCACGATGGACCTGCGCGTCGATCAAGGCCCCGCGCCGTACCGCGAAATCGGGGCGCGCGCCGCCAGCGACGCGCGCGGCGACGTGGCGGCGCGCGTGGGGCTGCGCTTTCGCGAGATCGACGAATCGCTACGGCAGATTCGCGCGATCGTCGCGGGCCTGCCGGGCGGCGGCATTGCCGTGCAACCCGACACCGGGCGCCCGCCCTCGTATGGCGCGGGCTGGATCGAAGGCTGGCGCGGCGACGTGCTCGTCGCGCTCGAGACCGCCGAGGACGGCACGCTGGCCCGCTGCCATTGCCATGACCCGTCATGGCAAAACTGGCCCGCGATCGAGGTGGCGATCATCGGCAATATCGTTGCGGACTTTCCGCTCATCAACAAATCGTTCAACCTCTGTTACGCGGGGCACGACCTGTGACGTGGCAACTTCTCAAGCGGATCGCCAGCACCCGCGCGCCCGCGCAATCGCAGCCGCAGGGCGGCGACGACTGGCGCACGGAGTCCCAGCGGTTGCACCAGCAGATTCTCGACGTGCCTGGACGCGCGCTGTGCATCCGGCAAATCGATGCGGGTTCGTGCAATGGCTGCGAGCTGGAGATTCATGCGCTCGGCAACCCGTACTACAACATCGAGGGGCTGGGGATTCGCTTCGTCGCGAGCCCGCGCCACGCCGACATGCTTCTGGTGACGGGACCGCTCGCGCTCAATATGCGCGAGGCGGTGCGGCTCGCCTACGAGGCCACGCCCAGCCCGAAGCTGGTCGTGGCCGCCGGCGAGTGCGCATGCACCGGCGGAATCTTTAAGGATAGCTATGCAGTTTGCGGGCCGCTTGCGCAGCTGATTCCCGTCGACGTGAGCATTCCGGGGTGCCCGCCTTCGCCGGTCGAGTTGCTGAGGGGGATTTTTGCGGCGTTGCGGGGTTCGAGGGGGTAGTCGTGCACATGCCGCGCCGCTCTACTCCTTCCCCTGCCCCTCTTCACCGTAATAGCACAGCCGCTCGGACAGATCCTTCGCGGCCGCCTTCACGCGCCCCACGAGCCCCTGATCGACGAGGGTCTTTTCTATGAACGGCCGCGCCACGGTCAGCGTGACCGCGGCCGCAATCAACCCCGAGCTATCGCGCACCGGCGCGCTGATCACCGAAATGCCCGGCTCGAACGACGATTCGCTCACCGCGCAGCCCTCGGCCGCGTACTTCTGCGCGCGCTCGTAGACTTCCTTCGCGTTGCGCGGCGTATGGGGCGTGTAGGTCGGCAGCATCGGCTCGGGAAACAGCGCCTCGACATCGGCTTCGTCGAGATCGCCGAGCAGCACGTGCCCATGCACCGACGCATGCGCCGGTATGCGCGTGCCCACGTTCACCTTGATCGTGCTGAGCGTGTTGTCGTGCGTCCAGGCCTTGGCGACGAACACCACGTCGCGCCCATCGCGCACGACCAGATGGCTCGCGAAACCCGTGTCGTCGCGCAGGCGCTCGATTACGGGCGTGCCGATATCGGTCAGCGCAAGCGAGTTCAGATACTCGAAGCCGAGCTTCATCACGCGCGGCCCGAGGCGGAAATCGCGGTCCCGGTTCGCGCGCTCCAGATAGCCGAGCGACTGCAGCGTCTGGACGAGACGAATGGCGGTCGTGCGCGGCAGGTTCAAACGCTGCGCAATGACGTTGGGCGTGAGCACCGGATCGTGGTGGCAGAACAGCTCGAGGATGCGCAACCCGCGCTCGAGCGCGGGCACCAGATAGGTGTCTTCGGCCCCGGATGCGGTCTCGGTCTCGTTGTAGTCGGACATAACTTTTCTTGCTGACAGGCAGGCGTTGCGGCGTTCGGGTTTGCGCTCAATCCCGCGCGGACGACGCGGCTTGCGCCGGATTCGCGGCTTCGCGCTTCGGTGACGGCGTCGCATGTGCCGATTGTGCCGTATCGCCGGGCATATCGGACGGCTCATCGTCGATTTCGATGCGTTTCACCTCGCCGAGCAGGAACGTATAAGCGAGCGCGCCAATCACCGCGAATACGCTGACGAGACCGAGCGCCCAGCCGAACGAGCCGGTCTCGCGCAGGATGAACCCGATGGCGATGGGCGTAACGATACCAGAGAGGTTGCCCGCGAAGTTCACCGCGCCGCCGGTCATGCCGATCATGCTTCTGGGCGCGATGTCGCCGATCAGCGACCACGAGGCCGACGCCACGCCCTGCGCGAAGAACGCGAACGACATGATCGCGATGACCACGGCGTTGCTGTCGGTGAGCAGCGAAAGCGACATCGTCGGCACGAGCAGGAGGCCCGTGATGATCGGCGTCTTGCGCGCGGTGCCGACGCTCGCGCCGCGGCGCAGCAGGAAGTCGGACAGCGTGCCGCCCGCCACCACGCCGATCGACGCGGCGATGAAAGGCAGCGCCGTCATGCCGCCCGCCTTCAGCACCGTGACGTGGCGCTCGCTGATCAGGTAGGTCGGGAACCAGGTCAGGAAGAAATACAGCGACGAAAGCGATGCGAACTTACCCATGCAGATCGCAATGATCTGGCGGTTGCGGAACACGATGGCGAGCTTGCGCCACGGGAACTTCTGGCTGGCCGCGGCGCCTCGCGCGTTCGCCCGGCCCGCGGCGACCAGCGCCCCGCCGTTGCGGATATGCGCGAGCTCGGCCTCGCTGACCCACGCGCATTGCTCGGGGTCGCGATAGAGGATGTACCAGACCGCCGCCCAGACGAGCCCGACCGCGCCCGTCGCCCAGAAGATCGCGCGCCAGCCGTACGCGTGCGCGATCCAGAACAGCGCGGGCGTGAGCGCCGCCATGCCGATGTACTGGCCCACCAGATAGACGCTCGTCGCGGTGCCGCGCTCGCGCTGCGTGAACCAGATCGAGACCACGCGGTTGTTGACGGGAAAGGTCGGCGCCTCGGCCACGCCGACGCCCAGCCGCAAGCCGAAGATCGTCGCGAAGCGCCCCGCGAAGCCCTGCGCGCACGTGAACGCCGACCAGACCAGCACGGCGAGCGCATACATGGCGCGCGAGCCGAAGCGGTCGACAACCCAGCCGCCGGGGATGTTCGCGATCACGTAGGTCCACGCGTAAGCCGAAAACAGCACGCCGATCTCGACCGGCCCGAGCCCGAATTCGTGTTTGAGCAGCGGCGCGGCCACGGAAAGATTGGCGCGGTCCACATAGTTGATGACGGTCCCCACGAACACGAGGAACAGCATCAGGAAGCGCACATGGGTAGTTCGGGTGGCGGGCAAGGTGTCTCTCTCCTCGCAAGACGGTGGCGTTGAGGCTTGCGCCCCAATTAACCACGTATGGCTATTTGTGTCAGGAGTGGCGATCCTAGGACGCCGCGCGTGGCGCGTCAAGCGTGCGTCCATACCTGATCGATATATTTTTTTCTTGATTTCGCGCAAGAAGCGCTTTTATGATCTGACAAAAATATATCCAAATACTAACAAAACATCCACCTATGGTCATTGCTTGCCCAAGCGCGGTTCACGGCGCGGGGGCTTGCGCCTGAACGGTCAACAACATGAAAAAACACTTTCTTCTCGCCGGATGCGGCTTGCTGGCAAGCACGCTCGCTCACGCACAGAGTTCGGTCACGCTTTGGGGACAGGTCGACTCCGGACTCACCTACATCAGCAACAAGAAGGGCGGATCGTCTTTCGGGACGGCGTCGGGGATTGGATCGCCCACGCGCTGGGGCTTGACGGGCAAGGAGGACCTGGGCGGCGGCTATCAGGCCATCTTCATGCTCGAGAGCGGCTTCAACATCAACACGGGCACGCTCATCAAGCCGAACACGCTGTTCGACCGCAACGCTTATGTGGGTCTGGACAGCCCGTATGGCACGCTCACATTCGGGCGTCAGTCGGATCTGATGGATGACGTCGCGATCCGCTATTCCAACGCGTTCTGGAATCGCAATCTCTATGCATTCCATGCGGGCAATCTCGACAGCCTCACGAACGGCTATCAGATCGAAAACGCCGTGAAGTACAAGAGCCCCGACTTCTACGGCTTCCACGCGGGCGGCATGTACGGCTTCACGGGCTCGGACGCGACCGGCCACACGGCGGGCGGCTACCTGACCTACGACTACGGCCCGCTCTCGGCCGGCGTGGTCTACATGACGACGAAGCGGCGCGTGCTCGATCTGTACACCTACTTCGGCTTCACGAGCTTCCTCGGCCAGACGCTTTCCGCCACGCAGACGTTCCAGTCGAACGAGGTGAACAATCTCGGCATTGGCGCGACGTGGAAGTTCAGCGACGCGCTCTCGGCCAACGCGCTCTACACGCGCACCGACATCAAGGGCGCGAGTGCCTCGACGCACATGCAGAACCAGGACGTGGGCCTGCTCTACCGCTTCACGCCCGCCGAAGCCGTGACGCTCAACTACACGTATTCACGCATGGGCGCCGATCACTGGAACACGATCGAAGCGGGCAACCTGTATTCGCTTTCGAAGCGCACCCAGGTTCAGGTCACGCTCACGTATCAGAAGGCATCGGGCACCGATGCGACGGCCGCCACCTACCCGAACGGCAATTCGTCGTCGCAATCGCAGTTGCTGGCGCACGTCGGCATCACGCATTCGTTCTGATTGCGAGCGCCGGCCATCCGTCGATGCGGGTGGCGGTTCAGTTCGCCTGAACCGCCGCGGGTTGCGCCTCGCGCACGGCGTCATAAGCGCGCTTCATTCGACGCGCGCCTTCCCTGATCGCCTCCACATCGGGCGCGGCGAATGACAGCCGCAGCGAGGCGGGGTCAGCGGCATCGGCGAAAAACGCCTTGCCGGGCACGAAAATGACCTTCTGCCCGATCGCCCGCGCCAGCAGGTCCGAGGCATCGATGCCGGGCAGCCGGGCCCATACGAACATGCCGCCTTCGGGCGCCTGAAACTCGATGGCCGCTCCCAGTTGCTCGCGCAACGCCGAGCACAGCTCGCCGCATTTCACGCCATACGCCGCCGTGATTTTCGGCAGGTGCTGCTCCAGCGCGCCGGCCGCAAGGTACTCGGCCGCGACCGCCTGCGTCCACGGCGCGCTGCAAAGATCGACCGTCTGCTTGGCGATCACGCAACGCCGCACGATCTCGCGCGGGCCGACCATCCAGCCCACGCGCAAGCCAGGCGCGACGATCTTCGACAGGCTCGCGAAATGCACGACCCAGTCGCGCGCGCCGTCCACCTGTTGCGCCTCGGCAAGCAGCGAACGCAGCGGCTCGCCCGCAAAACGCAAGTCGCCGTAGGGGTCGTCCTCAACCACCACGAAGCGATGCTTGACGGCCAGCGCGAGCAGCGCGCGACGGCGTTCGGCGGCGAGCGTCGCGCCCGTGGGGTTGGCGAAGGTCGGCACGGTGTACAGGAGCTTCGGCTTGCCGCACGCGCCCGACTCCAGCAGCGCGGCAAGCTCGTCCACCCGGATCCCGTGCGCGTCGGTCGGCACCGCCACGATCCGCGCGCGCTGCAACCGGAACGCCTGCAGCGTCGCCGGGTAAGCGGGCTCCTCGGTGAGCACCACGTCGCCGGGCTCGACCAGCACGCGCAGCAGCAAATCGAGCCCCTGCTGCGAGCCCGTGGTCGCCACCACTTCATCGGCCTCGCACGTTGCGCCGCGGCGCGCCATCAATTCGACGATTTCGCGCTTCAACGCCGCGAGGCCGTCGGTCGGCCCATATTGGAGGCATTGGAGCGGAGACGCATAAGCGCGCTCTGCCGCGAGACGCAAGCCCTCCACGTCGAACAGATCGCTGGCCGGATATCCGCCCGCGAACGAGATCATGCCGGGCTCGCTCAGATACTTGAAGAGCTCGCGAATCGGAGAGCCCGAGGGCTGCTGAAACGGGGAAGTGAACTCGTACATGGCGTCGATCGAGGGAGTGGAGAACGGGATTTAAATCGGGATTTAAAGCGCGTGCATTCAGTCGATGTTGAAATCGATGCCCTGCGCGAGCGGCAACGCCGACGAATAGTTCACGGTATTGGTCGCGCGGCGCATATAGCCCTTCCACGCATCGGAGCCCGATTCGCGGCCGCCGCCCGTTTCCTTTTCGCCGCCGAACGCGCCGCCGATCTCAGCGCCGCTCGGCCCGATGTTCACGTTCGCAATGCCGCAATCGCTGCCGCTGGCCGACAGGAAGCGCTCGCTTTCGCGCAGGTCGGTCGTGAACACGCATGACGAGAGACCGTGATGCGCTGCGTTGTTCGCCTCGATGGCGGCGTCGAAATCGCGGTACTTGAGCACGTAAAGGATCGGCGCGAAGGTTTCCGTGAGCACGATCGGCGTTTGCGAGGGCATCTCGACAATCGCGGGCCGCACGTAGAAGCCCTGCTCGTTGCCTCTCACGATATGGCGCTCGCCGCCGAACACCGTGCCGCCCTCCGCCTTCGCCTGCGCGAGCGCAGCCTGCATGCGGCCGAACGATTGCTCGTCGATGAGCGGGCCCATCAGCGTGCCCTGCTCCAGCGGATTGCCGATCGTCACCTTGCCGTAGAACACCTTGAGACGCTCGAGCGTCTTGTCGTAGACGCTTTCATGCACGAACAGCCGGCGCAACGTCGTGCAACGCTGGCCTGCCGTCCCCACAGCCGAGAACAGAATGCCGCGCAGCGCCAGTTCGAGATTGGCCGTGTTCGACACGATGCCGGCGTTATTGCCGCCGAGTTCGAGAATCGAGCGGCCGAAACGGCGCGCCACTTCGATGCCAACGGCACGGCCCATTTCCGTGCTGCCCGTCGCGCTGACGATGTTCGAGCGCGGATCGGCCACGAGCTTCTCGCCCACTTCGCGGCGACCGTTGATCAGCGTCGTCAGCCCCTCGGGCGCGTCGCCGAATTCCTTCAAGGCCTCCTGGAGGATGCCGTCGACCGCGAGCGCCGTGAGCGGCGTCTTTTCCGAAGGCTTCCAGATCACGGCATTGCCGCAAATGAGGGCGAGCGCCGCATTCCACGACCACACCGCCGCCGGGAAATTGAATGCGGAGATCACCGTGCAGACGCCCATCGGGTGCCACGTTTCCGCCATGCGATGGCCGGGGCGCTCCGAGGCAATGGTCAGGCCGTAGAGCTGGCGCGAGAGTCCCACCGCGAAATCGCAGATGTCGATCATTTCCTGGACTTCGCCGAGGCCTTCCTGGAGGATCTTGCCGGTTTCGAGCGTGATGATGCTGCCCAGTGCCTGCTTCTTCTCGCGCAGCTTGTTGCCGAGGAGGCGCACGAGCTCGCCGCGGCGCGGCGCGGGGACGTTGCGCCAGATCTTGAACGCGGCTTGCGCCTTGTCGAGCAGCGCATCGACGTGGGCGACCGGCTCGCTCGGGACACGACCGATCAGTGCGCCGTCGATCGGCGAATGAACGGCGATATCGCCCGCTTCCGCCAGGTGGGCAATGCCGAGTTCGGTGAGAATGCTCGATGCTTTCATGCTATGACCTCTTGATCATTCCGGTTCAAAAAAATTGCCGACACCGATTCGCTCGGGATGGTCGACGATGATTAAGCTATTTCAGGCGCGGGCCTCGGCGCACTCGGGCATCGCTTCGGGCCGCGCTGATTGACGAGGCTCTGCCCCAGCGCAAGCGAGCGCAACGCCAGCTCCGCGATATGCAGCGTGTGCCGTCCCGCGCCCTGCGAGATCTGCTCGCGGCAACTGAAGCCATTGGTCACGACCAGCGTTTCGCGCGGCGCCTGCCGCACGAGCGGCAACAGCGTGTCCTCTCCAATCTTCATCGAAAGCGCGTAATGGTCGGCGTTAAAGCCGAACGAACCGGCCATGCCGCAACAGCCGGTATCGAGCAGCGTCCAGCGCACGCCCAGCTTGTTCAGCAACGCCGTTTCGCCCTTCATGCCGAACAGCGACTTTTGATGGCAATGCCCATGCACCATCACGTCCGCGTCGAGCGCGGGCCAGGCGAACGGCGCCTGCGCGACGAAATCCGAAAACAGGAAGCTTTGCGCCGAGAGCCGCCGCGCGATGTCGTTGCCCGGAAGCTGCTTCAGCAATTCGTCCTTGAACACCGAAAGGCAACCGGGTTCGAGCCCGACCACGGGCACGCCGCTGCGGATCTCGCCGGCCAGTTCCTCGACGATGCCGGACAGCAGCGCGCGCGCCTCATCGAGCAGACCGTAGTCGTAGAGCGGGCGTCCGCAGCAAAGCCGCTTGCGCGGCAGCACCACGTCGTAGCCGATGCGCTCCAGCACCTCCATTGCCGCCGACGCAACCTGCGGAGAAAAATGGTCGTTGAAGGTATCGACCCAGAGGATCACCTTTGGCCGCCCCGCGCTCTGTCCCGCCGCGTGTTCCCTGTGTTTTTTTGCGCTCGATGCCCGGAACGAGCGCGGCGCGAAAGCCGGAAGATCGCGCTGCGCGGCCACGCCCGCGACCCATTTGCCGATGCGGGCCAGCGGCGGCGCGGACATCGCGAAGTTCGCCAGCCGCGGGAAGCGGCTCGCCCACGGCGCCCATTGCCCGATTCGCCCCATGAACATCGCCTGCCGGGGCCGCCGATGATTCTCATAGTAGTGCGATAGAAATTCCGCCTTGTACGAGGCCATGTCGGTATGCGTGGGGCAATCGGACTTGCAGCCCTTGCAGGCGAGGCACGCGTCGAGCGCCTCCTTGACTTCGCGGCTGTTCCAGCCGTCCTTGATGACCTCGCCCTGCAACATCTCCCAGAACAGATGCGCGCGGCCGCGCGTCGAAAAGCGCTCCTCGCGGGTCGCGCGGAAGCTCGGGCACATCGTGCCGCCGTCGAGCGAGCGGCACTTGCCCATGCCGATGCAGCGCTCGATCTCGCGCTGCATGCCGTCGCCCTCGGGGCTCGCGAAAGTGAGCTTCGTCGTGAGCGTCACGGGCTGGTAGGAAGGCCCCATGCGCAGGTTCTCGTCGGCGCGGTAAGCATTGATGACCTTGCCGGGATTGAGGCGATTCGCAGGGTCCCAGATCGCCTTGAACTCCTCCATCGCCCGCATGATCTCGGGGCCGTACATGATCGGCAGAAATTCGGCCTTCGCCTGGCCGTCGCCGTGCTCGCCCGAGAGCGAACCGCCGAAGTCCACGACGAGCTGCGCCGCTTCGCGAAGGAATCCTCTCCATTTGAGGACTCCTTCCGCGGTGCGGATATCGAAGGTGATGCGCGCATGCACGCAGCCATCGCCGAAATGCCCGTACAGGCAGGTTTCGTAGCCATAGCGGTCCACCAGAGCCTGAAAATTGCGCAGATAGTCGCCGAGACGCGCCGGGTCGACGGCGGCGTCTTCCCAGCCCACCATCGGGTCGGGCCTGCCCGGATCGATCGAGAGCGCGACCGCCGAGGCGCCCGTCTCGCGTATCGACCAGACCTTCTGCTGCTGGGCTTTTTCCGTGACGACGAAGCCCGTCACGTCGGCGCCCGCTTCTCCCGCGAGAAAATAGCGCTCCGCCGCTTGGGCCTGGCGTGTCGCGTCCTCCGGCGAATCCGCGCCGAATTCGAGCACGACCCATGCGTCGCCGCGCGGCAGCAGCGCAATTTCCTCGCGCTTGAGGCCGCGCGCCTGCAGGCCGCGCACGATGCCGCGATCGAGCCCCTCGATGGCGATGGGATTGAAGCGCGTGAAGTGCGGCACCGCATCCGCCGCGACGTAGATATCCTTGAAGCCGAGCAGGAGCAGCACGCGGCATGCGGGGCTATGCACGAGCCGCACCTTGGCCTGCAGCGTGATCGCGCAGGTGCCTTCGGTGCCCACGAGCGCGCGTGCAACGTTGAAGCCGTTCTCGGGCAGCAACTGGTCGAGGTTGAAGCCCGAGACGCGGCGCTTGATCTGCGCAAACTCGTGGCGAATGTGTTCGGCGTAGCGGTCGCGCAGATCGCGCAAACGCCGATAAATCTCACCACGCCGGCCGCCTTCGGCGATGATAGCGGCAAGTTCCGCATCGCTGGTCGGGCCGGCCCAAAAGCGCGCGCCGTCGTACGTCAGGACCTCGAGCGCCTCGACGTTCTCCGCCGTCTTGCCCGCCATCACCGAGTGCGCGCCGCAGGAGTTATTCGCAATCATGCCGCCGAGCGTGCAGCGGCTATGCGTGGCCGGATCGGGTGCGAAGGTCAGGCCGTGCGCTTCGGCGGCATCGCGCAGCGCGTCGCAGATGACGCCGGGCTCCACGAGCGCCGCCTTCGCGACCGGGTCCACGGAAATGACGCGGTTCACGTACTTGCTCGCATCCGCCACCACCGCGACGTTCACGCACTGGCCGTTTTGCGAGGTGCCGCCGCCACGCGTCAGGAACGGCACGTCGTGACGCCGGCACACGGCCACTGCGGCGACGAGGTCCTCCACGTCGGCGGGCACGACCACGCCTAGCGGAATTTGTCGGTAATTCGAAGCATCCGAGGCATAGAGCGCCTTCGAGCTGGCGTCGAACCGGACTTCGCCACGCAGCGAGCGGCCGAGATCGGCCTGAACCTCTTGCAGCAGGTGCTCGCTGGCCTGAAACGGAGTGGCGGCTTTCAAGTTACTTCCCGGCCGTGGCGACGTTCGCGGCGTTCGCGGTCATCCTGAAGATGCCGGTGGCGTTGCCCGCGTCGAAGCGCAGATCGGTTTCCCACTGGCGCGTGGCCTGGTTGAAGGTGCGCTTGCGCGTGATGAATTCGTAGAACGAGCCCGGCACTTCGCGCTTGACTGTGCCGCCGTCGCTCCGGCGCAATTCGCGCAGCACGATATCGGCGCGATAAGCGGTCTGGAATACGCGGCCCGAGCGCGAGCGCTCGACCTCGGGCTTCATCGGGCGGCCCTTGGCTTTTTCGTCGTCGGAGAGCTTGAACACGTCGGCCACGCGGTCGGTCGCATGATTGAAGGCATTGCCCTCGGTCGAGATCCACGCCATTTCCGCCGATTCGCGCAGCAGCGTCTCGTAGTCGTCGACGTTCGGTGCATCGTGCTGACGCGCAAACGCGCCGATGATCACGGGCAGCAGTTCGCGCGCCGCGTCGAGCGGCAGATAGCCGTCGCGCGCGAGCTCGGCAAGCTGCGAGCAGGCCAGCGGCGTGAGCGGATCGCGCGAGGAGCGCAGCACGTTGGACACCGCTTGCTGAAACTCGGCCGAGAAGCGCTCCGGATGCAATTCGCTCACGAAGAACTGCGCGATCTCGTCGGGCGCGTCTTCGTGCACGTAAGCACGGCCCGTCATGCCGAGCTTGTCCAGCGGATAGCGGCCATTGAGCTTGAAGCCGAGCGGCAGCAGGATACGCGTGAAGGCGGCCTCGCCGGGCGGCAGCGCGCCGCTCTGCGCCCAGCGCACCGTGCGCAGCGCGCCATGATCGAAATACACCGAGCCGCCTTGCGCGACGGCGTCGTCGGTGTAGATCCGGCCATTGGGCGAGCGCTCGAGCAGGTCCTCGAACAGCGCCATGTTCATCGCTTGCGCCAGCTCCGCGCGCGTGACGACGCCCTCTTCCCATTCCTGCAGCAACGCAGGCGTATTCAAGGTCGCGAACAGACGCCCGGTCTTTTCCGCACCGAGCAATCCACGCAGCAGGCTTTCAACATTCGAATTTCTCATTGCCATCTCTCAGATCACAGCCAATCGGGGCTAATCGGGCGCGCGGGACTGGGCCAATCCTGCGCAACGCATCGAGAAATTATTCAAAACGCCAAGCTCGCCGTAAAGTGACATAAAATTGCCAATTGATGATTTTTTGGAACTATCATGCGCAAGTTCAGGATCCCCAACATGAGCGCGCTGATCGCCTTCGAAGCCGCGGCGCGGCACGAGAGCTTCACGCAGGCGGCCAGAGAGCTCTTTCTCACGGAAAGCGCCGTGTCCCGGCAGATCGCCACGCTCGAATCGGGCCTCGGCGTGCGCTTGTTCGTGCGGGCCAGGCAGCGCGTGGTGCTGACGCGCGCGGGCAAGCTCTACGGCATGCAGGTGCGCCGCTCGCTGGAAAGTCTCGACAAGGACACGCTCTCGATCATCGTGCACGGCAGCGGCGGCGGCTACCTCGAACTCGCGGTCCTGCCGACCTTCGCGTCCGAGTGGTTGATTCCCCGCATGAAAGACTTCAACGACCGCCATGCCGACGTGCGGATCAATATGGGCGTGCGAACGGATACGTTCTCGTTCGACGAATCGCATTTCGAAGCCGCCATTCATTACGGGAAGCCCACGTGGCCCGGTACGACTTCCGATTACCTGTTTGGCGAAGAAGTGGTGCCCATCTGCTCGCCGGCGCTGTTAAAGAAGCCGATCAGGAAAGCCCACGAATTGCTCGCGTATCCGCTGCTCCATTCGACGACCCGGCCGCATGGATGGACGCAATGGTTTGCGTCGCTGGGCGTGGAGGACAACACCACGATGCAAGGCGTTCGCTATGAGCTGCATACGATGCTCACGGCCGGCGCGGCGGCAGGGCTCGGCATCGCGCTCGTGCCGCGGTTCCTCGTCGAGGGGCAGCTCAAGCACCTGGGCCTCGTGATTCCGTTCGAATCCCCCATGGCGCAAAGCGCCAGTTCGGACGCCGCCTACTATCTCGTCTACCCAACGGAGTTCAGCCACGGCAAACCGCTCGAAGCATTTCGCGCGTGGCTGCTGGAACAGGCGGGGGCGTACGCCGGTATCGAATGATTGGCAGACCGAAGCATATCGCCATGAAGGCAACGGCTTCGGTTGCCGATGAAGCGTACGCGGCGCTTAGTGCCGGTAGGCCGCGAGCGCGTCGCGCGCCTGAAACGCGGTGTAGGTGAGCTGCGCGGCCGCGAGGCCGGCCAGGCCGAACGTGCGGGTCAGGCCGAAAGCGGCAAAGCCGTCCGGCACCGGCTGGCCGAGCGCCAGCGCGTCGGCGAGCGTTTCGCCGGCGACCGTGGTGGGCGCCATGCCGTGCCCGCCGAACGCGATCGCGTGCCAGACGCCGTCGCCATCGCGGCCGATTTGCGGCATCTTGTGCCGCGCATAGCTCATCAGCCCGCCCCACGCGTACTCGACCTTCACATCCGCGAGTTGCGGATAGACGCGCACGAGATCGCGCCTGAGCAGCCTGGCGATGGCCTCCGGGCCGCGGTCAAGCACCGAGATACGGCCGCCCCACAAAATACGCGTGTCCTTGAGCGGCCGGTAATAATCGAACGCGAAGCGCGTGTCGTAGACCGCATAGGGCGCGTCGATCGCATCGGCAAGGCGCGCGCCGAGCGGCTCCGTGGCGATCACATAGGTCGCGATTGGCAGCACCGCGCGCTCGATGCGCTGCACCACGCCGCGCGCATAGCCGCCGCACGCGAACACCACGTCCTTCGCGGTCACGGTGCCATTCGGTGTGCGCACAACGAAACCCGCGCCGTCGCGTTCGATCGAGCGGGCCGGCGACTGCTCGTAGAGATGCGCGCCGCCCTGTGCCGCCGCATTCGCCACGCCGAGCACGTATTTGAGCGGATGGAAATGAAACGCGTTGGGTTCGAACAGCCCGCCGTGATAGCGCGCGGTCTTCAGCCGCGCGCGCAGCGCGTCCTTCGCCACGGGCTCCCACTCCACGCTGAAGTCGCGCTTCATCAGCGCGCGCAATACGTCGAGCCTCGACGGATCGTCGAACCAGTTCGCGAGCATGACGCCCCGGTCGACGAGATCGCAATCGATGCCATAGCGCGCGACGCGCGCGCGGATCAGGTCCACGGCGTCGATCGTGAGGCCGTACAGATGGCGCGCCTTGCTCGCCCCCAGCGTGCCGAGCAGGTCGCCATTGTCGAGACTGTAGCCGCCGAACACGAAGCCGCCGTTGCGGCCCGATGCGCCAAAGCCGACGCGCTCGCCATCGAGCACCACGACGTCGCGCACGCCGCGCTCGACGAGCCCGAGCGCCGTGTTCAGGCCCGCGAGGCCGCCGCCGATGATGCACACCTGCGCGTCGACCTTGCCGCTCAGCGGCGGATAGGGCTGGCGAGTGACGGTGGATTCGTAGAAGTTTTGCATGCGTTGGGGTTCGAAAACGGGGCTTCGACAAACGGGAAAACCGATGCGAAGATTGTAGAGCATCCGAATGAACGCATGCATGCCGGGATGACCGACCGAGCGATACGAAACTGGAATTCGTGAACGCGTACTTCAGAATCGCGTGCGAATGCCGGCCCCCCAGGTACTCCCGCTCGACAGCTTCGAGACGTGGTCGTACATATAGCCCGCATAGACATCGGTGCGCCTGGAGAACGGATAATCGTAGCTGAGCGTTGCGGTTTGCCGCGTCTGGTCCAGATTGCTGTTGTCGCGCGACCAGGCATACGAGGCCAGGATGCTGCCCACGCCCACCGGCACAGCCAGGCCGCCCTGGAGCATGTTGACGTGAAAGCTGCTGGCGACCAGCGTGTCGTCGCTATACGTATATTCGCCGTAAAGCTTCACGAAATTCAGGTTATACGACATACCCAATTGCAGCGCCGTCTGACTTTTAAAGCCTTGCAGCAAATTACTCAGGTCGCCCGGCGTGGAGCTGAAATTCAGGTATTGCCAGGTCAGGCCTAACGCGAGCGGGCCTCGCGTATACGTTGCCTGTGCGGAGACTTTCCTGGCGCTGTCGTCGCCCGCCTGATTGCCGAACGCATACATGACATGAGCGTTCAGGCCACTGTAATCGGGCGTCGCATACTGAATCGCATTGCTCCACGACGTCCCGCCCGGAATGCCTTGATAGGTCCGATAACCGGGGTAAGTGCCCAAGGCGGAATAGAGCTGATTGATGGTGGGCGAAAACGTGAACGAGGCATAGAACGGATTGAATTGCGCCGACTGCAAATAGAGCAAGCTGCTTTGCCGTCCCAGCGTCAAAGCCCCGTAGGGCGTTGCAATGCCCACGTACGCATTGCGTGAAAACATCGGATCGCCATTGAACGAACCATATTGACCATTCTGCGGGCGGAAAAAGCCTTCCACGGCGAACATCGCTTTATAACCGCCGCCCAGATCTTCCTGACCACGGAATCCCCAGAACGAGGTCGACAAACCGCCCCCGCCCAATTCGGCGGCGCCCGACTGGCCCGGAATGCGCAAATAGCCGGCCCAGGCGTCGACGATACCGTATAGCTGTACGCTCGATTGCGCACAGGCGTGAGCGCTCATGACCGCGAGCACGATAGTCGCAGCAATGCTGCAGATTCTTTTGGGCGTGGCAATGCAGGCACTTTGCGTGAACATGGAATGGTCTCTTTCGTTATTGAACAGGACGAGTGCGTACCGGCGTCATGAATGACGCCTCGAATCGGGTATTCAGGGGTGCGCTGAAACGGTAGAGCGATAAAGCGTTAGCGCGGCGCGGGGTCGCCCCGGAACGGGCGACCGCTTCAATCGCTCAAGAACGGCCGCTAGTTCGTGCGGTGCGCGAGCGATCTTTGCTGATACCACATCACCGCGCTCTTCATTTTCTTGAACAGGAAGAAGTAGAGCTTGATGTACTGCCCCACCAGAATGGCATTCATGAACGTGCCTTCGCGGATAAATTCAGGCTTCCCAAGGAATATGAAACCGATCGTCGCGCTGATGACCAGCAGCGTGCAGTCGAAGGTCGTCTTGATGTCGCCCCAGCGCCATCGCGTACGCTCGAACACCGCATTGACGAACATGTCGATCGGCATGAGCACGAGATTCGCGCGGATCATCAGGAACAGGCCGAATGCGAGCAACGCATCGGCGAAAGCCAGCAACGCGAATTTCAGCAGATAGTCCTCGAGCACGATCGAGCGCGTCAGCATCAGATTGAAATCGAGGCAGGTCGCGAGCACGAACGCCGGAATCAGCGATGCAAAGTTCTTCAGCCTGAAGTCCTTGCGCATCACGAGAAAAGTCAGGAACAACATGAACAACTCCAGCATGAAGTTGTAGGTTCCCTGGCTCAGAGGCTTGTACACGAGGGTCATCGTCCGGGTCAGGCTGCTTTGCGGCGAAATGCCGATGCCCGCCCGGATCGCGAGGCTGATCCCCATGGTCAGTATGTAAATGCCGATGATGTAGGTGGCCCAGCGCCGTTTCAGGCTGCCGGTATCGATGACTTCAGCTTCCCTTTCATGATGCGCCATGACGATCCCTTCGTTGTCGTCCTTCTTGTATGCCGTACCGGACGCCCCCTTCTGCACGGAGGCGTCCACCGGTTGTCTCCTCCTGCTACGCGGCCGTCAAGCCATGAAGCCGAAGCGGTCCAGCGAGATGAACAAGGTCAGCAGCTTGTTGACCACGGGTTCACCCTCATTGCGGTTGCCCAGCGTTTCCAGTGCGGCGTCGATATTGCGGGTCGCGGCGAGCAGATCGGCCAGGTTCATATTGGCCATGACGCCATAAATGTCCAGCGGCAGCACCGCCTTGACCGCCTTGTCTTCCGTGACGATGCAACCGCCCACATAGGTGTCCACCTGCTGGAGGCAATGGCACATCTCCGCGCTGTCCTCTCCCACCGCGACGAAATACGCTTTGGGCGCGGGCCAGAACGTCGCCACGGCGCCGCGGTCGATGCTCACGCCCTTGAACAACCCGTTGACCACATGGCGCTTGCCGTCGGCATAGCGTTGCACGACCGAAATGCGGTTGAGCCGGGTTCCCGCCACTTCGGGCACGACCTTTCCGTCGCGCAACGGCACCCAGACTTCCTGATAAAACTTTTCGTGCCCGCGGCCATAAACGTCGAACAGATATACCTTCGCCTCTTTGCCGTCCGGCGAAATTTCGAGCGGCACGAGATCCAGTTGCTCGGGCGTGAGGTCGCCGAGACCGGGAACCGGCTTCTTTGCCATGCGCGAATAATCGACATCGGCCTGCTTGAGGAGCTGGCGATCCTTGGCGACGAGTTCGCCATCCTTGAAAACAAAACGCGGATTGATTTTCGACAGGCTGTCTGTGAGCACGATATCGGCAAAGCGGCCCGGCGTCAGCGAGCCGAATTTGTTGTCCATCCGGAAGGCACGCGCCGTATAGAGCGTCGCCATCTTGATCGCCTTGATCGGCTCGATACCCATCTCGGCGCACAGCGAAACGATCCAGTCCATGTGGCCCTTGGTCAGCAGGCGGTCGACCGAGATATTGTCGGCGCACAGCTGGAAATTCTCGGCGGGCCATTTACGCTTGACGATCGCGCGCAGCATGATTTTGATGACCTCGGGGCTGCCGACGCCGAATTTAATTTGCGTCTGCAAGCCGTAACGGACGCTTTTCTCGATGTCGTCTTCCATCCAGACATCGTGATTCGCGAATGCGCCAATCGCGGGCATGTAGTTCAGCATCATGTCCGAGAGCGTGGTCACGCCCCAGTGCGTATTCATGAAGCCGCCCTTCGCGCGCCCGAGCGCCGACTTGCGGAAATCGTCGTCGTTGCCCTTGCTGTAGGTGAGGTGCGCGAGCTCGCCGAGACCGATCACGGGGTCCATCTTCAGCAGCGCATCGGTCACGGCCACCGAGGTCTTCTTGCCGGGCGCGAAGGCAAACACGCGATAAGGCAGGCGCTCGTGATGCTCGAAAAGCTGCTCGGTGGCCTCCACCGCTTCCGCGCCCGCGGCGCTCACGAAGTCGAGGCATTCGGAGAAGATGGTGGTCGTGCCGCACGGCACGATGGCCTCGGCAAACGCGGCCGGATGGGCCAGTTGCGCGTCGAAGTGGATATGCGCGTCGATCAGGCCGGGAATGGCGTAGAGGCCTTCGCCGTCGAATACCTGGCGCACCTTGATGGCCGTCTCGTCGGGATTCAAGGCGACGATGCGCTTGTTGTACACGAGAATGGAACCTTGATAGACCGACTCGCTATGGACGTCGAGGATATTCAGGTTCTTCAGAAGCAGGTCGGCTTCTCTTTTTCCGTTGAGCACATCGAAAATCGCCCTCACCTGGTCGTAGTGGGCGGCGACCTGGTCGCGTTGGCCCGCTGCACTGGCGTTTCTCTCGCTGACTTCCTGGTACATGGCTAGTCTCACTTTCATCAATTAGTTCGAGGCTGGTTTTTCCGCGCCGCAAAAAACAACTGCCGGCGACTGGGGTAATGAAAACCGAAATCACCGTAACTAAAAAGCAGCGTTTTTTGCACGGAGCGTACGCTTTTCGAGTACAGTGAGCCCACGCGAGGAGACGGCCGGAGACAGGCGAACATGCTGCATTCACGATTGCTGCGCTATATCGACGAGGTGGCGCGTTGCGGATCCATTCGCGGCGCCGGAGAAAAACTCCACGTAGCCGCATCGGCCGTGAACAAGCACGTGCTGCTGCTGGAAGAGGAAATTGGCGAGCCCTTGTTCGAGCGTCTGCCGCGCGGGCTGCGGCCCACGCCGGCCGGTGAAATCCTGCTGGCCCATGTGCGCAGGACCATGTCGGAATACCGCCAGGTCGAAGCGGAGATACGCAACCTCAAGACGCTGCAAAAGGGCGAGGTCATCATCGCGACCGTGAGCGGCCTCGCGAGCGGCATTGCCTCCACGGCGGCCGCGAATTTCAGCGCGCATCACCCGCACATCAAGATCTCGATCCGCGTGATGTCGGTGCGCGAGATTCACGAAGCGCTAGTGAGCGGCGAAGCCGATCTGGGGCTCGGCTTCAACCTGCCGCCCTCGCCACAACTCGAAAGCCTCTGGGAAATGGACACGAGCCTTGGCGCCGTGATTTCGCCGAAGCACGCGCTCGCGCGCATGGAGTCCATCCCGCTCGCTCACTGCACGTCGTATCCGCTCATTTTCGCCGACCGCTCCATGCTGATCCACGGCATCGTGGCCGATACGTTCGAAGAAGCGGGGCTCAGCGTCGAGCCCGCCTTTCGCACGAATTCCATTGAAACGATGAAGCGCCTGGCCGCCGCGAGCGAAGGCATTGCCTTTCTCAGCAAGTTCGACATCGCCGAGGAATACCGCCAGGACGTCCTCACTTACCGGCAGATTCGCGACCGTGCCTTCAGCAAGAACGTCCTCTCCCTCGTGCGCCGCGAGAAGCACGGACGCGGTCTCGCGAGCCTGCTGCTCGCCGAGGAAATCATGAACGTACTGGGTTCGATGAGCGGCTAGAAACCGCGATGCCGGGCTGGCGCCAGTCGCGCTAGTGACTGTCGGCATACCTCCCGCGGTGGCGATGCTCGGGGTTCTCGGCCTCGTATTTATCGAGTTCGAGCAGCACGACGTCGATCGCCGCGAGCTGCGTCTTGGTCAAATGCTCCGAGTCGAGCAATGCATGAAGCCGCCGGCGCCAATAGGCGGCCGGCAGTGCGGTCTCGGCGGCGGGCCTGCAAAACGAGGACCGCACCGCGCGCGTAATGTGCGCAATTTCCTGGTCGAGCAATGTCATCCTGGAGCCCCTCCCTTGGGGTTGCCATTGGCCGGTCTCTGCCAGCGTTGCCGCACCGCCCTCGCCACCCGGGCGATCGTCAGCGCGTGCTCGCGGCATGACCGCTCTTTTTTCCGGCGCTCAGATGTCTCTCAGATAGTCCGTTCGATTGCATCCCTCCTCGGTCATCGGCTGGGTATTAAAAGCGGCATTTAAAACCGCGCATTAACAGGAGCGCATTGATAGGAGCGCATTGATAGGAGCGCATTGATAGGAGTATAGCCAGCGCAATTCATCTGACAAGCGGCCGCTGCCCTCGCATGCACTGATGTGATTCATGACGCATCAATTGCCAATCCTTCGGATGACGAACGATGTGCGTGAGGCCATTCAATGAGTTTCGTATGACGAATAGAAGACCCGCGCAATTCAACCGTGTCAGCAGCACCGCCAATAGAAAGCCGCGAATAAATTACGAACGCCATTCTATTTATTACATTTTCATTAATACAACACTCATCTGCGCCCTACCCCGAAATGTCGCTGAAATGTCTTTGTTCCAATTGAAAGAAATCAATGCATATGGAATGATATCGATTCTCATTCCCGAGGAACTTTCGGGACATTTAAAAACTTGACCAGCCAGCCTAACGTCGTTCCCCCCGTGCCTATGGGGCGGCCCAGCCAGCCAATCCACCCGCGCCTTCCGTGACTTTCGCGCCATCCGCGCGCAATCGATCGCCCGGGTTCTCCTTGCACAGGGACCCTCATGTTGAACAGGACGCCGCTCGCGAGTGCGCTCGCGCTGGCTTTTGCCGTACCTTTTGCCTCGCCCGCGCTCGCGCAAAGCGCACCGGCCGCGGCCTCCGGCGCCGCCGTCGCGCCGGCAGCCGCCGCGCAGACCCTGGCCACGGACAACGCCACGCTGCCCGCGATCCCGGTCTCGGGCCAGGCGCCTGTCCAGGACTTCCAGGCCGAAACCTCGACCGTGGGCGCGAAGACGCCCACGGCGCTGCGCGACATCCCGCAGACCGTCACTGTCATCAACAAGTCCGTGATGCAGTCGCAAGGCGCGACCTCGTTCCAGGACGCCCTGCGCAATGCGCCCGGTATCACGATCGGCGGCGCCGAAGGCGGCCAGATCGGCAACAACATCAACCTGCGCGGCTTCACGGCCCAGAACGACATCTACCTCGACGGCTTTCGCGACCGCAACCAGTACTACCGCGACACCTTCGATCTCGAGTCGATCGAAGTGCTCTACGGTCCTTCGTCGATGCTGTTCGGGCGCGGCTCCACGGGCGGCGTGATCAACCAGGTGTCCAAGCAGGCGACGCTCAAGCCGCTCACCGAAGTCTCGGCGACGCTCGGCACCGACGACCGCTATCGCACGACGCTCGACGTGGACCGCCCGCTCGGCGACCATGCCGCGTTCCGCCTGAACGCGTTCGGCCAGTCGATGGGCTCGACGCGCGACGAGATGAAGAACAAGGATTACGGCTTCGCTCCCGAGCTGCGCTTCGGCATCGGCACGCCCACCGAAGTCACGCTCTCGGCGCTCATTCAGCACAACTACGATATGCCCGACTACGGCGTGCAGTCGATCAACGGTCATCCGTTCGCGCCTTCGAAGAGCACCTACTACGGCCTGACCGACGACCGCACGATCCAGGACGTGCAGACGGTGGCGGCGCGCATCGATCACAAGTTCAACGACCAGTTCAAGATCAGCAACCAGACGCAGTTCTCGCACTCGCTCACCGACGCGCGCGAGACCGCGCCGGGCGCCGTGCTCACGGGTCCACTCGCGTCGAGCACCGCGCTCAAGAACGGCAACTACACGACGCTGCCGCTCTCCGATCTCTACATCAAGCTCGCGAGCCACGACCGCGTGATCGAGAACCACTCGATCTACAACGATACGATGGCGCAGTACAAGTTCACCACGGGCTTCCTCAAGCACGAGATGATCGCGGGTGTCGAGGTCGGCCACGACAGCTATACGAACCAGGCCTATACGCGCAACAACCTGCCGATCGTCTCGCTGCTCGACCCCGTCTATATTCCGACACCTTCGAACGTCACGCAGACGGTGGGCAATCACGCGGAATCGGGCGCAACCTCGATTGCCGCGTACTTCAACGAAACGATGTCGATCGGCGAGCACTGGAAACTCATCGGCGGCCTGCGCTGGGACCGCTTCCAGGCGCATATCGCCAATTCAATCAGTGCTCCGAACTATGCGGACCAGACCAACACGTTCACGAGCGTGCGCGCGGGCGCAATCTATCAGCCCACGGACTGGCAGTCGTATTACTTCTCGTACGGCACCTCGTTCGATCCTTCGCTCGAAGCGCTCACGGTCACGAACAACACGCAGAACCTCGCGCCCGAGCACACGAAGTCGTATGAAGTGGGCGGCAAATGGGATCTGCTGGGCGGCAATCTCTCGGTAACATCGGCGTTCTTCCAGCAGGAGATGGACAACGCGCGCACGCAGACCTCCACAGGCGAATACACGCTCGAAGGCGACATTCGCGTGCGCGGCTTCCAGGCGGGCGCAACAGGCCACATCACGAACAAGTGGCAGGTGTTCGCGGGCTACACGTATATGGACGGCGTGGTGCTCAAGGCGCTCGACGGCACCCAGGGGAACACGCCGGCCAACACGCCGCGCAACACCTTCACGCTGTGGACCACCTATGCCTTCACGCCGCATTGGGAAATCGGCGGCGGCCCGACCTATATGTCCTCGCGCTATGCGGCGAACACGAACTACGTGGAAACGGGCGGCTATACGCGCTGGGATGCAATGGCCGAGTATCACGAGAAGAAGTGGGACGTGCGCCTGAACCTGCTGAATCTCACCAACAAGTTCTACTACGACGCGCTCATTCAGTCCGATGGCGGACGTTCGGTGCCCGGTATCGGCCGCACGTTCCTCGCGACGGCCGACTACCGGTTCTGAGCAGAGCACGCGTCACGCAACGAAGGAAACCCGCGATGCTGATTCACGTCCCCAAGGTCCTCGCGCCCGAGCAGGTGCGCGCGCTGCGCGAGCGGCTCGACCACGCAGGCGACGCCTGGGTGGACGGCCGCGCCACGGCCGGATGGTCGGGCGCGCCCGTCAAGCGCAACCGGCAGATTGCCGAGCACACGCCGCTCGCGCGCGAGCTGGGCGACGTGGTGCTCGCGGCCATCGAGCGCAATCCGCTCTTCATCAGCGCGGCGCTGCCCAACCAGGTGTATCCGCCGCTGTTCAACCGCTACGAAGGCGGCATGACGTTCGGCAGCCACGTCGACGGCGCCGTGCGCGTGCTGCCCAATGGCCAGAAGCTGCGCACCGACGTCTCGGTCACGCTGTTCCTTAGCTCACCCGACGAATACGACGGCGGCGAGCTCGTGGTCGAAGACACCTATGGCGTGCAGGAAGTGAAGCTGCCGGCCGGCGACATGATCGTCTACCCGGCCACGAGCCTCCACGAGGTCAGGCCGGTCACGCGCGGCGCGCGTGTCGCGAGCTTCTTCTGGGTGCAAAGCCTCGTGCGCGACGACACCAAACGCGCGCTGCTGTTCGACATGGACACCGCCATCCAGCGCCTGAACGCCAGCGACGCCGACGCCGCCGCGCGCCGCAGCCTCGTGGGCTGCTATCACAATCTCCTGCGACTCTGGAGCGAAACATGAGCCTGACCGGCACAGCCGAAGTCGACGCGCCGCGCACGCGCCTTGAAACTCCAATCCGTGAAGGGCGCACCGAACCCGCCAAACGTTCGCGCCGCGCGAGCTTCATCAAGTGGCTGCGCAAGGTGCACGGCTGGGTGGGACTCTGGGGCGCGGCGCTCGGACTGCTGTTCGGCGTAACGGGCTTCGTGCTCAACCACCGCGCCGGGCCGCTGCATATCTCGCCGGGCGCGCCGCAAGTCTCCACGCTCCAGCTCGCGGTGCCCGACCCCGCGCCCGAAACGCCGCGCGAGCTGGTGAAGTGGCTGAGGTCGCAACCCGACCTCAAGCTGCCGGCGCGCATGGGCCGCGTGCAGAAAGAGCCCGCGCACGCGGTAGCCTGGGGCGATCGCAAGACCGTGCAGCCCGAGCATTGGCAGATGATGTTCTCGTCGCCTCAGGAGAACGTGACGGTCGAATACTGGGCCGGCAACGACCACCTCACGCTCAAGCGCAACGACAACGCGTTGCTCGCGACGCTCACGAACCTGCACAAGGGCGTGGGCATGAGCATCGGCTGGGTGCTGTTCATCGACAGCTTCGCGGGCGCGCTGATCCTGCTCTCGATCACGGGCGTGCTGCTGTGGACCGAGCTCAACAAGCGCAAGACCGTGGGCGCGGTGCTGCTGCTCGGCCCGATCATCGTGGCCGTGTGCGTGGGGCTCGCCTGAGGGCCGCGCGCCGCGAATGAACGAAGCTCATTCGCCGTCCGGCGCAAGCCCCTCCCTGCTCAGTTCTACTGACGAACCGGCCAGATCCCGATAGCGGACGTAGCGCGAATCCGCGGCGGTCTTGGCTGCGTACATGGCGGTATCGGCCTTCGCCAGCAACTCCTCGGCATGGTCGCCGTCGCCCGGAAATTCGCTGATGCCGATGCTCACGCCCACCTTCATCAGGCGCCCGCCGATCGGCACGGGCGCCTCCATCGCCGTCTGAACGCGCCCCGCCGTCACCGGTATCGCCTCGGGCGAGCGCACGCCGGAGACGAGAATCACGAACTCGTCTCCGCCGAAGCGGGCGACCACGTCGGTGCCGCGCAGCGCGGCGCGCAGCCGCTGCGCGACCACCACGAGCGCCTGGTCGCCGGCCGAGTGGCCCAGTTGGTCGTTGATCTGCTTGAAGTCGTTCAGGTCGACGAACATCACGGCCAGCGTCTCGCCGCCCGTCGGCGCGTGGCGTATCGCCTGCTCCAGCTGCTCCATGAAGCGCATCCGGTTCGGCAAGCCGGTGAGTGGATCGTGTCCCGCCAGATGCGTGAGTTCCTCCTGTCTCGCGTGCAGCGTCTGGACCTGCGAGCGGATCTCGATGCGCATGCGGTCGAAGCAGCGCGCGAGCACGCCGATCTCGTCGGTGCGCGTCACGGGCAGACTGGGCAGCCGCGCGATGGCGCCTTCGTCGAAGATGTGCGTGACCGCATCGGCGAGCGTGCGCAGCGGACGCGCCATCGCGCGCGCAAACAGCACCGCCAGCACGATCGCGATGGCGCTCGAGATCAGCACGAGGCGCACGATCTGCGCGCCAAGCGCGTTCGCGGACGCGAGCACGTCCGTGAGCGGGCGCGCGAGACCGAGCGCGATGAAGCGGTTGCCATCCACGAGACCGAACGGCGAGCGCACGAACGCGAACACCTCGGCCGGCTCCTGATGCGCATGCGCGTAGCCGTGGAACGTCAGGCTCGTGCGCCCGCCGTCGAAGAGCGGCGCCGTGGCCGGAAAGCTCTTTTGCATCAGCACGCGCCGGCCACGCTCGAAACCGAAGGTCTGGGCCGGGTCCGGGTGGACGAGAAAATCACCCCACTCGTTGGCCAGGTACACCACGTAGTCGGCGGGCAAGTCGCGCTCGATCCGCTTGAACATCTGGGTCAGATCGACGTCGATCACCAGTACGCCTAACTTGTTGCCATTCTCGTCCGCAATCGGCGCGCCCACCCGCACCACGGGCTGGTCCTCGCCGGGGTCCGGGCCGGCTCCGCCCTTGAGGCCGACAGGCGAAACGTAGACGCGTTGCGTGCTCGCCGAAAGCGTATCGAACACATAGGGAAACTGACCTTTCTCCTGGAGTTCGCTTTCGGGCACGACGACAATGCCCTGCGCGCCGCGATCGACACGAATGCGCTCGAGCCCGTAATGGGCCCGCGAAATCAGGCGTATCTGCAGATACTCGGGATGGTGCTCCATGAAGCCCTGGAACACCTGCTTGAGCCTGGCGCCGCCGGGACGCCGCGCGTCGCCGCGCGCGACCGCCACGGACGAGGGCAGCGTCGCGAGCACGAGCGCGTCGTCGGCGACGTCGCCGAGCGCCGCGGTGAAACGCTGGCTCAGCAGTTGCGTCGAAGTGAGCAGGCTGTGCTCCGCTTCGTGCATGAGCATGCGGCGATTGGCGCGATAGGTGGAATAGCCCGTCGCGCCCGACGCCACCACGCCGATGCAGACCAGCAGGATCGAGAGCCGCGAAGTCAGTCCGAGCTTGATCATGGCGCAAAGCTCCTCAACCGGTCGCCCGCTTCGATCCGGTGCCATAGCGCCTCGCGCTCGCCGATGCTTTCCACGGGCTGGATCCAGATGAGCCGCGGGCCCGCGCCCGAAGCCTCGGTGGACACCTCGCCGGACACGGGCGTCATCGTGTTCGCCAGCCCCTCGCGCTGCGTGAGCTGCTTGCCGAGCGTGGGCTCCAGCATGGCGTTGATCCAGTCATAGGCCAGCGCGGGATTGTTCGCGTTGCGCGTGATCGCCCAGCAATCGAGCCACGCGAGCGCGCCCTCGTCGGGAATGACGTAGCCCACGTCCACGCCCGCCGCGCGCAACTGCTCGACCTGCTGCGTGCCGTAATTGCCGAACATCAGCGCCACGTGGTGCTGGACGAACTGCGCGGTCGCTTCTTCGGGCAGCGTGTAATAGGTGAGCAGATTGCGCCGCAAGCGCACGAGTTCGCGCGCGACAATGCGCGTTTGCTCGGGCGTCAAATGAAACGGATCGCGATAGCCGAGCGCGAGCGCGGTAAACGAAAAGTTGTGCTGCGCGCTATTGAAATCGAGCACCTTGCCGCGATAGCGCGGGTCCCAAAGCACGCGCATCGAGCGCGGCGGAACCGGAATCTGCTTGCGGTCGTAGATGAGCCCCATCGACGAATAGGTAAACGGAATCGCATAGGCGTGACCGGTAGCCACGAGCCCGCGAATGTCGGCGAGCCGCTGAAAATACGGCTGCTGCCAGCGTCGATTCGGAATGCGCGAGAGGTCCAGCGCCGTGAGCATGCCCGCTTGTGCATAGCGCGCGATCTCGGCAGTATTGGCCGCCAGCACGTCGAATGGCGGCGGCGCCGCGCTATGCATGCGCGCCCATAAGGCTTCGTCGGAATCGACCAATGTGACTTCGACTTTGGCGTGAAAGCGCTTTTCGAACGCGTGGACCCAGTCGTCGTCGGCATAGCCGGGCCACGCGAGCACGCGCAATACCGACTGGCGCGGCGAGTGAGAATCCGCGAGCGTATGGGTCCAGAGAAAGCAGCCCAAAAGAATGACGAGCGCCACGGGCGTGGCCCATCTGCCCGCGCGGCGGCGCGTGCTTTCCCCGTGGATGAAACGGCAAACGACCGTATTGACGCGTCGCTTCATTTCCCGAACTGGTTCAATACTGTTTTGGGGTTCCGCGCGGCGCGTACCCATTTATGACGAAGCGAAGACACCGCTTCGCTCGACCCCGTATTACCGTATATCTGGCGGCGACCACGATAGTAGTCCCTGCCGTACATCTTATCGAAGACAGAGAATCAGAATATGCCGCGCGGATAATTTTCAGCACGAGGGAAAACCCGGCTGTCCGATAGCGATAGTTAACACCGCTAATGTCACGCAATCCGGTTAATTGGATGATCGATTTTTAAAGCCTCCGTAAAAATCCCATTCGTGTTTCTGGAAAAAACTGCCGTTTCAGAACAAGAATCTTTCAACCGCAGCGCCGCGGGGGACGGAAGCTCTCTGTAAGGTCATCGAATGACAATATCCGGGTCCTTGTTCAACCCGCCCACCGCCGCCTTGCCGTGACCGACTCCATTGCCCCATCATCGCGCCCCACCCTGCTGGGACTCTTTCTGATCTTCAGCCGTATCGGCCTGACCAGCTTCGGCGGCGGCCTCAGCGGCTGGCTGCTCCGCGAATTCGTTCAGGACCGCCAATGGATCGGCGAGGAAGACTTTCTCAACGGCCTGGCGCTTTCGCAGGCGCTGCCGGGCATCAATGTCAAGAACATGGCGATCTGGATCGGGCACCGGCTGCTCGGCTGGCGCGGCGCCGCCGTTGCCGTCGCGGGCATCGTCGTGCCGCCCGCCATCGTCATCGTGCTGCTGGGCACGGCGATCGGCGCGCTGATCGTGCATCCGGTCACCAAGGTGCTGATCGCGGGCGCCGCCGCCGCGGCCACGGGGCTCTCGCTCTCGATCGGCGTGATCACCGCGCGGCGGGTCCGGCGCCAACTGGTTCCGCTGCTGCTGATGGCGGCGACCTTTCTCGCCATCGGCATCCTGCGCTGGCCGCTCGTCTGGGTGGTCGTGATCGGCGCCGCGCTCAGCATCGGCCACGAATACGTGGTGATTCGCAGGGGCGCGCGATGAACCTGCGCATTCTCGGACAGATCGTCGCCATTTTCGCGCCGCTCTCGCTCGTGACGATCGGCGGCGGCCAGGCCATCGTCGCCGAGATCCAGCGCCAGGTGGTCGACGTGCACGCCTGGATGAGCCCCGCGCAGTTCGCCGCCGACTTCGCGATCTCGCGCATGGCGCCGGGGCCGGGGTCGCTGCTCGTCACGCTGATCGGGTGGCAGGTGGCCGGCTTTTGGGGCGCGCTGGCCGCAACGGCCGCGCTCCTGCTGCCAACGGGCTTCCTCATCTACGGCGTCACGCACGTCTGGAGCCGCTATCGCGGCGCGACCTGGCAACTCGCGCTCGAACGCGGGCTGCGGCCCATCGCGGCGGGCATGATGCTCGCGGCGGGATGGGTGCTGCTGACCACGCTCAACGGCGGCCTGCCCGCGAAAGCGATTGCCGTGGTCTCGCTGGCCGTGCTGCTGAGGACGCGCGTCAGTCCGCTGCTGCTCCTGCTCGTGGGGGCGGTCGTGCTCGTGGGCATCAGCCAGTTCGGCGGCGCGCTGCCTTCATGGCTGCACGTTCAGGTCGCCTGAGAGCGAGGGCCGTGCCGCTCAAGCGTCGCCCACGCCCGCAACCGAAGACTCGCGGATCACCAGAGACGGATCGGACGGCGTGGCCGAATGTGGCGCACCGCCCTTGCCGGCCAGATGATCGAACAGCAGCGCGACGGCCTGCGACGCCATCTCGTCGAGATGCAGATCGACGGCCGTAAGCGGCGGCCGGCAACTGCGCGCGCGAATCCCGTCGTAGCGAGTCGCGATCCTTATGTCGTCGGGCACGCGCCGCCCCGCATCGGCAATGCCCTGCACGGCGCCCACCGCGAACGCGTCCACCAGCGCGCAGAGCCCGTCGAGCTGCGGATGCTCGCGCAACAGCGCCGCGCACGCTTCGCGGCCCGCTTCCTCGCCGCCCGCTTCGTCGGCCACGGCGATCACGGGCGTCATGTCGTGCTCCGCGCAGAACCGCTCGTAGGCCGCGCGCGATTCCACGTACGAGTTGCGCTGCTGCGCGCCGATCAACAGCGCAATCCGCCGGCTGCCCGCTTCGTGCAGATGGCGCAGCAGCAGCGCCGTGGTGGCGAACGAGTGGATGTCGACATAAGGCACCGCGTCGTTGCCGGGCAGGCGCCCGAGGCACACGACGGGCAGGCCGCGCTCCTGCAGATGGGTCACGTTCGCGTCGTCGGCGGTGGGCTCGATCACGATGGCGCCGTCGATGTCGAGCTGTTCGAGCGGCAGCCGCCCCGCCATCACGGGCGGCACGAGCACCAGCGCGAGCCCGCGCGTGAGCGCGGCGGCCGCCGCGACGGCCGCGACCTCCATCAGAAAGCCGAGCCGCGACGCGCCGCCCGCGATCTCGAACGGCATCGACGAAAGCAGCGCGATGGTGCGCGCCTCGCCCGTGCGCAGCCGTTGCGCGCGCACGCTCGGACGGTAGCCCAGCTCGCGCGCCACGTCCTTCACGCGCTGGCGCGTCTGCGGATCGACATAGCCCTTGTCGTTCAATGCGTGCGACACAGTCGTCGTGGAGACACCCGCGGCGCGGGCGACGTCGGCTATGGTCGGCCGCGGCTTCGGCGGCGCTGGACTCTGCATGCTGTTTCTCTCGCTTGGGGCGCGCGACGCCCCCGTTCGCAGGGCTATCGCAACCATCCGGTCGATAAATAATCCGGCTTGACAAGGCCTTAGTGGCGCACCATTCTACGATAGCAAATCGATTTGGGGTTCCCGCCCATTTTTTTGCGCCGCATCCCAAATCGATTTGGGATGTGCCTGGGGATGCACTTCAAGCAACCAGGAAGCACGCCGGTTTTCCAGAACAACGACACCCCTCGCAGACGCGAAGCGGACTGCGACTCATGGAGACACGAAGTCATGACGAAAGCCCAGCAGGTTCACGCTGTCGACGAGCGCTTACCGCTCCTCAAACTGATGTTGTTCGGCCTGCAGCACGTGCTGGTCGTGGCGGCCTCCCCGATCACGGCGGTCTTCCTGGTCGCTAAGGCGCTCGGGCTCGCGTCCGCGCTGACCGTCGACCTGATCAGCGCGACGTTTCTCGTCTGTGGCATCGGCACGCTGCTGCAGTCGTTCGGCCCGCTGCGCTTCGGCGCGCGCCTGCCGTTCATCATGGTGCCCGGCGGCGCGCCCGTGGTCCTGTTCGTGCTGATCGCGCAGCAAACCGACCTGCGCACCGCCGCCGGCGCGACCATCCTCACGGGCCTGTTCTACTTTCTGCTGCTGCCCGTGTTCCGGCGCTGCCTGCGCTTTTTCCCGCGCATCGTGATCGGCACGATGCTGATCCTCGTGGCCATCAACCTGATCCGCATCTACGGCGTCGTGATCGTCGGCCGCCCCGGCACCGCCGAGTTCGGCAGCCCGGCCGGGATCGGCCTCGCGCTCGCCACCGTCGGCTTCACCGTGCTGTTCGCGAAGCTCTTCAAGGGCATGCTCGGGCAGCTCGCCGTGCTGCTCGGCCTGCTCGCGGGCGCCGCGCTGGCCTCGGCGCTGGGCCTGATGAGCTTCGCCGGCGTCTGGAGCGGCGCGGTCGTCACGATGCCCACGCCGCTGCCGTTCGGCATGCCGCATTTCGACGTGCTCGCCGCGCTGCCGCTCCTGATCTTCAGCGTGATTTCGATGGCCGAGGCCACGGGGCAGACCGTGGCCATCGCCGAAATCGTGGGCAAGGAGATCGACCCGCGCGTGGCCGTGCCGCAGACCATTCGCGCCGACGCGCTTATGTCGGTGCTCGGCGGCCTCTTCGGCACCTCGCTCATCATCACGAGCAGCGAGAACATCGGCATCGTGGAAGCAACGGGCATCCGCTCGCGCTTCGTGACCGCGACGGCCGGCGTGCTGCTGATCGTGATCGCGCTGCTCGCGCCTTTGAGCCGCCTCGCCAACGCCATTCCCGCCGCGGTCGTGGGCGGCACGGCGCTGATCGTCTTCTCGATCATCGGCGTCATGGGCATCAACCTGCTGCGCCAGGTGGACCTGCGCTCGCGCGCCCACATGTACACGCTCGCCGCCGCGCTCACGATGGGGATCCTGCCGATCGTCGTGCCCGGCCTCTACAGCCGCTTTCCCGCGACGCTGCAAATCGTGCTCGGCAACGGGCTCGCGATGGGCGCGCTCACCGCCGTGATCGTCAACCTCCTGTTCGAGCATCTGAGCCTGCGCTGGCGCCCCCGCGCGCGCCATCGCGCCAGCGCGCTCGAAACCGCCGTCAACGAAAACCCTTCGTGCCACTAAATGTGCCACTGAATTTACCCAGCCCAAACTCATCATGCCCATTCGCTCCATTACCGCTTCGCCTGGCTCCGCGTCCCGCACCGAACTGTGCGCCGACGAACTGCTGCTGTTGCCCGACTCTCTGCTGCTCGCCGAAGGCCCGGTGCGCGACCACGCGCTCGTAGTCGCCAACGGACGGTTTCTCGACATGGGCCCCGCCGACGAGCTCGTTGCGCGCTACCCGCTGCTGACGCCGCTCGCGCTGCCGGGCAAGCTCCTGATGCCCGGCTTCGTCGATGCGCACCATCACCTCACGCAGTCGTTCGGCAAGGCGCTCGCGTTCGGCGAGCCCTCGGAGATCTACCGCCGCATCTGGGTCCCGCTCGAAAATTGCCTCGACGATAATCTGTTGTACTTATCGACCAAGCTCGCCGCGCTCGAAGCGCTGCGCGGCGGCTTCACGACCGTATGCGACGCCGGCACGCGCTCGGACAGCGACATCTCGACGATCGCCGCGGCCACCGAGGAAGCGGGCGTGCGCTGCGTGCTCGGCATGATCTGCAACGACCTGGGCGGCCATGTCGATGCGCGCGAGCGCGGCGCCATCGTCGCGCGCGCACAGGCCCATCTGGCGCATTGGAGCGGCCATGCGCTCGTGCATCCGTCGCTGGCCATTTCGGTGCCCGAGGCCGGCTCCGACGGCATGCTGCAAACCGCGGCCGCGCTATGCGCCGAGGCCGGCGCCGTGTTCCAGACCCACGCCAACGAGCACCTCGCCTCGGTCGAGCGCTCGATCGTCGGGCGCAAGATGCGGCCCATCGAGCATCTACACCACGCGGGCGCGCTGGGGCCGCAAACGCTGATCGCGCATGCCACGCTCGTCACGCCCTCCGAGCTCAACCTGCTGCGCGACACGGGCGCGGCCGTGAGCTACAACCCGGTCGCGAGCTCATGGAAGGGCAACGCGGTGGCGCCGGCCTTGCAGATGGCCGCGCTCGGCATCCGCTTTGGTCTCGGCACCGACGGCACGCGCAGCGACGCGTTCAGGCTGCTCGACGCGGCCGAGACCGCGCAGCGCCTCGCATTCGGCCTCGCGACGGGCGACTCGTCGTGTGGCGGGGGCAAGCTCTGGCTCGATCATGCACTGCGCGGCGGCGCCGACGCGGTGCAGCTGGGCGCGCTGACCGGCGAGATCGCGCCGGGCAAGGCCGCCGACTTCCTGCTCGTGGATCTCGACGTGCCCGAAATGCGGCCGTCGTGGGAGCTCGAATGGGAGCTCGTGCGCCTCGCGAACCGCAGCCAGATCGACGCGGTGTTCGTGGCGGGACGCATGCGCCTCTGGCATGGCTGGCCCGTCGACTGGGACGCACGCGCGCTGCTGCGCGAAATCGACGACGTCGCGGCCGCCGTGGTTGCGCGCGCACCGATCCAGCGGGTTCATGCTGCGCCCTTATCGGCCGCCGCCACGCATACCGGAGCGAACGCGCGGGACGCCATGCCATCGCCGCCATCGCTCTCCCAAGCCGCAGCGCCACTGGCCTCCAGCAGCTAAACCCGGTGCGGGCGCGATCGTCGTTCGACTCGCGCCCCGCGTCTTTGCGATTCATTCAGGATAACCAATCTATGAGCCTGACCGTATTCCTGCTTCTCGCCACCACCGTGACCATTGCCGCGTTCATCCAGGGCGCGGTTGGCGTCGGCTTCGCGCTCATCTGCGCGCCCGTGATCGGCTTGATCGACCCCCGCCTGTTGCCCGTCTCGCTGCTGATCCTGATGCTCCCGCTCAATGTCTATCTCGCGTGGCGTGAGCGTCCGGCCCTCGATTCGAACGGCACGCTGTGGATCACGGTCGGGCGCACCGTGGGCGCGGTGGGCGGCGTGCTGATCATCTCGCGCATCTCGGCCCACGATCTGAACCTGTTCATCGGCGCCTCGACGATCGCCGCCGCCGTCGCGACGCTCTGCGCGCCCACCTTCGCGCCGGGCCGCAACGCGTTGATCACGGCGGGCGCCGTGACGGGCATCACCGAAACCGCGACCGGCATCGGCGGACCGGCGCTCGCGATGGTGTTCCAGCACTACCGCGCGCCCGCGCTGCGCTCGACCATCGCGCTGTGCTTCGCGATCGGCGAGGCCGTCTCGCTCGTGATGCTGAGCTTCACCGGCCAGATCACGGCGGGCCGCTTCGTTTCCGCGCTGCTGCTCGTGCCGCCCGTGATCCTTGGCGCGTTCATCAGCCAGCACGTGCACCAGCGCCTGAACAGCAAGGCCTTGCGCATCAGCGTGATGGGCTTCGCGATCGTTTCGGGCGCGGCGATTCTGTACCAGACCTTGAAGTAAGCCGCAGGCACGACCGGCCTGGAGATGGCCGGCTCATTCCATAGAACATGACGAGGAGACCCCCATGAGAAAGTATTTGTTTGCGAGCGCCTGTACAGCGCTTAGTATTGCCAACGTTTCCGGTGCGTATGCACAGAGCAGCATCACGCTCTATGGCAGTCTCGATGCGGGCGTGGGCTACGTCAGCAACCTCCATGGCTCGCACGCGTTCATTGCCGAGCAGGGCACGTTCCAGGCCGACCGCTGGGGCATCACGGGCACCGAGGATCTGGGCTCGGGACTGAAGACCGTGTTCAAGCTCGAATCGGGCTTCTCGACGATCAGCGGCGCGATGTCGAGCGCGGGGACGCTGTTCAACCGGCAGGCCTGGGTGGGGCTCTCGAAGAACGACATCGGTACCGTCACGCTAGGCCGTCAAACCGACTTCCACTTCGAAATGCTGGGCCCGCTTTCGACCGCCCAGTCGCTCGGCGACTTCTCCGCCTTCCATCCCGGCAACGTCGACGGCCTCGCCAACACCGTGCCCGTCGAACTGTCCAATACCGCCAGGTTTGTCAGCCGGCCGTTCTGGGGCCTCACCGTCGGCGCGCTATACGGCTTCACGAATTCGAGCAGCAGTACGGCGGGGCGCACGATCAGCTTCGGCGCAAACTATGGCTACGGCCCGCTGAAGCTGGCCGCCGCGTGGTCGGAGTATCACGACCGCACGCTCAATCTGGCCGGCGGGCTCGGCCTCGATGCGTTCGAAGGCGTGAATCTCTCCGGCGGCGCGCCGTTCGTGGCCGACAGCGTGCGCAACGCGGGCATCGGCGGCAGCTATCAGTGGGGGCGGGTTCAGTTGCACGCGCTCGTGACCCAGGTGCGCATCGAACGCCATGGCGATGCGCAGAACTACCGGACCATCGACGGCGGCGTCAATGTCCAGGTCACGCCCGCGTATATGGTGGGCGCGGGCGCGTGGACCACGACGCTCGCCGGCCAGCGCTGGACCCAGGCGACACTGGCCAATGTGTATTCGCTCTCGAAGCGCACCCAGCTCTATATGGACGTGATGGTCGAGCGCGCCTCGTCGGGCGCCGTGGCCGATACGATGGGCATCGGCGCATCGTCTTCGGGGTCGCAGACGGCCGTGCTCGCGGGCATCCATCACTTCTTTTAGGTTGCCGAAGTTACCCTGATTTGCGGCGCCGCTCGCCCGACGGCGCCGACACCGCAAGGTCGATCACGGGTGCGCCCTGCTCGATCAGGAAGTCGCGAAACAAGCCGGTGACCTGAGAAATACGCCGGTCGGCGAGCGTCACCACGTACCATTCGCGCTCGACCGGATTGCCCGGAAACGGCAGTTGTTCCAGCAGCCCGGCGCGCAATTCCAGCGCGCACGCATGACGCGAGAGGAAGGCCACGCCGAGCCCCGCTTCGGCCATCTGCTTGATGGCCTCGTTGCTCGATAGTTCGGAGCCCACATGAAAGCGGTGGCCGGACGCCTTGAAAAGACTCTCCACGGTCGCTCTCGTCCCGGCGCCGCGCTCGCGTACGAGCAGGTGCGCCGACTCCAGATCCTTCATTGACACGCGCTTGCGCCGCATGAGCGGATGATCGGGCGCGGCCACGAACACCATCGGGTGCTTCGCGAACTCGGCCGCGTGCGTGCGCAGCTCCTTCGGCGGGCTGCCCATGACCGCGAGATCGATTTCATGCGTGGCGAGCATGCGGATGATCTCCTCGCGATTGCCCACCTTGAAATACGTCTTCACGTGCGGGCGCGTCGCCGTGAATTTGACCAGCAGCGGCGGTATCAAATATTCCGCGGTCGTGATCGCGCCGATGCGCAGCGTGCCGCCCAGCTCGCCCGTCAAGGCCGCCACTTCGTCGCCCGCGTCGCGCCACAGATGCAGGATCTCGCGTGCATAGCGCCCCACGATCTCGCCCGCCGTCGTCAGCTCCACGCCTCGTCCTACCCGCTGCAGCAATGCCGCGCCCACCGCTTCCTCCAGCAGCCGGATCTGCAGCGAGACGGCGGGCTGCGTCAGGTGCAATTCTTCGGCCGCGCGCGATACGCTGCCCGTGCGCATGACCATGTCGAGCGCCTTCAGTTGCCGGAAGGTCGCCGCCTTTCCTATAAGTGAATGCATATAGGTCGCCTATAAACATTAAATTGTCCTTTGGTACCCGAAACGATATCCTGGAATCCATCAAGACATTCAAACCGATTTCATTCCGGGAGACAACGATGGCACGCATCTCTGGTATCCCCTCGAAGGCGCGCGATGCAGGCCCGGCGCGCATCCTGATCGTCGGCGGCGGCGCCGGCGGGCTGCAGCTCGCCACGCGCCTCGGCAGCACGCTCGGCCGCCGCGGGCTCGCGCACGTCGTGCTCGTCGACCGCCTGCCGACGCACTTCTGGAAGCCGCTGCTGCATGAGGCCGCCTCCGGCCATCGCGATCCCGCTTCGCACACGATCGAATACGCGGCCCAGGCGAAACGCCATGGCTTCGAGTTCGTGCAGGGCGAATTGCGTTCCGTGGATCGGGCGCGCCGCGTCGCCACCATCGGCGCCGTGCTCGATAACGAGGGCGCGCAGATCGTCCCGCAACGCGAAGTGCCGTATCACGACCTCGTGCTGGCCGTGGGCAGCGTCACCCACTTCTTCAACGTGCCCGGCGCGGCGCGCCACGCGCTGCCGCTCGAACACGTCGGGCACGCCGAGGACTTCCGCAAGAAGTTTCTCGCGGCCTGCGCGAAGGTCAACCATCTCGCCGATGCGCCCGGTGCGTCGCCGGTGCGGCCGGTGTGCATCAACGTGATCGGCGCCGGCGCGACTGGCGTGGAGCTGGCCGCGGCACTGCGGCACGCGGTCGGCCAACTCGCGGCGTATCGCTTCCGGGCGCTCGACCCCGACCGCGACGTGCGCATTCGTCTGATCGAAGGCGCTGCGCGCGTGCTGCCGGTGCTCGACCCGCGCGTCTCGGCGCGCACCCAGGCGCAGCTCGAGCACCTTCATATCGAGGTGCTGACCGAGACCCGCGTGTCCAGCGTCGAGGAAGATGCCATCGTGACCGCAGCGGGCGAAAGGCTGCCCGCCGACGTGACGATCTGGGCCGCCGGCGTGGCCGGGCCCGCGATGCTGCGCACGATCGAAGGGCTGGCGCTCAGCGCGTCGAACCAGGTCATCGTGACCGACACCTTGCAGACGCCTGACGATCCGCACGTGTTCGCATTCGGCGACTGCGCGGCCTGTCCGTCCGGCCGGTCGAGCGCGTACCTGCCGCCGCGCGCCCAGGTCGCGCACCAGCAGGCGGTCTACCTGAGCCAGGCATTCGCGCGGCGCCTCGCCGGCAAGCCGGTCGCGGGCTTCGTGTTCCGCGACGCGGGCACGGTGGTGTCGCTGGGCCAGTCCGGCGCGCTCTACCAGGCGGACCTTCGTGTGCGCACGCGCTCGGTCATCGTCGACGGTCCGGCTGCAGCGGGCTTATATCGATTGCTGTATCGCAAGCACCTGTCGGGCGTGCATGGCGTCGGGCATACGCTGCTCCAGGCGCTGGGCCAGCTTCTGCACAGCTATGGACGGCCCTCGATCAAGCTCCATTGACGATGAGCCAACGGCGAAGCGCGGCGTCTTCGGAAGTCCGGCAGGCGGAGTGGAGCTGGACGCGCGCGCGGGAAGCGGCCGTGTCAGCCCATGCGCGCTTCAGCCTCTAGCAAGCGTTCGAGCGCGTCGCCCAGCATCGCGAGCAACGCGCTGACGGCCGGCGGCAGCGCGCGCGTCGCGCGCACATAGAAGCCCAGCCGGGCCACTGCCTGCTCGGCCTCGTCGAGCGGCACGAACGCGAGCCGGCCCGCCGCGCAGACCTCGTCAAGACCGATGCGCGTCTGGAAGCCGATGCCGGTCCCGCGCATCGCGAGCTGGCGCATCAACTCGATGGCCCCGCTATGGACCACGGCGCGCACGGGCCGCTGTGCGCGCGCCACGAGCGGCGCGAGGATCGCATGCACGGCCACGTCGGGATTGGGCATGATGAGCCCGTACCCGGCGCATTCGTCGAAGGTCACGCGCCGCCGCGCGGCGAGCGGATGGTCGGGCGCCATCACCGCGCCCAGCCTGAACTGGCCGCTCGCCACGCAAGTCAGTTCGGGATGCTCGCTCATGGCAAACGCCGCGCCAATGTCGACGTCGCCCGACGCCACGCGCTGCGCGATGGTTCCGGAGCCGAGCATGGAAACATGAAGCGAGACCTTGGGATGCTCGCTCGCCATGCGGTCGAGCACGGCGGGCAGCAGGCCCGCGCTGAGGCTTTCGGCGGCGGCCAGATGGACCTCGCCGCGCTCCAGCCCCTGGAGCCGTTCGATCTCGGCGATCACGCGCTGCTCGTCCTGGAGCACGGTCACCACGTGCTGCGCGAACAAGCGGCCCGCCTCGGTGAGGCGCAGGCCGCCGGGCAGGCGCTCGAACAGCGTTGCGCCCACCTCTTCCTCGAGATTGAGCAGTTGCCGGTTGACGGCCGAGCCGTCAACGTGCAAATGCCGCGCGGCCTCGCGAATGGAGCCGCAGCGGCAAATCATGTCGAAATAGCGAATGGAGCGGGCGTGGACGTTCACGCCGCGATACTAGCAGATCAAGCGTCGCTTCACGCAGCACCCTTCGGCACGATGCCGGGCAGCGCCGCGAGCGCGCGCTCCCAGATCTGCCGCGTGCGCATCCACACGAGTTCGCGCCAGTCGGCATCGGCGGGCAGGAACGATTCGAACAATGCGCGGCTGATCGCGCGGCCTCGCGCATCGTGCGGGTCGCCGTACAGATGCAGCCAGTGATCGTCGCGCAAGGCCGTGTGCATGGGCGCTTCCGGGTAGGTCCCGCATTCGACCACGAGCTGCATCAGATGCGTATCGGGCAGCGCGTCCAGCAGGGCCTGGGACGCATAGCCCGTCGCGCGCGCGACCACGCCGGTTTCGCTGATGGCGGCATCCGCGTGCGTGAGCAGCGTGTAGAGCCACGGGCCGTAGAGCTGCTGCGCATCGGCGAGCGCCGGATAGGCCGATTGCGCAATCGCCATCAGCATCGGGTGGCCGAACGCGCCCGCTCCCGTATGCAGGTCGAACGAGATGGCGACCCGCGCCTTCGCGAGGAAGCGCCGCACGATCTCGTGCAAGGTGCGGTTCGACCAGGTGGGCGCCTCGCCACCGTAAAAGAGTCCATCGGCATGGCGATACTGGCCCGCGCCCACGATCGCCTGCACGCCCGCCCAGCCGAGCGATTCGACTTGCTGCGCCAGCCGCGCATCGGCCTGACGCCTGCCGGCGCCGTCGATATCGCGGCACGCGTAGATCTCGTGCAGGGCCTCGTAGCGCTCATTGACCGGCAACGCCGCGCCGAAATCGACATAGTTGCGGTTCAGATCGACATTGTCTTCGTTCACGCGCCTGACCCACGCGGTGCCCCACGGATTGATCAGGTGCACCATCATCACGGCGACGTCGTCGGGCAAGCGCCGCGCGGCCAGCTCGTGCAGCCACTGCGTCTGACACGTCGAGCCGTAATAGCCCTCCACGCCATGCGTGCCCGAAACGGCCAGCAGCACACGCGACGCGGCGGGGTCGCCGAGCCAGGCGACGTCGGTCGCGAGCGCTTCGCCGTGGGGGCCCTTGAGCGGATGCGCGAACGAGGTCACGGTCGCGCCCGCCGCTTGCGCGGCGTGAAGAAAATGCTGGCGCTGGGCGTCGAAATCCGCTTCGACGGGAAAGCCTGGTTTCATGGAGTCCTCGGATCATCAAACGGGTTGTGGGGGCGTGTCGTCTTGCGCGCCGCTTCAGGTCGCCACGTTCAGCGCGCTCTCGGGCACCTCGGACAACGCCAGCGTCACGTTACCCGCGGGCTTCGCGCAACAGAGCAGCACGGCCCCTGCGGGCGGCGGGTCGAGCGGCTCGGTGGTGTACTCGACGCTGCCTTCCGCGAGCGGCGTCACGCAGGTATTGCAGATGCCGATGCGACAACTGAACGGCACCGCGTAGCCGTGCTGCTCCGCCAGTTCGAGCAGCGACTCGCAGCGGGCGTCCCATACGACCGGCGCCGCGCGAGGGTGGAATTTTACTATCGTTGCGTTCGCATCTATTTCGCGGTCGCGCTCCGTTCGCCCGAGCGTATCGGACGATGCTTCCTGCGCGGGTTCGGCATCGGCCTCCAGCACCGTTGCCGGGCCGAAGAACTCGTAGTGGATGCGTTCGCGCGCCACGCCAAGGCTGCGCAGCAGCCGCCAGTTGGCCTGCATGAACGCGGGAGGGCCGCAGAGATACACCTCGTAGTCGTCGAGCGGCAGCAAGCGTTGCAGGGTCTCGCGCGTGATGAATCCTTCGCTGTCGAAGCTGCGCGCGAGGCGGTCTTGCGCGGAAGGCTCGCGATAGCAGATGTGCACATGCACATTCGGAGACGCCGCCGCCAGCGCCGCTACTTCGCTGCCGAACGCGTGCACCGCGCCGTTCTCGCAGGCGTGAATGAAATGCACATGCCGGTCCCGCGCGCCTTCCATTGCCCGCAACCGATGCAGCATGCTCACGAGCGGCGTCAAGCCCACGCCGCCGCTCATCAGCACGACGGGACGCGCGGTGTCGTCGCCGCACACGAATGCGCCCGACGGTCCCGCCACGTCGAACTCGTCGCCGGCCTGCACCGTGTCGTGCAGGTATGACGAGCCACGCCCCGCCGATATGTCGTCGCGCCCTGTGGGGGCCGGCTCGCGCTTGACCGAGATCCGCCAGCGCGTCGTGTCGGCGGGATCGCCCGAGAGGCTGTACGTGCGCAGCAGTTTTTCGCCGCCCGGCAAGGGCAAACGCAGCGTCACGAACTGCCCCGCCACGAACGGCGGCAAGGCCGCGCCATCTGCGCAAACGAGCTCGAACGAAACGATCGAGGCGCTTTCGCGGCGGCGAGCATTCACTCGCAAACGGCGGAAGCCCGCGGGCGCGCGGCTCGCCAACGCCACCGCTGGATCGACGACATCGTTCATTTCACGGCTCCACGCGCTCGCGACGCACGACGTGAACGGGCTGCGCCGGCTTTTCGTCGTGCTTCGCGCCATCCTGCTCGCGCTCGATCATCTGCGCGAGCGCGCGCCGGAAGCGCAGCGGTCCCGCGTCGATGGCGAGGTCGATGTTCGGCGTGCGCGCGTCCCGCATGCCCGCATGCACGGCCGTCAACACCGCGCGGTCTTCCTCGAATGCGTGGCGCACGTCCTCGTCGAACTGGCGCGAGACCTGCTCGTCGTCCGGCGAGAAGTTGCGCGTCTGAAACCAGTAATAGCGCGTTTGCGCGGCGTCCACGGGCGTCATGAAGTTATACGAGTTCATGAGGAACACATCGGCATGCGGCGGCGCGTCGTCGCCACCGGTTCCCGCCGGCGTGAAAACGGCCTTGATGATCGCGTGGGACGGAAAGCGAACCTCGTAATGTTGCTTGCGGTCGCAACGACCTTCGAAGCGCACGAACTGCGCATAGAACGGCGCGACCTCCACGTCGCGCATCCAGCGCGAGACCGTCACGCCCTGCTCCGCGACCTCGGTCTTCAGCGGCTCGGCTTCGCAGGCCGCGTTGCCGAACGACGAGCGATGAACCCATGCCACGTGCGAGGGGTCCAGCAGATTGTCGGTGACGTAGAGATAGTGGCAGTCCACCGTCATCGCATCGCCGCGATTCACGCCCCATGCGGGGTCGCCCCATTCGTCGATCTGCACGATCTTCGCGGGATCGGCCGCCTCGGGATCGCCCATCCAGATCCAGAGCAGCCCGTAGCGCTCCGCGAGCGGATAGCTGCGCACCTTCGCTCCCGGCGGAATCCTCGGGCTGCCCGGCGCCCGCACGCAAGCGCCCTCGCAATCGAAGGTGAGGCCGTGGTAGCCACACTCGACGTCATCTCCGACGAGCCGGCCCATCGAGAGCGGCAGCTTGCGATGCGGACACGCATTGTCGAGCGCGACGGGCGTGCCGTCTTCGCGCCTGTACAGCACGACCGATTCGCCCAGCAGGGTCACCGGCGCGAGCTCGCGCGTCACTTGCGCGTCCCATGCCGCCACGTACCACGCATTCCTCAAAAACATGTCCTTGTCTCCGCTAATCCGGTTTCGTTTTCGTCCGTTCGCGCCCCAGAACGTTTCTGTGAGGGCCGCTCACCTCCGACTGTTTGCAAGGATAAAAAGCCAAAACATAAAAGAATAGATGTAAAAACCTGCCCGTTCGTTTAGAGTTTCTAAAACGTTAATAACCGGAATAGCCGCCGCCAATACAGACAATGACGCAGACGATGACGAAATGACCACGAACAGCTTTCCTCCGTTACGCGCGCTCCAGGTGTTCGAGGCCGTCGGCCGGTGCGGCGGCATCAGCGAAGCGGCGCGGCGCCTCGGCATTTCAGCGGGCGCGGTCAGCCAGCAGATCAAGCTGCTCGAAGACACACTGGGGCTGCATCTCACACAAAAGGACGGCAAGCGGCTGCGCCTCACGGCCATTGGCCGGCAGTACCACGAGAGTTGCGCGGCGGCGTTCGAAAGCCTGCGCGTGGCGCACGCCGAAATCGAACGCGCGAAGAACTCGCGCAGCCTGAGCATCAGCGCGCTGCCTTCGCTGCTCTCGAAGTGGCTCGCGCCGCGCATGCTCGAATGGCAGCGCGAGCACCCCGAACTCAGCGTGTATCTCGACGGCACGCATACGGAGCCGTCACCCGATGGCTACGAAATCGACTTTCGCATCAGCTATGGCGAGCGGGTCGTGAATGCCGAGAACGCCGTCGAGCTGTTCCGCGATTGCGTGGTGCCCGTGTGCAGCCCGCGCCTGCTGGAATCGGGCGCGCCGCTGGAGACGCCGGCCGATCTTCTCGCGTACCCGCTGATATCGGTGGACTGGCTGCCGAAGTTCGCCTCGCCGCCGTCGTGGCGCGAATGGTTCGCCGCCAGCGAGGTCGATTGCGGCGAGCTCAACGAGAACCGCCTCGTGTTCTCGCTGTCTGGCGTGGCCATCCAGGCGGCCATCGACGGCTATGGCTTCGTGCTCGCGCAAAGCTCGATGATAGGCGACGACCTGGCCGCGGGACGCCTCGTCATGCCCTTCGCGCTCGGGCTCGCGTTGCCCTCGCCCTACTTCCTCACGTGGAAGCCGAACGCCTTCGACCGGACCCATTGCCGCAACTTCCATCGCTGGCTGGTCACGCGCGCCAAAGAGCAGCAGCAACGCAACGAGAGCATGCTGCGCGTGGTCGCGTGAGGCATCGGGTGCCGACGCTCACGCATGCCTCAATCATCAAGAGGATGACTAATCAATCGCCGTAGATATCGAACTGGAAATACTTCGCGGCGATCTGCTGATAGGTTCCGTTCTTGCGTATCGTGCTGATGGCATCGTTGATGCGCGCTTCGAGCGCCGCATCGCCCTTGCGGATGCCGATAGCCACGCCATTCCCCGTGAGCCTGGGGTCCTTCACGACATCGCCCGCCACGGCGTAGCCTTTGCCGAGCGGCGTCTTCAGAAAGCCGTAATCGGCCTGCACCGCCGCCTGAAACGCCGCGTCGAGCCGTCCCGTGGCCACGTCCTGGTAGATCTGGTCCTGGGTTTGATACGCGACGATCGTGACGCCGTGCGGCGCCCATTCCTGCCGCGCATACGCCTCCTGCGTCGAGCCCTGCACGACGCCCACGCGCTTGCCCTGCAGCCCCTGCGCCGTGGGACGCAGCGTCGAGCCCGCGCGCGCGATCAGCGCCGAAGGACTGTTGTAGACGCGGTCCGTGAAGTCGATCTGCTGGCGACGCACCTCGGTCGCCGACATGGCCGACAAGATCGCGTCGAACTTGCGGGCCTTGAGCGCGGGAATCATGCCGTCGAAGCTCTGCTCGACCCACACGCACTTTTCATGGAGCGTCGCGCAGATGGCGTTGCCCAGCTCGATGTCGAAGCCTTGCAGACTGCCATCGGGCGCCTTCGATTCCATGGGCGGATAGCTCGGGTCCACGCCGAAGCGGATGACCTGCGGCTCCTGCGCGTGCGCCGCGAGCGGCAGCACGACCAGCGTGAGCAAACACGAGAGCACTGTACGTTTCATGAACGTTCCTTCGCAAGGGTTGAACGACGAATTGAACGATGGGCGCGACGTGAACCGGCTCAGACGAGAAAACTTTCGACGAGACGCACCCAGTAGCCCGCGCCGGTCATGAGGATGTCGTCGTTGAAGTCGTAGCCGGGGTTGTGGACCATGCAGCTTCCTTCGCCATCGCCGTTACCGATAATCAGGTAGCAGCCCGGGCAGCGTTGCAGGAACCACGCGAAATCCTCGCTGCCCGTGAACGGCGCGAGATTCTCGATCATGCCGCCCTCGCCCACCCAGTCGCGCGCGACCTTTTCGGCGAAGGCGGTCATCTCCGTGTCGTTCACGAGCACGGGATAACTGGCGTCGTAGGTGATCTCCGCGCGCGCGCCATAGACGGCCGCCTGGGCCGCGATGATCTCCTTGATGCGGCGCTCGAGTTCGTCGCGCACGGCCGGACGCAGCGCGCGCACCGAAATCGCCATGTGCGCTTCGTCGGGGATCACGTTCGACGCCTCGCCCGCGTGAATCGCGCCCACCGTGATCACGGCCATGTCGAGCGGCGCGACGTTGCGCGAGACCACCGTTTGCAGCGCGAACACGATGGCTGCGCAGACGACCACGGGGTCGACGGTCTTGTGCGGCATGGCGCCGTGACCGCCCACGCCTCTCACGCGCACCGTGACCTGATCGGCCGACGCCATGAAGGCGCCCGCGCGAAAGCCGAGCTTGCCCGCCGGATAGCCGGGCATGTTGTGCATCGCGAACACGGCATCGCAGGGAAAGCGCTCGAGCACGCCTTCTTCGAGCATCCGCCGCGCGCCCGCGAGACCTTCCTCCGCGGGCTGGAAAATCAGGTTGAGCGTGCCGTCGAATTGGCGCGTCTGCGCGAGCTGCTTCGCGGCGGCGAGCAGCATGGCCGTGTGGCCGTCGTGACCGCACGCGTGCATCTTGCCCGCGTGGCGGCTCGCATAGGGCAAGCCCGTTTGCTCGTGCACGGGCAGCGCGTCCATGTCGGCACGCAGGCCGATGCGGCGCGTGCCGCTGCCGTTCTTCAGCGTCCCGATCACGCCCGTGCCCGCCAGCCCGCGATGCACTTCGTAGCCCCATTGCGCGAGACGTTGCGCGACCAGATCGCTCGTGGCGAATTCCTCATAGCCAAGCTCGGGATGCGCGTGAATGCGCTGACGCAACTCGATCATTTCGCGGCTGCTGGCGTGGATATCGGACAAATCGGTCATCGTGCGCGTCTCCGTGTACAGGGAAGGTGAACAGTTGCCCCTAAGCTATCCCGACAGAAAGCACCCAGGGAGAGCTAGAATCGTGAACGTGGCAACCTTTGGCTAACACCTCGCCGAACCCGTCTGGAACCGCAAGGCCGGTTCGCAAACGAAACGCGCATGAAACTCCATCAACTCAGAACGCTCGTCGCCATTGCGGACGCCGGCGGCATTCGCGGCGCGGCGCGCGCGCTCGACGCCTCGCCGGCGGCCATCACCAAGAGCCTGCGCCAGCTCGAAGAAGCCGCGCAGATCCCGCTCGTGGTGCGCACGTCATCGGGCGTGACGTTGACGGAATTCGGGCAAACCCTGCTGGTCCATGCGCGGCTGATGATCGGCCAGATGGCGCGCGCGCAGGAAGCCGTCGACGCGATGCGGGGCACGGCGACCGGCAAGCTCTCGATCGCGATCACGCCGTGGCTCGCCATGACGTTTCTGCCCGAGACCATGAGGCGATTCACCGAGCGCATGCCCGAGATTCGTCTGGAGTTTTTCGAAGGCTTGCTGCCCATTGCGAATCCACGGCTGCGCGACGGCAGCCTCGACTTCTTTCTCGGCAGGCCCACGCCCGGCAATCTCGGCGTGGAGTTTCAATATCGGCCGCTGTTTTCTTCGTCGTGCGCCGTGGTCGTGCGGCAGGATCATCCGCGCGCGAATTGCCGCTCGCTCGCGGAACTCTGCGATCTGGACTGGCTGCTGACGTGGGACCCCTCGAACGACGGGCCGAGCGCAGAGAACATGTTCGAGCGCCACAAGCTGCCCATGCCGCGCAAGATTCATCTTGCGCATTCGTTTTCGATCGCGCTCTCGCTCTTGAGGCATAGCGACATGGCGAGCATTTTCCCGTGGCCGCTCGTGGAGGTGAGCGCGTCGCGCGAGGGGCTGTGCGCGGTGCCCGTGCGCGAGCAGCTGGAGGATGCGAAGGTAAGCATCATTTCGCGCAGCGGGCATCCGTTGAGCGTGGCGTCCGAGTGCTTTATCGAATGCCTCGTGGAGGCCGTGCACGATGCGCAGCGCTCGGACTCGGCCGATACGCGCAATGTCTTGAGGTCGGTGGATTTGCTGATTTGAGGCCCGCCCCGTTCACCCATTCAAGGCGAGCCCTCACCGCAACACGCCTTATTGCCGCGCCAGCACATCAAAATCGAAATAGCGCCGCTCGATCTTCTGATAAGTCCCGTCCTTGATCATCTCGCCAATCGCCTGATCGATCATCGCACGCAACTCCGTGTCGCTCTTGCGCAAGCCGATCGCGGCGCCCACGCCCAGCGTCTTCGGATCGTTGAGCGGCGCGCCAAGAAACGCATAACCCTGCCCTTGCGGGGTTTTCAGAAAGCCATTGCTGCCGGAAATCATGTCGGTCAAGGTCGCGTCGAGCCGTCCCGAGCGCAGGTCGGTATAAACCAGTTCCTGATTCGCATAGGAGATCACGTTGACGCCGGCCGGCGCCCAATACGCTTTCGCATAGGCCTCCTGAGTGGACCCTTGCGCCACGCCCACGTTCTTTCCCTTCAGCGAGGCCACCGTGGGCTCGAGCGTCGAGCCTCGCGGCCCGAGCAGACTGCTCGGCGTATTGAACAGCATGGTCGAGAACGCGACTTGCGCTTCGCGCTTCGGCGTGACCGACATCGCCGAGAGGATCGCATCGAACTTGCGGCCCTGCAAAGCCGGAATGATGCCGTCGAACGCGGTTTCCACCCAGACGCACTTCGTATGGAGCCGCCGGCAGATTTCGTTGCCGAGATCGATTTCAAAACCCACGAGCTTGCCGTCCGGCGCTTTGGACTCGAACGGGGCATAGGTTGGATCGACGCCGAATTTCAGCTCGCTCAAGGTCTTTGCCTGGGCGGAAAATGCGGAAAGCGCCGCGAGCGACAGCGTGAGACACACCAGCGTCTTCTTCATGGCAATCATGGAAATTCCTGTTCGGGAAGGTCGCCTTCGGCATCGGCGAAAAACCTGAGCGCGTGCGGCGAGGGTTAACGAGAACAGTGCAGCTTTCGGGGTCGCGATCACGACATTGGGCCAAGCATAGGGAGTCAAAAAATCGAAGAATAGAGGTGTACCGATGCACGATGCTTAAGTTTTTCTAAAATGTGGCGCGCTTTGGGCGGCCCGGTTCGCCATGTTCTTTCGTATACTCCCCGCCAGTATTGGCCTATACTCGTCCCCAGTATCCGAAACAGCCGCTTTCGCCCGCCGCAATGGGCGAATCATCCGACCGATTGTTCAGCGCTCACGCGCCATCAAGGAGACACATCATGGCCATTGCACTTCATCCGACCGTCGATCAGGGCATCAAGAAAGGCGCCGAAAATTTCGCGGGTGGCACGCTGCGTTGCCAGTGCAGCAGCGACCCCGTTGAAGTGCAGGTCGCCTCGCAGGTGCTGTTCAATCACGCATGCGGTTGCACCAGGTGCTGGAAGCCCGCGGGCGCCGTGTTCTCGGTCGTGGGCGTGGTGCCGCGCGAGAAGCTGTCTGTTACGGCGCACGGCGAAAAGCTCAAGGTCGTCGACGAAAAAGCGCCCATCCAGCGCCATGCCTGCACCGCTTGCGGCACGCATTTGTATGGCCGCATCGAGAACAAGGACCACGCGTTCTACGGACTCGATTTCATCCACACGGAACTGTCGCGCGATGCCGGTTGGGACGGCCCCGGTTTCGCGGCATTCGTTTCGTCGGTTATCGAGAGCGGCACGCCGCCTTCGCAAATGACGCAAGTGCGGCAAACCCTGCGCGACCACGGCCTCGAACCCTATGATTGCCTGAGCCCCGCGCTGATGGACATCCTGGCCACGCACGCGGCGAAGGCAAAGGGCACTTATCGCGAGGCGTAATCGGCCCGCGTGGCGAATTCGTTATTCGGCGCGTCGCTCGCGTATGCGCCGAAGCACTCGCCCGCTTGCCCGCTCGATCAAATCTCGACGCGCGCGCCCAGTTCAATGACGCGATTGGCGGGCAGCTTGAAGTACGCCGCAATATTGCCGACGTTGTGCAGCATCACCGCAAAGAGCCGTCCGCGCCAGAACGCCATGCCGCGGCCCGGCGCCGCCACCACGAGCGCGCGGCTCAGGAACCACGAGGTCTGCTCGGGATCGAGCGCGAGCCCGGCCGCCCTCGCGGCCGCGAGCGCCTGCGGCAGATTCACGTCGTCCTTGAAGCCGTAGGCGACCGTCACCTGATAGCAGCCCGGGTAGAGCGTCACCACTTTCGCGCGCTCGCTTTCAGGCACCGTGGGCACGCTGCGCGTCACGACAGTGAGGAAAACTACACATTCGTGCAGCACGCGGTTATGGCGCAGATTGTTGATGAGCGCGTGCGGCACGGAGTTGGGGTCGGGGGTGAGGAAGATCGCGGTCCCGTCCACGCGCACGGGCGAGCTCGCGAGCAGCGTGGCCAGGTAGGGCTTGAGCGGCTTCCTGCCCGCGCGCGCCCGCGCCTCGGCCATCATCAGTTGCCAGCCGCGGCCCCACGTCGCCATGATCGTGAACATGATTGCGCCGATCACGAGCGGGAACCAGCCGCCCTGCACGATCTTCAGCAGGTTCGCCGAAAAGAACAGCGTGTCGATCACGAGAAAGAAGGCCGTGGCGAGAATGCAGAGCGTCCAGTTGTAGTGCCACGCGTAGCGCACGACGAAGAACGTGAGACAGGTCGTGATGAGCATCGTGCCGGTCACGGCGATGCCATACGCGGAGCCCAGCGCCGTGGACGAGCCGAAGCCCACCACGGCGGCAATCACGGCAACGAGCAGGATCCAGTTGATGCCGGGCACGTAGATCTGCCCGATCTCGCGATCGGACGTGTGCACGATGTTCATGCGCGGCAGAAATGAGAGGTGCATGGCCTGCATCGTCATCGAATACGTGCCCGAGATCACGGCCTGCGAGGCGATCACCGTCGCGATGGTGGCAAGCACGATCATCGGAAAGATCGCCCATTGCGGAAAGAGCCGGTAGAACGGGTTCTGCACGGCGCCGGGATTGGCCAGCAGCAGCGCGCCCTGGCCCAGGTAATTGAGCGCGAGCGCGGGAAACACGATGCCGAACCATGTGATGCGGATGGGCCGCTTGCCGAAGTGGCCCATGTCGGCATAGAGCGCCTCGGCGCCCGTGAGCGAGAGCACCACTGCGCCGAGCGCGACGAACGCGAGCCAGCGGTGATGCAGGCAGAAGGCCAGGCCGCGCAGAGGGTTCAGCGCGACCAGCACGACCGGCGCGGAAGCGATATTGGCGATGCCGGCCACGCCGATCACGATGAACCAGAGCACCATCACCGGCCCGAACACCGCGCCGATGCCGCCGGTGCCCCGTTTCTGCGCGATGAAGAGCACGATCAGCGCGGCGAGCGTCACCGGAATCACAAAGGTCTTGAGCTCCGGCGCCGCGACTTCGAGGCCCTCGACGGCGCTCAGCACCGAGATGGCCGGCGTAATCACGCTGTCACCGAAGAAGAGCGCCGCGCCCATCACGCCCACGATCAGCAGCACGTTGCGCAGGCGCGGCCGGTGCGAGACCGACGACGCGGCGAGCGCGAGCAGCGCCATGATCCCGCCCTCGCCGTGGTTGTTCGCTCGCAGGATCAAGACGACGTACTTGAGCGAGACCACGATCATCAGCGACCAGAAGATCAGCGAGACGATGCTGACGATATTGAAAGCATCGAGCGCCAGGCCGTTCACGGGATCGAAGACCGTGGCGAGCGTGTAAAGCGGGCTCGTGCCGATGTCGCCGTAGACCACGCCGAGCGCCGCCAGCGCGAGGCCGCCGAGCGCCTGCTGGTGCCCTTCGGCGCCGTGCGCGTCAGCCGCGGGCGTGGCCGATGAGGAGTCTCCCATGTCTGCCTCCTGTGGACCCGAGATGCGCCGACGTTTCGTTTTGCTTACGAAATGGCTGCAAGCGGTTCGGCGAGCGCGGGCACTACGAATTATTCTAGTTTTATAGCTGTATCTGCGGCCCTTTTTGATGAGTTACATTTTTTAAGCCGACGCTCCCCTGCCGCCCTACGCGCCGTCGTCGCCCTCGCCATCCTTTTCGCTCTTGTCGTCCTTGTCGTCCGACACCTCGATGCCATAGCGCTTGAGCTTCGCATAGAGCAACTGCCGATTCACGTTGAGCCGCCGCGCGGCGTCGGTGCGATTGTTCTTGCTGTGCACGAGCGCGCGGCGAATGAGCATTTCCTCGAGACGCGCGAGCGCGGAAGGCAGGTCCTCGTCGGGCCAGTCGAGCGCCGGGTCCGTGCCCGCGCGCTCGCCCTGGAGAAACGCGAGATCGGTCGCGTGGATGTACTCGCCGCGCACCATCACGGCCACGCGCTCCATCGCGTTCTTAAGCTCCCGCACGTTGCCGGGCCAGCCATAGCGGATCAAATGCGCGGCGGCGTCGGCCGAGAGCCGCTTGCGCGTGCCCACGCGCGCGAGGAAATGCTCGGCGAGCGGCACGATGTCGGAGATGCGCGCCGCAAGCGGCGGCAGATGGATCGGCACCACGTGCAGCCGGTAGTAGAGGTCCTCGCGAAAGCTGCCCTCGCGCACGCCGCGCATGAGGTCGCGGTGCGTGGCGGCGATCACGCGCACCTGCACCGGCACGGGCCGCCCGCCCACCGGCGTCACCACGCGCTCCTGCAGCGCGCGCAGGATCTTGGCCTGCATCGCCATGCCCATGTCGCCGATTTCGTCGAGAAACAGCGTGCCGTGCTCGGCCTGGCGGAACGCGCCCTCGCGGTCGGCGCTCGCGCCCGTGAACGCGCCGCGCGTGTGGCCGAACAGCTCGCTTTCCAGCAGGTCGGGCGGAATGGCCGCGCAGTTCACGGCCACCAACGGCCCGCGATTGTGCTGCCCGTGCTCGTGGATCGCGCGCGCGACCACCTCCTTGCCCGTGCCCGTTTCGCCCGTGATGAGCACGGTGGCGTCGCTGTCGGCGAGCACGCCGATGGTCTTCTGCACCGTGCGCATCGCCTCGCTCGAACCGATCAGCGTCTCGGGCTCGGGGCGCGCGGCCGGCGGCTGCGGCTCGACGATGCTCGCGAGCATGCGCTCGAGCACCTGCGCGAGGTCGTTGCGGCCGATCGGCTTGGTGAGGTGGTCGAAGGCGCCCAGCCGCATCGCCTCGATGGTGTTGGACGCCGTGGCGTGCGCGGTCAGCACCGCGACGGTGGGCGCGGACGGACGCTCGCGCAGGCGGCGCAGCACTTCGAGCCCGTCGATGCCGGGCATGCGCAGGTCGAGGAACATCGCGCTCACGCTCTCGCGCTCCACGAGTTCGAGCGCGAGCGTGCCGTTTGCGGCGAGGCAGACGCTATGGCCGAGGTCGCGCACGACTTCGGCGAGCGCGTCGCGCATGGTCTCGTCGTCGTCGACGATCAGGATGTGGGCCATGGCAGCACTATTTCAAAGGTGGTTCCGTGGGCGGCGGGCTTGCTCGACGGGTTGGGCGCGTGGCGGCCGGCCTCGCGCAGGCGCGCCATGCCGCCGTGCGCCTCGGCCACTTCGCGCACGATCGAGAGGCCGAGGCCCGTGCCGTCGGGCCGCCCGGTCACGAACGGCTCGAACAGATGGTCGAGGATCGCGGCGGGCGGCCCCGCGCCCTCGTCGTGCACGGCAAACACGGCCCCTTCGGGCGCGTTGCGCGCGGTCACTTCGATGCGGCTGCCCGGCGGCGCCGCGTGGATCGCGTTGAGAATCAGGTTGTCGAGCGCACGCTGCATCTGGTCGGGATCGAAGCGGGCTTCGCGCAGTTCGCCCGTGCGCGTCATCGTAACCTGCTTCGCGGCCGCCACGTCCACGTGCTGGGCGAGACAGGCGTCGAGGAACGGCCCGACCGCAACGAGCTCGCGCTTGGGCTCGTCGTGCTCGGTGATGCTGAGCAGGCGCCGCACGAGCGCGTCGAGGCGCTCGATCTGTCCGAGGATCACGTTGAGCGCCTGGGGCTGGCGCTCGGGGCCCGCCGCCACGGCGCTCTCGGCCTTCAGGCGCATCGCCGCGATGGGGTTGCGGATCTCGTGCGCGACGCCCGCCGCCACGCGCCCGATCGCGGCCATGCGCTCGGCCGTGGCCATCTGGCGCGCGAGCGTGTCGGCGCGCTGGCGCGCGGCCGCGAGCCGGCGCGCCGCCTCGTTGAGCGCGAGCACGATGCGGTCGAGCTCGCGCTCGCGCGTGGCGGGCAGCACCGGCAGCTCGGCCACGTCGTAGGCATTGAGCGCGCCTTCGATCTGCGAGACGTGGCGCGACCACGTGATCGTGAGATGCATGAGCAGCGCCGCCGCCGCGAGCACGGTCGCGAGCAGCACGCCGAGACCCGCCATCAGCTGATGGTAGCTGCGGCCCGCGAACGTGAGCGTCCAGCTCATCGTCCACGCGGTCAGGTGCGGGACCGGCCCCGGCAGCGGGCACGCGGCCAGCAGCAGCGTTTGCGACTGGCCGCTGTAGCGGATGCTGGTCGAGCGGTCGTTCGCGAGCGCCTGCGCGTTGAGCTCGCGAATGCGCGGCAGCTCGCCCGCGGGCGGATCGGTGCGCTGGACCGCGCCCACGTAGGTCGGGTAGGCATAGGCGAGCGAGCCCGTCGCGCCGCTCCAGACGCCGCCCTGCACGCCGGGCCGCGTGCGCAGCGCGTTAGCGAGCAGCGTGCTCAGGCGGCCGCGCAAGGCCGCGCCCTCGGGGCCGTCGAGCGCGACGTCGCGCAGCTTCGGGTCCGTGCGGGCCTCGCCGCCCTGGGCGATGTAGGCCCGATATGCCGACGCGATCGAATCGCAGGCGCGGCTGTTCTCGGCCGCCGCCTGACCGAGCTGCGCGGCCGCCGATTGATGGAACAGGCTCACCATCAGGATGCCGGTCGCCAGCGCCGCGCCAACGAGAAGAACGAGCAGCAGGATCAGCCGGCCGCGCAGGGATCGAAGCATGTCGGTCCAGTTTCCGGTTTTCAGGGGTGAAGAGAGCAAGGGCAAGCTCCAATGCGAAAGCCGTGCCAGGGGCGCGCCACCCGCGCTGCCGTCGCGCGGGCACGCAGCGCGTGCGTAGCGTGTAAGCGATGTACGCGATCGGGACGGCCACAAGTGTCGCGAATCATGACACCGCCTGTTGGAATTCACGACAGACTCGCGCCCGCCGCCCCCATCCGATGCCCGCGCAACCCAGGCCGCATCGCTCACCACACGTATGGCACGACCCTTGCAGTAGCACTTCGCAAATTTTATCCCTCCCAGCGTGACCGAGCCGTCATGAAAAGAAAACCCCTCCACTGGACGGCGCTCGCCGCCGCGGTGCTGCTGATCGCCGTTGCGGCGTGGTTCTTCCTGATCCGGCGCCCCGCCGCGCCGCCTCCCGCGGCGCCGCGCGGCGTGCCGGTCTCGGCCGAGACCGTGAAGCTCGCCGACGTGCCCGTCTATATCGACGCGCTCGGCACCGTCACGGCCATCCGCACGGTCACGCTCGTCACCCAGGTCAACGGCATTCTCGATTCGGTCGACTTCCGCGAAGGCCAGCACGTCACGAAAGGCCAGGTGATCGCGCACATCGACTCGCGCCAGCTCGAAGCGCAGTTGCAGCAGGCCCAGGGCACGCTCGTGCACGACCAGGCCACGCTCGCCAACGACCGCCTGAACCTCCAGCGCTACCAGAGCCTCATCAAGATCGGCTCGGTCACGCAGCAGACGCTCGACACCCAGGCCGCCACCGTCAAGCAGGACGAAGGCACCGTCACCGCCGACACCGGCAACGTGAAGAGCCTCCAGGTGCAGGTGAGCTATTGCACGATCGCCTCGCCCGTGGACGGCGTGATCGGGCTGCGCCTCGTGGACCCCGGCAACTATGTGAGCACCACGAGCACCACGGGCATGGCCGTCATCACGCAGCTCGACCCCGCCACCGTGATCTTCGCGGTGCCTGAGGACTATCTCGGCCAGATTCACGAAGCGATGGCGCGCGGCGCCGTGAAGGTGCTCGCCTACGACCGCGACAAGCGCAAGCTGCTGGCCACGGGCGCGCTGCTCGCGCTCGACAACCAGGTGGACACCACCACGGGCACGGTCAAGGTGCGCGCCGAATTCGATCACGCGGGCGATGCGCTGTTCCCTAACCAGTTCGTGAACGCGCGCATGCAGGCCGACACGCTCGACCAGGTGCCCGTGATCCCGACCGTCGCGATCCAGCACGGCACCAACGGCGACTTCGTGTTCGTGATGGGCGCGGGCAACAAGGTCGTGCTGCGCAACGTGAAGACGGGCCCCGTGAACGGCGACGACACGGCCATTCTCGACGGCGGCGTGAAGGCCGGCGAGCGCGTGGTCACCGACGGCGCCGACAAGCTCGACAACGGCTCGCTCGTGCGCGTGGTCTCGTCCACGGCGTCTACCTCGTCGGCTTCGGGTGCTTCGTCCGCTTCCGCCGCTTCGTCAGCCTCGTCCGCTTCGCACTAGCAGGCCGCGCTCATGAATATCTCGCGCCCGTTCATCGAGCGGCCCATCGCCACGTCGCTCCTGATGGTGGCGGTCCTGCTCGCCGGCCTGCTCGGCTATCACCTGCTGCCCGTCTCCGCGCTGCCCGAAGTCGACTACCCGACGATCCAGGTCTACACGCAGTACCCCGGCGCCGCGCCCGACGTCGTGAGCTCGTCCATCACCGCGCCGCTCGAAGTGCAGCTCGGCGAAATGGCGGGCTTGAAGACGATGAACTCGACGAGCTCGAACGGCGTGTCGGTCATCACGCTCGAATTCGATCTCTCGCTCTCGCTCGACGTCGCGGAGCAGGAAGTGCAGGCCGCGATCAACGCGTCGGCGAGCTACCTGCCCGCGAACCTGCCCTATCCGCCCGTCTACAGCAAGGTCAATCCCGCCGACGCGCCGGTGCTCACGCTCTCGCTCACGTCCGACACCTTGCCGCTCACGAAGATCGAGGATCTCGCCGATACGCGCCTCGCGCAGAAGATCTCGCAGATCTCGGGCGTGGGGCTCGTGACGATCAGTGGCGGCCAGCGCCCCGCGGTGCGCGTGGAAACCAACACGGGCGCGCTCAATTCGCTGGGCATGTCGCTCGACGACGTGCGCACCGCGCTCGCCGAAGCGAACGTGAACCAGGCGAAGGGCAATCTCGACGGCCGCTATCAGTCGTATTCGATCGGCGCCAACGATCAGCTGCAAAGCGCCGATGCCTATACGGACCTCGTGATCGCGTACAAGAACGGCGCGCCCATCCGCCTCTCGCAGATCGCGCATCCCGTGAACGGCGCCGAGGACGTGCGCCAGGCCGCGTGGACCAACGCCAAGCCCTCGATCGTGCTCAACATCCAGCGCCAGCCCGGCGCCAACGTGATCGACGTGGTGGACCGCGTGCAGCAGGTGCTGCCGCAGTTGCGCGCGAGCCTGCCCGGCACGGTCAAGGTGGACGTACTGACCGACCGCACGCAGACGATCCGCGCCTCGGTGAAGGACGTCGAGGAGGAACTCGGCGTGGCCGTCGCGCTCGTGGTGATGGTGATCTTCATCTTCCTGCGCAAGCTCGCGGCCACCATCATTCCGGCCGTGACGGTGCCGCTCTCGCTGATCGGCACGCTCGCGGTGGCCTATGGGCTCGGCTTCTCGCTGAACAACCTCACGCTGATGTCGCTCACGGTGGCAACGGGCTTCGTGGTGGACGACGCGATCGTGATGATCGAGAACATCACGCGCCATCTGGAGATGGGCGAGACGCCGCTCGAAGCGGCGCTAAAGGGCGCGAAGCAGATCGGCTTCACGATTATTTCGCTCTCCGTATCGTTGATCGCGGTGATGATTCCGCTGCTCTTCATGGGCGACGTGGTCGGGCGGCTGTTTCGCGAATTCGCGCTCACGCTCGCGATCGCCATCGTGATCTCGGCGTTCGTCTCGCTCACGCTCACGCCGATGATGTGCTCGCGCATGTTCAAGCCGCACGACGCCGAACATGAAAAAGAGCAGCGCGCCGACTTCTTCGACAAGATCAACGCGCGCTACGTGCAGGGGCTCGGCTGGGTGCTCGAACACCGCGTACTCACGCTGATCTCGGTGGCCGTGACGGCGGCGCTCACCTTCGCGATTCTCCTTTTCATGCCCAAGGGCTTCTTTCCCGAGCAGGACACGGGCCTCATCGAAGGCATCTCGCAGGCCGCGCCCGGTATTTCGTTCCCCTACATGGTCCAGAAGCAGGAGCAACTGGTCGCGCAGATCCTCAAGGACCCGGCGGTGGCCAGCCTCTCGTCGTTCATCGGCATCAACCAGACGAGCCCGACGCTCAACCAGGGCACCATCCTCATCAACTTGAAGGACAAGGGCGATCGCGACAGCAGCGCCGCCGTGATCCGCCGCCTCGCGGACTCCACCGCGAGCGACGCGGGCATGCGCCTGTTCCTGCATCCGGTGCAGGACCTCACGCTCGACGACACGATCTCCACCACGAGCTATCGCGTGGGCCTCCAGGCGACCGACCCGGCCGTGCTAGGCGAGTGGACCGGCAAGCTGATTGCCGCGCTGCGCGCCGACCCCGCGTTCGCCGACGTGCAGAGCCAGTCCATGCAGGAAGGTAACCAGATCCAGCTGAGCTTCGACCGCGACACGGCCTCGCGCCTCGGCATCACACCCCAGGCCATCGACGACGTGCTCTACGATGCATTCGGCCAACGCCAGGTCTCGACCATCTACACGCAACTGAACCAGTACCACGTCGTGCTGGCCGCCGATCATACGTCGAGCGGCGTCGCGCATCTGCTCGACGGCCTTTACGTGGATACGTCCTCGGGCGGCGTGGCCCCGCTCGCCTCGATGGCGACCATGAAGATCGTGCCCGTGCCCGTGACGATCAACCGCCAGGGCCAGTTCCCCTATGCCGATGTTTCGTTCAACCTGGCACCGGGCTACACGCTCGGTACCGCCCTCTCGCACCTGAAGGACGCCGAAGCGCGCATCGGCCTGCCGGCCACGGTACAGGCCTCGCTCGAAGGCTCGGCGGCCACGTTCCAGGCCTCGCTCTCGAACGAGGCGTTTCTCGTCGCGGCCGCCATCGTCGTGGTCTACCTGATGCTCGGCATTCTCTACGAAAGCTTCATCCATCCGGTGACGATACTCTCGACGCTGCCCTCGGCCGCGCTCGGCGCGCTCGCGGCGCTCGTCATCACCGGCACGCAGTTCGATATCATCGGCCTGATCGGCATCGTGCTGCTGATCGGCATCGTGATGAAGAACGCGATCATGATGATCGACTTCGCGCTCGAACTCGAACGCAACGAAGGGCTCGCGCCCGTCGAAGCGATCCGCCGCGCCGCCGAGCTGCGCTTCCGGCCCATCCTGATGACCACGATGGCCTCGCTGTTCGGCGCGCTGCCGCTCGCGTTCGGCACCGGCATGGGCTCGGAGCTGAGGCATCCGCTCGGCATCGCGATCATCGGCGGCCTGATCGTGAGCCAGCTCCTCACGCTGTTCTCGACGCCCGTGATGTATCTCGCGCTGCATCGCGTCGAGGACTTCTTCAGCAAGCCTGCGCCGGGCCACGCCGACGCGGCCGCGGAGTAAGGCGCGATGAACCTCTCCGAACCGTTCATCCGCCGCCCCATCGCGACCACGCTGATCGCGGTGGGCATCGCGCTCTTCGGCATGCTCGCGTTCAAGCTGCTGCCCGTGGCGCCGCTGCCCGAGATCGATTTTCCGACCATCAACGTGACCGCCCACCTGCCGGGCGCCGATCCCGAAACGGTGGCCACCTCGGTGGCCACGCCGCTCGAACGGCAGTTCGGGCAGATCGCGGGCATCACGCAGATGACCTCGGTGAGCTCGCTCGGCGCCACACGCATCACGATGCAGTTCGACCTGAACCGCAATATCGACGGCGCCGCGCGCGACGTGCAGGCCGCCATCAACGCGGCGCGCACGAACCTGCCCGCGAATCTCGACGGCAATCCCACCTATCGCAAGGTCAATCCCGCCGACGCGCCCATCCTCATCATCAGCCTCACCTCCGATTCGGCCACGCGCGGGCAGCTCTACGACGCGGCCTCCACGGTGCTCCAGCAAAAGCTGCTGCAAACGCCGGGCGTGGGCGACGTGACCGTGGGCGGCGGCGCGCTGCCCGCCGTGCGCATCGAATTGAACCCCGACCGCGTGAGCCACTACGGCGTGAGCCTCGAACAGATCCGCACGGCCATCGCGAACGCCAACACGGACCTGCCCAAAGGCTCGGCCGCGCTCGCCGGCGTGAACTACACGATCGGCGCGAACGACATGCTCTACAACCCGGCCGACTACGCACCCATCGTCGTCAAGCGCGTGGGCAACGACGTCGTGCATATCTCGGACCTCGGCTATGTGCGCCAGGACGTGGAGAACCTGGAGAACTTCGGCCTCTCGGACGGCAAACCCGCGGTACTCCTGATCGTTTACAAGGAGCCGGGCGCGAACGTCATCAACACCGTCGACAACGTGAAGGCCGAGTTGCCCTTCCTCAAGGCGTCGATCCTGCCGACCATCAAGCTCAACATCCTGATGGACCGCACGACCACGATCCGCGCCTCGCTGATCGACGTGGAAATCACGCTGCTCATTTCGATCCTGCTCGTGACCGCGGTGACCTTCGCGTTCTTCCGGAGCTGGCGCACGACGCTCGTGCCCGCGATCGTGGTGCCGCTCTCGCTGCTCGGCACGTTCGGCATCATGTACTTCCTCGGCTACAGCCTCAACAATCTCTCGCTGATGGCACTCACGATCTCCACGGGCTTCGTGGTGGACGACGCCATCGTCGTGGTCGAGAACATCATGCGGCACCTCGAACGCGGCGAGCGGCCCGTGATCGCCGCGCTCAACGGCGCGCGCGAAGTGGGCTTCACGGTGCTCACGATCAGCGTCTCGCTCGTGGCCGTGTTCATTCCGCTGCTCTTGATGGGCGGCATCGTCGGGCGGCTGTTTCGCGAGTTTTCCGTCTCGCTCTCGGCCGCGATTCTCATGTCGATGCTGATCTCGCTCACCGTCACGCCCATGCTTTCGAGCGTGGCGCTGCGCGGCGCGCACGAAGGACACCGCGAAGAGGAATACCCCGACTCGCGCTTTCACCGCTTCTACGCGCGCACGCTCGGCTGGGTGATCCGCCATCCGCTGCTGATGGGCGTGGTCACGATCCTCGTGCTCGCGCTCAACGTGATGCTCTATGTGATCGTGCCCAAGGGCTTCTTTCCGCAGGAGGACACCGGGCGCCTGATCGGCTCGATCCAGGCCTCGCAGAGCATCTCGTACCGGCTGATGCAGCAGAAGTTCCAGGCGATCTCGAAGCAGGTGCTTCGGAATCCCAATGTTCAGGCCGTGGGCGGCTTCATCGGCGGCACCAATGCGATCAACACGGCGATCCTGTTCGTGACGCTCAAGCCGCTCGGCGAGCGCCACGCGAGCGCCGACGCCATCATCGCGCAGATCCGCCGCACGCTCGGCAATATTCCGGGCGCGCGGCTCTATCTGCAATCGGCCCAGGACATTACCGTGGGCGGCCGGCAGAGCGCGGCGCAGTACCAGTACACGCTCACCGCCGACGACCAGGCCGACCTCGACAAATGGGTGCCCAAAGTGGTCGCGCAGATGCACAAGATCCCCATACTCGAAGACGTGAACACCGACCAGCAGGACAACAGCATGCAGGCGAGCGTGGACGTGAACCGCGACGCCGCCGCGCGCATGGGCGTGCAGTTCTCGTCGATCGACAACGCGCTCTACGACGCGTTCGGGCAGCGCCAGGTCTCCACGATCTACAAATCGGCGAACCAGTACCACGTGGTGATGGAGCTCGCGCCCGAGTACTGGACCAACCCGACGGCGCTCAAGGGCATCTACGTGCCCTCCGGCGTGCCGAGTGCGGGCGGGAGCGGATCGAGTGGCAACGGCAGCGCCGCGGCCGCGAGCGTGGCCACCTCCGCGAGCGAGGCCGCCGCGACCGCCGCCGCCGCATCGGCCGCCGCCGCGGCGGGCCCCGGCAGCACGACCAATACGCCCTCCACCGCGGTGCTCGCGAACGGCCAGGCGCTCGTGCCGCTCAACGCCATGGCGCAGTTCTCGATCGACCGCACCGCCATCTCGATCAATCACCAGGGCACGTTTCCCGCGGTGACGGCCTCGTTCAACCTCGCGCCAGGCGCCTCGATCGGCGACGCCACGCGCGAAGTCGACGACGCCGTCGCGCAACTGCGCATGCCCGCCAGCATCACGGGCAACTTCGCGGGCACGGCGCAGGTGTTCCAGCAGGCGGTCGCGAGCGAGCCGCTGCTGATCCTGGCCGCGCTGCTCTCCGTGTACATCGTGCTCGGCATGCTCTACGAGAACCTGATGCACCCGCTCACGATTCTCTCGACACTGCCTTCGGCCGGCGTGGGCGCGCTCATCGCACTGCTCGCCACGCATACGCAGCTCTCGATCATCGCGCTCGTGGGCGTGATCCTGCTGATCGGCATCGTGAAGAAAAACGCGATCATGATGATCGACTTCGCCATCACCGAGGAGCGCGAGCGCAAGCTGCCCGCGAGTGAGGCCATCATGCGCGCGTGCCTGATCCGCTTCCGGCCCATCATGATGACGACGAGCGCCGCGATACTGGGCGCACTGCCGCTCGTGTTCGGTTCGGGCTACGGATCGGAATTCCGCAAGCCGCTCGGCATCTCGATCATCGGCGGCCTCATCTTCAGCCAGATGCTCACGCTCTATACGACGCCCGTCATTTATCTGTGGCTCGACCGGGCCTATCAACGCTTGCGTCCTCGCAAGAAGGCAGCATGACCATGACCTCTGCGTTCCTCATTGCGCGGTCTTCCCACGCCTCATCGCCAGGCTCGCCGCTGAAGCCGCTAAAGCCGCTGAAGTTGCATAGCACGCTGCGCCGCTGCGCGGCGGCGCTCGCGCTGATCTGGCTCGCGGGCTGCGCAGTCGGCCCCGACTACCGCAAACCCACGGTCGAGGTGCCGACCTCGTTCAAGGAAGGCACCGACTGGCAGCGCGCGCAGGCCAACCCGCAGGCCGCGCTATCGAACAGCTGGTGGACGATCTACGACGATCCCGCGCTCACGCAGCTCGTCGAGCAGTCGCTCAAGGCGAACCAGTCGATCGTCGCCGCCGAGGCCGCCTACCGGCTCGCGCAGGCCACCGTGGACGCCAGCGTGGCGAGCCTCTTTCCCGTGGTCACGGCCGGCATGTCGGCCACGCGCAGCGGCACGGGCACGAACGCCGCAACAGGCGGCGTGAGCTCGACGACGGGCACCGTGCCCGGCGTGCACAACAGCGTGAGCGTAAACGTGGCGGCCAGCTGGGAGCCCGACCTCTGGGGGCAAATCCGCCGCGAGATCGAATCGAGCAAGGCGAGCGCGCAAGCCTCCGACGCGCAACTCGCGGGCGAGCGCCTCTCGATCACGGCGAGCGTGGCCGACGACTACTTCGCATTGCGCCAGGCCGATATCGACATCGCCTCGCTCAAAGAGCAGCAAGGCATCGACGCGCGCCTGCTCGACATCACGCGCGCGGCCTATGCGCAGGGCACGGCCTCGAACGACGACGTGCTCGCGGCGCAGGACACACTGGAGCTCGTGGTGGCGGCGTTGCAGACCACCGAGACCGCGCGCGAGCAGGACGAGCACGCGATTGCCGTGCTGATCGGCGAGCCGCCCGCGAGCTTCACGCTGGCGCCGCGCGCCGACTATGCGTTCAACACACCGGCGGTGCCGCTCGCGCTGCCCTCGCAACTACTCGAGCGCCGGCCCGACGTCGGGCAGGCCGAGCGCACGGCGGCGGCGGCCAACGCGAAAATCGGCGTGGCCGAAGCCGCGTTTTTCCCGGTGCTGGACCTGGGCGTGCAAGGCGGCTTCGAGCACAACACCTTCGCGCATCTGTTCTCGCTGCCGAGCCGCGTCTGGACGCTGGGCCCGGAACTCGCCGCGACGCTGTTCGACGCGGGCGCGCGTAGCGCCGCCGTGCATGAGGCGCAGGCGTCGTATGACGAGGCCGCCGCCAACTATCGACAAGCCGTGCTGGGCGCGTTCCAGAACGTGGAGGACAGCCTTTCCTCGTGGAATCATCTTGCGCAGCAGGAAACCGCGTACGCGAATATCTATCGGCGGAATCAGGCGCTGTTCGCGAGCACGCAGGCGCAGTTGAATGCGGGCACGGCCAGCGAGCAAAGCTTGTTGACGCAGCAGCTAACCTTGCTGCAGGCCGCGCAGAGTCTCAAGGATACGCAGGCGCTGCAGGTGCAAAGCAGCGTGGCGTTGATCAAGAATCTCGGCGGGGGCTGGCAGCAAGGCGCGGCTATGGCGGGGGCCAGTGCGGAGGGTGGGAAGAGCGTGCAGTAACCGGCGATTTGCCTGGGCTAGCGTATCGGGTGATAAGGATGCCTTACCAGCGAGCAGTCAGAGTGACCACAATCAGCGCCGAAAAAACCAGCGCCGGGGCGAGATGCCGGAACGGCTCCCGATTTCGCACCAACGTGACGAGTGCGCCAATCATGATCGCGCCGGCCAGCGTCAAGCCGAAGACCCGGGTTTGCTCTCGCAAAAGAAGGGCCGCACTGAGCAATTCGAGCGCGCCACAAAGCCACTGAAACCATGCCGGATAGCCCCAGCGTGCGAAGTCGCGCTTCACCGCGCCGGGTCTGGCGAGATTGACGACGCCGGCAATCGCGAACAGAACCGCGACAATCATCGCGAGGATCGATTCGAGAGACACACCGTTCCACGCCATCGTCATGCTCCGTTGATTTGCTGAAAGTGCGTTTGCGCGGAGAGGTCCGCAATCAGGCCGGGGCCATGAGGTTCCCACGCCAGCACGCGCCGCGCATGCCGACCGCTGATCGTCTGGTCGAGCGCCAGTGCGTCCGCGAACGGCCCAAGCGAATGGCGGGCATCGTCGAGCGGCCAGAGGTCGACGCGATCGACGCCGACCGAGGCCCGAATCGCTTCGCCCATTTCCGCAACGGCAACGGCCTCTTCCGCGACCACATTGAGGATCTGCCCCGTGACTCGCACGTCTGCGCTTGCCGCCTGCTCCAGCGCGCTCAGATAAGCCGTCGCGAGATCATCGACGTGAACGGCAGGCCAGTGATTGCGACCCTCGCCGACGATCCTCACGCTGCCCGCCTCACGAGCCATCCTGGCGAGCATGCCGAAGATGCCGCCACCGTAGCCGTGCACCATCGCCGGTCTCAGAACCACCGCGGCAATCGAACGGCTCGCGGCCAGCGCCAGCACATGCTGCTCGACCGCGGGCCGCCAGGCGACGAGCGGTGTCGGGTCCAGCGCCGATGCTTCGGTCGCGGGCTCCCGGACGGTATTGCCGTAGACCCAGGTGCCCGACGTATAGACAAACGCCGCGCCCGGCCGCAAATGGGAAAGCATCGCGACCACGGCGGCCTCGTCGGCGGCACCGGCAAAAGCGTCGTTGGTCGATGCGGCGTGCACCACGCCATCCGCGGCACCGGCCGCCGCAGCGAAAGACTGCGGCTCGCGCAGATCGCCGGAATGCAGTTTCACACCGAGACGTGCGAGCGCGCTCGCGGCCGCCGACTTGTCCTGGCGCACCAGCGCCGTCACCCGATGGCCGAGGCCGATTGCCTTGCGCGCGAGAGCTTGCCCGATGTAGCCAGTACCGCCTGTCATGAACAGTTCCAAAGCGTTCTCCCAACGATTGCCTGCGAAGTTAGACCGTCACCTGAACGAGACCAACAAGTCTCGTTTGCGGCAATGTAGACGAGACTGACCAGTCTTGTCAACCGCCTGTCGATCTGGTATTTATTTCGGATGAACGCTTCCTCTCTTTCCGACCTGAGCCCGCTGCAACGCCGCAAGCGGTCTGCCATCCTCGACGGCGCGAAAACCGTTTTTTTAAGCCAGGGCTTCGGCCTGGCAACAATGGACGATGTCGCGGCGGCCGCCGGCGTCGGCAAACAAACGGTCTATCGCCACTTCAAGTCGAAGGAGGCGCTCTTCGTGGGTCTGGTGAGTTCCATGTGCGCCGAGGTGGGGGGATTTCTTGCCAGCGCTCAGGACGAGCAATCCGATAGCTCACCCGAGGCCGGGTTGCGCGAGCTGGGATGGGTGCTCGCACGAAGCCTGATTACGCCCGATTACCTGCGGCTTTACCGGGCCATCGTGGCGGAAGCCGAGCGTCTTCCCGAACTCGGCCAGGAGTTTTACGAGAATGGCGCAAAAGTCGTGCGGGCCTTCGCCGCGGAAATTCTGCGCAAGCGGTTTGATGAATCGACTGCCGCACTACGCGCGGCGACATTCGTTCAACTGGTGCTGGGCGACGCGTATCTGGAACTGTCGATTGGCTATACGGTGCCCAATGTCGAAGCGCGTTTTGCGCTGCAGATCGACGAGGCCGTGGCCGCTGCACTTCGCTAATCTGATCTGCGAGGTTGCCATGAACGAAAAGGCCTTGCTGCCTCACAATGCAACAATCATTCGGATCCCTTATGACTGAGTCTCGTCTGACCTTCCTTGACCAGAATGAATGGGAAAACTGGTTGACGCAAAACGGCGGCACCTCGACCGGAATATGGCTGCGCCTGGCCAAAAAAGGCGCCGGGCAGTCAACCTTGACTTACGAGCAGGCGCTCGAAAGTGCGCTTTGTCATGGCTGGATCGACGGTCAAAAACAGACTGAAAGTGAAGAATACTGGTTGCAACGTTTTACTCGACGCTCTGCAAAAAGTATCTGGTCGAAGCTCAACAAAGAGCGGGCCGAAGCGCTGATCGCCGCGGGCCGAATGCTTCCTTCTGGTATGCGGGAAGTCGAGAAAGCCAGGGAGGATGGCCGCTGGGAGGCGGCCTATACGTCGGCCAGCAACTCGGTCGTGCCCGACGACCTGCAGGCTGCGCTCGATGCCAATCCCAAGGCCAGCGCGTTCTTTGCGACGCTGAGTAGCCGAAACCGTTACGCTATTCTTTATCGGATACAGAACGCTAAAAGGCCTGCAACGCGGGTGCGCAAGATCGAGGAGTTTATTGGCATGCTTAGTCGGGGGGAGACTGTGCATTCTTAGGGTGGGCGTGGAGTTCGACCGCCGATGAAAATTGCCGGACGATGCTGCGCTCGATGCGGGTAATCCGCTGCGGTCTTCAAGGCTCAGCGCTGGTGAGCGTCGATCAATGATGGCTTGCGGTTTATTTATCTCTTTGGGCACTATTTGTGCATGACTGGCTGTTATGAAAAGCCGGCTGGGCGTTGGATTCTGGTTGAGCGTATGCGCTCGCTGACTTCGCCGTAGGTTGCTTCAAAAACATTCACCGAGAGCCAGCGGCAAAGTACAACAACGCGGCCAACACCCAGCGAAGCGAAATCGCCCTCGTGCACCATGAAGCGAAACTCGCCCTGAGCACTGACCGCCGAAATCATGTTCAGCGAGAAACGCTTGCCCGTCACTTGCACCACCGGCGTGCCGCCCTGCGGTGCCCATGTCGTAGCCGTGTGGTAGTCCGAACGAATGCCCGATTCATCGGCAAAGTAGAGGGTCGCTCCAGCTGCCCGCGCCTCGGCCCGAATCGCCGGATACGTGTCGAACTCCCACTGTCGTACCAGCGTCGCGTCCTGTTGCCACGCCTGATACAGCGGTTTTTGCGCCGTGAAGCCCAACAGCTTCATGATGCGGCTCACCCCGGAAAGCGCCAGCTTTTTGCCGAACTGCCGCTCATATTGTCTCGTGAACATGACAATACTTTCGAAAAGGTTAGTAAATCGCGATCAGGTGTAGCAAGCCCCTTTCAAGCCCGCGCGCTCGCCACTCGCGAATATGAGGCTAATTTACGGACCGTTAAAAATTAGCTTACCGAAGAATCGGGATGAACAAGCACAACCACCGCCTTGTCTTCAACCGTCGTCGGGAAATGCTTGTCGCCGTCGAGGAAACCGCAACAGCCGCAGGTAAAACCGGAGAGACGCGCGCCGCAGACCGCACATCGGCCCCGACCGGCATCCGCCTGATATTACGCCGCCTGCTGCCCGCCGCACTGCTCGCCCTTGTGCCGATGCTCGCGTTCGCCCAGATCGTCGCAGGTGGCTCGCACGCACCAAACGTCATCCAGACACAAAATGGTCTGGATCAGGTCAACATCAATCGCCCGACAACTGCAGCAGGCGTTTCTGTTAACACCTATACCCAGTTCGATGTGCCTGGGCGGGGCGCCATTCTGAACAATGCGAATTCGATTGTCCAGACGCAACAGGCCGGGATGATTAACGGCAACCCGAACTTTGCGCCGGGTCAATCCGCAAAGATTATTGTCAACCAGGTCAACAGTGCAAACCCGTCACAGTTCAACGGGTTTCTCGAAACGGCGGGCAATCGCGCGGAAGTCATCATTGCGAACCCGTCGGGCATTTCGGTGAACGGCGGCGGCTTCATCAATACGAGCCGCGCCGTTCTGACCACCGGCACGCCGAATTACGCGCCTGATGGCTCTGTCTCGGGCTTCAACGTCACGGGCGGCAACATCACGGTTAGCGGCGCGGGCCTGAACGCGTCAAACGTCGATCAGGTCGATCTGCTCGCGCGTGCAGTGCAGGCAAATGCGGCCATCTATGCCGGGAAGAACCTGAACGTCGTCACGGGCGCGAACAGCATTGACCACGACACGCTGAACGCGACTCCGATTGCAGGCGACGGCCCCGCGCCTGGCGTGTCTATCGACGTGAGCAATCTCGGTGGCATGTACGCTAACCGTATCGTTCTCGTCGGCACAGAATCAGGCATAGGTATTTCACTGAAGGGCGTCGTGGCGGCGAATGCCGGCGACCTCGTACTTCAGTCCAACGGACAGCTCGTGCTTGCGGGCACGCAGAACGCAAGCGGCAATATCAGCGCGAACGCGCGCGACGGCATCAGCAACAGCGGCACGACGTACGCGCAGCAGAACGTCAACCTGAGTACGTCTGGCGCGTTGACCAACAGCGGCATGGTTGCCTCACAGCAGAACACGACCGTCAGCGCGGGCGCGGTGAATTCGACCGGCACGCTCGCGTCAGGTGTGAACGGCGACGGCTCACTGGCGCATTCCGGCGACCTGAACGTGAATGCTTCAGGCACCGTCATGGCGACCGGGCGCAATGTGGCGGGCGGCAATGCAGCCATCGGCGGCGCGACGGTCAACCTCGCGGGCAGTACGACGTCAGCAAACAGCGCTATCACGCTCGCGGCGAACAGCGGCGACCTGAACCTGTCGGGGGCAACGACAACTGCGGGCAGCACGCTCGACGCCCGCGCGAGCGGCACGCTCACGAACGACAACGGCGCGATGTCCTCGGGCGGCGCGCAGACCGTCACGGCGGGCGCACTCTCGAACCGCAGCGGCCAGATGGTTTCGGGCGGTGCGCTGACCGAAAACGTCACTGGCGCGACGAACAACTCGGGCGGCACCATGCAGGCGAGCGGCGCGTTGTCGGCTGCGTCTGGCTCGCTCGACAATACGGGCGGCCATGTCGTATCGCTGAATGCTGACGGCGTGACCATGTCGACGGGCGGCCTGCTCAACAACGGCGCGGGCGGTAGCATCGGCGGCAACGGCAACGTCACCTTGCAGGCGGGACAGATCGCGAACGCCGGTTCCATCACAGCGGTCCAGAGCCTGATTGCGAAGGCAGTACAGACCCTGTTCAACAGCGGCACGTTCGCGGCCAACGCGAACATGACACTCGCAGCCGGCTCGACGCTCACGAACGCCAGCCAGTTCAGCGCGGCCGGCGCGCTCGCACTCTCGGCGGCAACGTTCGACAACAGCCACGGCACGACCAGCGCAAACCAGTTCACGCTGCACGCGGCGAACCTGGTCAACCACGCAGGCAGCATCTCCCAGGCTGGAACCGGCGCGACGACGCTCGACGTGACCGGCACGCTCGACAACTCGGCGGGCGGCACGCTCCAAACCGCGACGACACCACGGCCACGGACACGCAGGCGACGACTGCAATTTATGGTCTCGGCAAGGTCGTGCTTGCGGGCGGCAAGGATGCGAGCGGCAACTACACCAACGCAAGCCGGATACCGTCGCTTCGGGCAAGAACATCAACGTCACCGGCAGCGCGCTCACGCTCGACAAGGGAACGGCCACGCTCGCGGCAACGGGCAACGTGAACATCGGCGCGGCAACCGAAACGCACGTCGACAACTCGCAGGAACAGCACAGCCACAGCAACGTCGTGAGCGGCAAGGAAGTATCGAGTTCCCGCGATACCACTACGACGCTCTCCCAAGGCAGCCTGATATCTGCGGATGCCGTGACGGTCGCCAGTGGCAATAACATCAACGTCGCGGGCAGTACGATTGTCGGGACGAACGATGTCGCGCTCAACGCGGCGCATGACGTGAACATCACCACGACGCAGAACACGATGCAATCGTCGGGCACGTATCAGGAGAAGAATACCGGCCTCGGGACGAGTGGCCTGACCGTCACGGTCGGGACGAACAAGCTCGCGACAACTGACCAGGAGTCGAGCGTCACGAACAACGCGAGTACGGTCGGCTCAATCAATGGCGACCTCTCGATTCAGGCTGGCAACACCCTGCATGTCACGGGCAGCGATCTTGTTGCAGGCGGCAACCTCGCGGGCACGGCGGCAAACGTCATCATCGACGCCGCTACCGACACCGCTCATCAGGCGCAGACGCAAAAACAGAGCAGCAGCGGCCTGACAATTGGTCTGGCGGGGTCGGTCGGCGACGCGATCAATAACGCGTATTCCGAAAGTCAAGCGGCCAGGAATTCCACTAGCACGGGCAATGACCGCGCCGCAGCGCTGCACAGCATTGCGGCAGCGGGCGATGTCGCCCTGACTGGCTTGACATCCGCGGGCGTAACAGCCGGCGGCAAGCCGGACATCGGTATCAAGGTCAGTATCGGTTCAAGCAAGAGTCAAAGCCAGTCGTCAGAGGATCAGACGACGCAACGCGGTTCCAGCATTCAGGCAGGCGGAACTGCGGGACTCATTGCGACGAACGGCGATCTGACTATCGCCGGGTCGAACGTGAACGCCAACGACGTCATTCTCGCGGCGAAAAACAAGGTGAACGTCATCAACACGACGGACACCGATTCGACGCGCAGTTCGAACAGTTCCAGCAGCGCAAGCGTGGGCGTGCAGTACACGCTTGGGGGCGGCTTTGGCGTCTCGGCGGCGATGGCGAACGCGCATGGCGACGCGAACAGCGACGCGTCGATCCAGAACGCGTCACACGTCACGGGTGCGAACAGCGTCACGGTCATTTCGGGCGGCGATACGAACATCACCGGATCGCAGATCAGCGGCAAGCAGATTGCGGCCGACGTGGGCGGCAACCTGAATATCGCGAGTGTGCAGGACGTGACAAACAGCGCCGCGCACCAGAGCAGCGCGGGCGGCGGCTTCACGATCAGCCAGGGCGGCGGCAGCGCGAGTTTTAGCGCGCAGAACGGCCACGCGGATTCGAACTATGCGGGTGTGAACGAACAGGCCGGAATCTACTCGGGCGATGGTGGATTCAACGTCAACGTCAAAGGCAACACCGGCCTGACTGGCGCAGTCATCGCGAGCACCGCAGACGCGTCGAAGAACAGCCTGACAACGGGCACGCTCACCTACAGCGACATCCAGAACCAGTCGCACTACGACGCCAACAGCAACGGCATCAGCGCGGGCGTGGGCTTCGGTGGCAGCACCGGCAAAGCAGTCGGCCCCGGTTCGGTAAGCGGAACGCCTTCGGTCGCGCCGATGATTTCGCAGAACGAGAACGGCGATTCGAGCGCGACGACGCGCAGCGCTATCAGTGCGGGCACGATCAACGTGACGAACACGGGCGCGCAGACACAGGATGTAGCGGCCCTTTCGCGCGATACGACGAACACGAACGGCACAGTCGCCAAAACGCCGGACGTGAATACGATCCTCAACCAGCAGGCCGACACCATGCAGGCCGCGCAGGCAGCGGGCCAGACCGTGTCGCAAGGCATCGGCGCGTATGCGGATATGAAACGCAACGATGCGGCCGATGCCTACGCCGCTGCATACAAACGTGGTGACAGCGACGGGATGGCTGCGGCGGCAGCCGACTACAACAACTGGAAGGAAGGCGGCAATTCACGCGCAGAACTGCATGTTGCAGGCGGCGCACTGATTGGCGGCCTTGGTGGCGGCAGCGCGTTCAGCACCATTGGCGGTGCGGCGGGCGCGGGCGCGGCGTCGAAGATGGCCGGTTCACTGAACGATATCTCGAAGGGAGTAGCATCGGCGACAGGATCGGACCTGATCGGCAACCTTGCGGCGAACATTGCTGCGGGCGTCGGCGGCGCTGTCGTTGGCGGTACGGCAGGGGCGGCGATGGCGTCGAACGTCCATCTGTATAACCAGTCGATAGACGATGAGCGTCAGTTGACGGGCGAGCCCGGAAAGAAGTCGCCAACACTGTTCTCCCTGGCAATGCAAGGTATTGCTAATGGGTTGAACGCAATTATTGGCGTGGGCGGCGGCGTGCCGCCCGCTGCGAGTTCTGGAGCGGTGCTAGTTAACAGCGGGACCCAAGGACTCGCCGCAGGTGCTGCGTCCAGCGGCAGTACGATCGCTGGCTTCGACAACGGCTATGCCACGTTAAGCAAGTCTCCAAATTCGGAGATGCGCGAGAATGCGAACGCAAGTGGCACCTACGTCAATCCGCTAACTGGTGAGGTCACACCGGCAAACGGTCCGCTGGCAGCAGACCATATCGTGCCGCAAAATTGGATTAAACAGCAGCCGGGTTTCGACCAACTCACGCCGGATCAACAGAGTGCCTTGTTGAACGATCCGGCAAACACTCAAGGTTTGCCAGCGACTTACAATTCTTCGAAAGGCGCGAAGATGCCGGGAGATTGGACAACCTATAAGGGGCAACCACTCGATTCGGGCTACATTGAAACTAGCGCTGCGCAGGCAGCCGCGCTAAGAAACTACCTCACTGGTCGCATCAATACGATGCTTGGGAAGTAACGCTATGGCAGACATGAAATCGAATTTTCGCGGAGTCTTTCAACACCCGGACATTGTTGTGTCGATGCCGTCGGGGGCTGAGTTCGGAGCGAAGCCGATAATTTCCTATTTCGAGGACGAGGTTCGACGGGGAACCGTGTTCAAGGCTGGCGAAACTGTGCAGATGGGGTGGATGATTCTCATGCTGAAATCCACCGATGCCGGCGAACTAGACGTATGGGAGCCGTGCTTTGGAAAGGTGCCGATTGTTTGGGAACGCGGAGCAAGCAGGACGTATCGACAACTCATCGTTCAGAAAAGTGTATCTGAACTGTTAGCCGTCGAGCCTTCGTTTCCTTCACTTACGCAGTCTGCCGTGGTCTCCCCGAGGTTTATGGCTTCAAAGGACTTCCAGATGTCGCGGGAGGCTTCGCAGGGAACCGATTCGGGCTGGCTGTTTTCCGCGGACTCAAGCGAATCTGACGGCGGGCGCTTGGTGTCTTTGTTCGAAATTGCGAGCCAACGACCAGAAGTAATTCCCTTCTTGGCTCTACCCGAATCGTCATCGGTTGTGCTGAACAACGGGGAAGTAAAGATCAGGTGCGGCGACACGGAAGTGGAATCAGATTCTAGCGAACTGTTGCGTAGACTCCCGGCGAGTGACCTCATCAGCTAAGACAAGACCATTAGGGGCCGCTTACCCGAACGACGGCGGCACCCCACACGAGCTGTAACCAAAATTATCATGAAAATTCGCAAGAGGCTGGCGGCGCTGCCGCTTACAGCCCTGGTCACTCTCGCGCCCAATGTGCCGGCGCAAAGCCTGGGCGGCATAGAAACCGAGCAAAACCAGCAGCAACGGCGTGACGCGCAGCAGCGTGAGGCGGCGGTATCGGCGCCGGTCGTGCGCTCTGAACTGCCGAAGATCGAAACGTACCCCGCACTCCCGCACGAGTCGCCATGCTTCCGCATCGACCGGTTTTCGGTCGATGTTCCCGACTCGCTGTCCGCGAGCGCGCACAAGAAAGGCGCGTCGGCTTTGCCGCTTGACCCGTTCGCATTCGCACGCGAATGGCTCGACCACTATCAAGGTCAGTGTGTCGGCAAGGAAGGTATCGACGTGCTCACCAAAGGATTGCAGCAGGCAATCTTGAGTCGTGGCTACGTGACCACACGCGTACTCGTGCAGCCGCAAGACCTGTCAGGCGGAACGCTGAAATTCGCGCTTGTGCCGGGTATCGTGCGCAAGATCGCATTCGCCGATCCGTCGATGTGGGGCACATGGAAGACCGCTTACCCGACCAGTAGCGGCGACGTGCTGAACCTTCGCGACCTTGAGCAAGGGCTTGAGCAGATGAAGCGCGTCAGCAGCCAGGACGTGAACATGGAAATCCGGCCGACCGACGTACCGGGCGAAAGTGACGTTGTCCTCACGGTCAAGCGCTCGAAGCCCTGGACATTCGTCGCTTCGGTCGATAATTCAGGTACGGAGTCGACGGGCAAGTGGCAGGGCAACGTCAACCTTGGCCTGAACAATCCGCTCGGCCTGAACGACATCCTCTCGCTCGGCGCGAATCAGGATTTGTCGTTCGGCAACAAGGCACTCGGCTCGCACGGTTTCAACGGCTCGTATTCCGTGCCGTGGGGCTACTGGACTGCAACCCTCTCAGGCAACACGAATACGTACTACCAGAACATCGCTGGCATGAACCAGACACTCGTGTCGAGCGGCAATTCGCAGACGGCAGCGCTGCGCATCGCGCGCATTGTTTCGCGTAGCCAGAACGACGTGCTCGGCGGCTATGTCCAGCTATCGAAGCGCTTCGGCGACAGCTTCATCGACGACACGGTGATTCCCACTCAGGCGCGCAACAACACGTTTCTGGAGTTGGGCGCGACGGACCGCCATTATTTCGGCGCCGCTCAGTTCGACGGCACGCTCGCCTATCGCCAGGGTATCGGTGGGTTCGGCGCGACGGCGGACCCGTATCCTGACGGCCCAACGTACCGCTTCCATATGACCGTGCTCGACGCGAACCTGTCGGTTCCGTTTGCGGTCGGGAATCAGCGCTTCGCCTATGTCGGCACGGTTCACGGCCAGTTCACGAACGACACGCTGTTCTATATCGACGACCTGACCATCGGCAGCCGGTACACGGTACGCGGGTTCGATGGTGAAACGATGCTCGAGGCCGAACGCGGCTTCTACTGGCGCAACGAACTGCAATGGCCGGTATTCCAGACGGGGCAAACGCTGTATGCAGGGATCGACTACGGGCGCGTATTCGGACCGAACACGGCGGCACTGGTGGGAACGCAACTGGCGGGCGCGGTGATTGGCGTACGCGGCAGCTTGCCGGCGAAGTTTGTCGGCGTTTCCTACGACCTTTTTGCAGGCACGCCGATCTACAAACTGAGGGATTCCCGACCGCGCGATGGACGGTCGGGTTCCAGTTGACGGCGGCGTTCCAGGCGTGTGCTCCTTGCTGCACATATGAGCGGCGCGCAACTGACTGCGCCTCATCCATCAGCTTGAACGCCTCGTCGGCGCTCAGACTGACATCTGGCAGGCGGCGCGCATCGCGTGTGACCGCTTCGACGAGTGCCAGTAAGATGCGAGAAAGGGCGATGAAACTACGGGAAGCGTTATCGGGAGACGCAACAGCAGAAGCACGACAGATTATCGCGAAGCCAATGGGGCCGATTGGAATTGAACTGCGAGATGGCGCGTACTTCGCTGCCTATGATGACGTCTCCGAACGGCTGCTGCTCTCGGCAACCGGAGAAATGTCTCCAATTGTGGTTGCGGGGGCAGGATTTGAACCTGCGTAGCGCCGCTCTTGTCCACGATAACCATCTCGGGTTCGCTGTTCTGTTCACCTTCTCGAAGTAACAGCGAGCTACTTGACCGTGCTAACGCGACTAAGCCTTCCAGACCTTCAAGGACGTGGGGCCCGAGACACATCGAACCAGTTCGCCGCATCATGACCACAACGAGAAACCTGGCGCTCATTCTGGCATGCGTGTTTGCCTATTCACAGCACGGCTACGCGCAATGTGTCGACCTGGTCGCCAGTCTTGATGGCGGTCAGTTGATGCAGTCGCGGATTGCGCTGATCGACCGTGCCACGCCTGCCGAGCAGATCCGCATCCTCGCCTACATCTTCGAAATCGATCAGACCGGCGGCCTGCTGTTGCGTCATCTGGTGGAGGCCGCGCGCCGAGGCGTGCCGGTCAAGCTGCTGATCGACGGCATCGGCCCCGAACCGCACTACCCGTTCGAGGACGAGCTCATCGTCGCCCTGCACGAGGTGGCTCCCGGCATCGAACTCCGAATCTTCCATCCACGATCCGATCTCGTCGAGATTGCGCATCGCATGCACGACAAGCTGTTCCTGGTTGGCGACACGGCCGTGATCGGCAGTACCTCGATCTGGGATGCGAGCTTCCGCAACTGGCTCAGCGAGCGCGATCTGATGGTGTCGGGCGACGCCGGCCAGGAGGCTTCCTCCCTGCACGCCATGTACCAGCATTTCGCCCTGTTCTGGAATAGCCCGGAAGTGGTTCGCCCCGAGCCGGAAAAATTCCTCAAAGTCGCAACTCCTTATCGCGACTCGCAGGGTTATCCGACGCTGGACCCGGCGCGCATCCATTATTGGCGCGAATGGCTGCTGGCTCCCCTCGATGCTGCAGCCGGGGCGACAGATCCGGCCGCTACCGATACACCAGTGGCCTCCGATACGCCCAATGATCCCGCCGCTCCGCCCGCTCCCGGGGCGGATTTTGATCCCGCCTGGATGCCGATCGTCTGCGAGCACCTGCGCTATGTCCACGACTGGCCCGACAAGCGCTCGCCAGGCACGTTGCAGGACATGCTACAAGCGTTCGATACGGCGCAGCACGAGATCCTGATCATCAACCCCTACCTGATCCTGGTGCCGGAACTGCGCGAGGTGCTTGAGCGCAAGCAGCGCGAAGGTGTCCACGTGATCCTGGTAAGTGCCTCGCTGGCGAGCATCACGCAGGAATTCCCTGCAGTCGGGCGCGCCTATGCCGACGATCTGCCCGGCTTGGTGAATGCCGGGATCGAGGTGCGCGAATATTCCGATCGAGAGAACCGCATGATGCACGCCAAGCTGGTCGTCATTGACGGCCATCGATATTATCTCGGCAGTTTCAATTTTGATTCGCTGTCGGCCCGCTTGAATACCGAAAACGGTTTGTGGATAGATATCCCCGAGGACGGGCTCGATCCCTTGCAAGACAGCGTGGCGTACTTCCTGCGCAACTCAAGCTCGGTGAGCGACGCCAACGGTCGCCTTCTGGCGGATCCCGATGCGCGTTGCCGGGCCGCTGGCTGCGGGGGTGCCTGGCGGTTGGTGACGGACCTGATCAGGAGCTTCCTCTGAGCGCGGCGTGCCCTGTCGCTAAACTACGTGGCCAGTTTGGGTCGCCGTCCGCACTGTGTCACGCAGTTGTCGGCCAACTTCAGTAATTCGACGTCCCAGCTCAGATCGTTTGTATTCCTTACGTTCCATGAGACACCTCGCAGAGCCAGTATGCTCCTTTCAAGGTGTCCACTGAACGTGGGTAAGATCAACTGCTGCCTAATGTCGATAGGTCCAGGCCGGGCCACGGCGCCAGTTCGACGTCGGACCGCCTGCACACAGACAACCACCACCGCGCCAAAACGAACGTTCCTCAGGCCTTCGGCACCTTCACGTACCCTGCTATGTCGGAAAGACGCATTTGCGCGAGACGCCGGAGCAATTCGTCCTCCGCCGAATTCAGTGCATCGTCGAGGAACCGGTTGACTGCCGACTCCACCGGGCAGGCCGGATTGTCATCCGCCGTACCGATCGCGAATGCGCTCTTGGGTGCTGTAGCCGCATAGATGTCACGCACGGTGAGATCGCCAAGTTCACGACTGAGAGCCCAGCCTCCTCCCGGTCCGGCGATCGACTCGACATAACCGGCTGAACGCAGCGCAGCCATCGTGCGTCGGACCAGCGACGGCTGGGTGTGCAGCATCCGCGCGATCGTCTCGGAGGTGGTCGTGCCGCCGCGCAAATGCATGTGGATGAGTACGTGAAGAAGCCGGGCCAGCCGTGTATCTCGATGCATGTCTTTTGAAGCAGATATTCGTGACATTTGATGTTACGATTTCGCGTGACTTAAGGCAACCATGGGAGCGCGATCGTGTACGCATTGACTCAGTCCTTCATCGAAACCAATGGCGTCCGCCTGAACGTCGCCGCCCAGGGAGCGGGGCCGCTGGTCCTGCTTCTTCACGGGTTTCCCGAGACGTCGTACGCGTGGCGACACCAGTTAGCGGGCTTGTCGAGTGCTGGATTTCGCGCCGTTGCGCCGGATCTGCGAGGCTTTGGACTCAGCGATTGTCCGATTGAACCGGGGCGGTATACGACGCTCGACATCATCGGTGATCTGGTGGGGATCCTGGATGCATTCGGAGAGACAAAGGCTGTCGTGGTGGGAAACGACTGGGGCGCAACCATTGCGTGGCAGGCCGCGCAGTTGCGGCCCGACCGCTTTCGCGCTGTCGTGGCGCTAGGGGTTCCCATGATGGACCGGGCCCCGGTCACGCCGAGCCGGTTATTTCCGCAAACTGAACAAGCGTGGTTTTACACGCATTATTTTTCCCAACCGGGGCAAGCCGAGAGCGAACTCGAGTCCGACGTTGCCGCTACCCTGCGTAAGCTCTATTTCTGGGCATCAGGGGACGCCGGCCCGCGCGACCAGACCACACCGAATCCTTTCGGACTCGTGGCGCGGCAGGCGGGACTCCTCGGCGCTTTGCCGGAGCCTGCGTCGTCACTCACGTGGCTCGAGAAGGCCGACTTCGACGCTTTTGTGCAGGCATACGAGGTGTCGGGGTTTCGCGGTGGGCTGAACTATTACCGCAATCTCGACCGTAACTGGGAATTGCAGGCAGCCTTCATTGGCCTGCCGGTCCAGACTCCCGCCCTTTATCTGGTCGGAGAATACGACACCGGGCTGGCGATTCCGGGCATGCACGAAATCATCGGCGGCATGCACAAGCTTGTGCCCAATCTGCGAGACTCCCGAATCATTCAGCAAGCGGGCCACTGGCTTCAACAAGAGGCCCCGGACCTCGTCAACGCCGCCGTGATCGAGTTTCTGCGCAGCCTTTAGAAGCCGTTTTGGTTTCCTTCAGTGTCGATATCAGGATTCACGCATGTCCCGTGCCGAACGTCTGCTCCAACTCCTACAAGTGTTAGGTCGTTATCGACGACCCGTGAGCGGCCAGATTCTCGCTGACGAGCTCGGCGTGAGCATCCGCACGCTATATCGGGACATCGCCAGCTTGCAGGCCCAGGGAGCAATGATCGAAGGCGAGCCAGGCGTTGGCTACGTGATGAAGCCCGGCTTCATGCTGCCACCGATCATGTTCCGCTCGGAGGAACTCGATGCCCTGGTGCTTGGCATGCGCTGGGTGGCCGATCGGGGTGACAAGGCGCTTTCGGCTGGTGCATCAAGCACGCTTGCAAAGATAGCCGCCGTACTGCCCGCTGAACTACGTCGTGAGCTTCAGGAATCGTCGCTGCTGGTCGGCGCGCCGTTGACAAGACCCGCTCACACAATCTCGCCGGACCTGCTGCGTGCCGCGGTTCGTGCAGAGCAAAAGCTCGAAATTACTTACGTGGACAGCAGCGGCATTCAATCGCGACGCGTCGTTTGGCCCTTTGCGCTGGTGTATTTCGATCAGGCACGAGTGCTGATGTGCTGGTGCGAACTTCGAACTGGCTTTCGAAATTTTCGTTCGGACCGGATCTTGAGCGTCGAGCAAAAACCGGAGCGCTACCCAAAGAGGCGTTCCACACTGCTTCGGGAGTGGCGCAAGGTCAACCAGGTCGCCAGCCGCACCATACTGCCAGAAACTGACAGTATCACCCATTAGACTGAAGCTCTTTTTCCAGCAAAAGGAGCTAAAAATGAAGTTTGCATCGGTTCGACTGGTTACCCTTGATATCGAACGGCTGGTCGAGTTTTATCAGAGGCTTTCCGGGATCGAAGCTGTACGGCTGGCCGATGGGTTTGCCGAAATGCGATTCGTGAGTTCGACACTCGCGATTTCATCTGAGAATCTGATCAAGCTTTTCAATGTCGGAGCGGCCACCGCCGCAGCCAATCAATCGGCAATCCTCGAGTTCGAAGTGGAGGACGTGGACGTGGTGTTCGAGCGGATGAAAGCTTCCGGCACAACCATCGTGATGCCGACGACATTGATGCCCTGGGGCAATCGCTCGCTCCTGCTGCGCGACCCGGATGGGAATCTCGTCAATATTTTTTCTCGATCCGGGCGTTGAGAAAGGCTGAGCGAGCGCATCATCCGAAATTCCGCCGTTGGCACACGAGTATAAAATCAGGATCTGGCCTTCGAGCCGTTTCGCCGCAATACCGCCAATCAGGATATTGAAAGCAGACAACTCACCGCTCAAAATCACATGAAAACGTCCATATTGGCCGTTCTGTTGTGCCTGTCTACGGCAATTGCACACGCCGCCGGAATAAAGTTCGCGCAGATTCCGGCTGATGCCGGCGGTCCGGCGTTGAAAGCGATAATGTGGACACCGTGTGCCGAGCCTGCCCAGGAGGTGCCGGTCGGGCCATATGTCCTGAAGGGGGTGCGCGACTGTCCGACCGCTGGCGAAAAGCTTCCCCTCGTTGTCATTTCGCACGGCTATGGCGGATCGTACCTTGGCCACCGAGACCTTGCCGAGACGCTTGCCGAAGCGGGCTTTGTCGTGGCGGCAATCAATCATCCAGGCGATACATTCTCCGACATGACTCGGGCCGACGATATGTCGGTGTTCGTCGAGCGACCGACCGACATCAAGCGTCTTATCGATTACATGTTGAGCACCTCCCCCGACGCAGCCAGAATCGACCCGCAACGGATAGGCTTTTTTGGCTTTTCGCGCGGTGGCTACACAGGCCTGGTGTTGGCCGGCGGTAACCCGGATTTCCCGCATGCCGATATTACGTGCCCGGACCCGCGCGCCCCGATTTGCAAACAGGTCAGAAGTGGAGAGGTGCCCACCGACCACCTGACTCATGACGCGCGGATCAAAGCCTTTGTGCTAGCGGACCCGTTCAACGCATTCCCAACCGCGGCGAGTCTGAGGAATGTGCAAGCGCCAATCCAGCTTTGGGCTTCCCAGTTCGGTGGCGACGGCGTGCTGCCGCGCAACGCTGACGCACTCGCCAGAACCCTTCCTCACAGGCCTGAATATCACATTGTTTCCAACGCGGCGCATTTTGCTTTTCTTGCTCCGTGTCCTGCGGCAATGAAGAACAAAGAACCGCGACTCTGCGTCGATGCAAACGGCTTCGATCGGACAGTCTTTCACAAGCAGTTTGACGAAATGGCGCTTACGTTTTTTCAGGCGAATCTTCGGTGAATCCCGGCTTAGTCCGGTGGACCGCGCGTGCCAGATGAGTCGGCTCAGCGAGCGTTCACCCCACCCAACAAAACCCTCACCCATTAATCCAGGCCCGCGCCTGCTCCAACTCATCACCATGAAACGCCTTGACCTCCGCCTTCATAAAGAACCGCGCCAGATGCATCGAGGCGCGAATCCAGCCCGCGTCGGCCACCACGGCGGCGCGCGTGACCTTGCGGGCGACGGAGACGCCGAGCGTCATGTCGGTCCATAGCGCCTTCGGCTCGATGCCGCTGAAATGCTCAATGCGTTCGAGCACACGGGTCTTGCCGTTCAGTTCGAGATCGCCACGCAGGCGTTCGATGGTTTCGCGCAGCTCGTGGTCGGTAATCTTGCCTTCAACCGTTATTTCGATGACCGGTGAATCAGGCGTGGTGTGATACAGGATCATGGCGGCCCCCTGTCCAGAAAGACGTTACGCGCTCAGGCAACGATGAGCCTGGCGTTCGATAGCTTTCTCATGGTACGCCGTTCCAGGTGGTGATGCCCGTGCACGCTCATGCGTGGCGAACGGGCCTTGCACACAGCGGCTTATCGATCAGCCTCACGAATCCCGCTCGCTCCCCAAGCTTCATCGCCGCACCCCGCGCCGTCGCCCTCTCCAGCCGCCGCCAGCGCCTCGAGCGACACATCCTTCGTCTCGATCCCGAGCACCCACACGGCCAGCGCCGCGATCACGAACGATAGCGCGCCCAGCGTAAACACCCCGCCCTGACCGAACATCGGCAACACGACGCCCACCGCATAAGGGCCGATTAGCGACCCCACCCGCCCGATCGCCGATGCAAATCCCGAACCCGTTGCGCGCGCACCGGTCCCGTAAAGCTCGGGCGTATAGGTATAGAGCGCGGCCCACATCGCGAACAGGAAGAACTGCATCACGAGCCCCGTGCCGATCAGCAGCGCGATGCTCGCCCCATGCAACGCCGTTTGCCCATACGCGAACGCCATCGCACCGCCACCCACGAGCGACGCGATGCAAACAGGCTTGCGGCCCCAGCGCTCGACGAGCCACGCCGCGCACAGGAATCCCGGTATGCCGCCGAGCGAGATCAGCACCGTATAGAGCACCGACTGCGTGAGCGCGAATCCCGCCTGTTGCAGCAGCGCGCCGAGCCACGAGGTGAGTCCGTAAAAGCCGAGCAGCGCGAAAAACCAGAGCAGCCACACCATGATGGTGCGGCGCCGATAGGCAGGACTCCAGATTTCCCGCCATGCCCCGCGCCCGTGCGAAGGCGCGGGCTGCGCGAGCCGCGGCGGCGCGGGCAGGCTCGACACGCCCGCCGAGCGCATCACGCGCGCCTCCACGTCCGCGACCACGCGATCGGCGTCGGCGAGGCGTCCGCGATGTTCGAGCCAGCGCGGCGATTCGGGCACGATCCGGCGCACGACGAGCACGAACACGGCGGGAATCGCCAGCAGCGCGAACACGGTGCGCCAGCCGAGCGCCGGCAGTACGAAGTACGCGACGATGCCCGCGGTAATGAAGCCGAGCGGCCAGAAGCCGTCCATCAGCGCGACAAGGCGGCCGCGCTGCGCGGCGGGCACGAATTCGGAGAGCAGCGCCTGGGCGATGGGGAACTCCATGCCCATGCCGAAGCCGAGCAGGATCCGGTAGACGATCAGCGAATTCATGTCGTGCGCCGTCGAGCACAGATACGAGGCGATGCCCCAGAGCACCATGCTCCATTGAAATACCGGGCGCCGGCCGAAGCGGTCGGCAAGCAGGCCCGCCACCGCGGCGCCCAGCGTCATGCCGAAAAAGCTCGAGCTCGCGACGAGTCCCGCCTGCGCACTCGTGAGGCCAAATTCTTTCTTGATCGAGCCGAGCACGAAGGTCATCGTGCCCAGGTCGACCGAGTCGAAGAAGAATGCGAGCGCAATGATCAGAAAAATCAGCTTGTGATAGCCGGAAAACGGCAAGCGTTCGAGCCGCGCGGCGGCACTCGCGCGCGTGTCGGGCGATGGGGAAGCGGAAGCGTTTCGCATGTCGTCCTCTGAGGGAGAACGGTGGCGCTACGGGACGTGGCGCAGCCGTTCTTCCTCAGTAAACGCGAACAAAATGCCGGGCTATAGAAGCCGAACGGCATTGTGACAGAACGCAGGCGCCATCCATGCCTCGCTCGTGAGCACCACCGCTCGCGCGTGTTCAGTAAGCGTGACTTCCGTACAGCGACAGATAGCGTCGCATTTGCTAATTTGCATTCGATTGTCATATCCCATATGGCAATCGGCCCTTTGGGCACCATAGCCATGTGCCCACTGTCTTGAGCCCGCCATATCGCCCTGATTGGCGGGTTCTTTTTTTGCTTCATCACACATTCACTGCTGGAGCGCAGATTGGCCGGCGCAGCTTCCTGACCATGGTCGCGATTGGTGTGAAGGAACCGAAGCGGTTCGTCCGGCACTGGCATCGGCCTACCGGTCACGCCACTAACTTGCGATACACGGCTGCAAGCCGTCCCACTTCCCCCGATGAACTGGTAGATATTTACCGACATTAAAAGCAGGGCATCGGTATAAATGACTGGCGAGGCATTAACGATGAATACATCGGATACCTATCTATGGACTATTTTTTTGTTGTCATTGGCCTGAAACCAGGCGAAGCTAGCACCGTTGTCCAGGGCGTCCGAAATGTCCGTATAGACCGATATATAAACAGTGCGCGGCCGCCACCACTACTGCATAATGATCGTGCGACATTCGCTCGCAACCCTCCTGGAGCCGCCGGCTTCAGATGACTGGGGAAGGTCTCCCCCGTCCATCGCCACACCGTAGCATTCGTCTCATGAGGTTCGTCTTCCATGCCAGGGCTCCATTCAGCCGGAGCGTGATTCGTCGCGCGCCGCGTTGAGCTTGCAAGCCAGGTTTCAGGTTTCTTGCCAATTGCTTTCCGTTGATCGTCGTTTAATGCTGTATGCAAGCATGCAACTTATTGATCTGATTATTTGGCATCGCCCGCCCGATAAATCCATATTGGAGACAGACATGCTCAGCCCACACGAATTCGCGACTCTGATGCTGGTAAAGGATTCTCCAGACCAGATCGATCTCACTCGCGAAGAACTGGATGTCCTGGTCGAACACCAGTTGATTGCGATGGAACAGCTCGCGTCCGGCATCCATCGCCCCTGCCTGACCGACGACGGAAACTCGCTGCTTCAAAGCATCACGCGCATGCACTGAGCGCCCTGCGCGAGTCGCCATCGCATCCACTCCGCGCGACTGCACATTCGTTTTCATCTACTGCCATGCCCACGGCGTTACATGGCCTCCCCCATGTCACGCCGCTTTTCTTATACAACTCGACCCTGCCCACAGGAGCTTCACCATGCAAGTCCAGGAACTGGTTTCCGCTGCGCAAAAGACCAACATCGACCTGTTCGTCGAACTCAGCAGCGCGTTCACCGACAACATGAACAAGTTAGCAGACCTCAATCTGGAGGCCGCCCGCACGCTTCTGAGCACGACTCGCGAGTTCTCGCAGCAGGCGCTGGCCACGCATGAACCTTCCGAATGGCTGACGCTGCAAAACGCGTTCATGGTCCCTGCCGCCGGGCAAGTCCAGGACTACAATCGCCGCCTCCTCGATCTCGCAGCATCGGTCCAGGCGACTTATGTGCGCTGCTCGCAGGCGCAGGCGCAAGCGTGCAGCACCCAAGCGAGAGCGGCGCTGCAAGACTTCGCGAAGCGCGTCCCTCAGGGATCGGAGCCCATCGTGGCCGCGCTGGATTCGGCCATCGGCGCCGCGCATCAACTCTATGGGTCGCTCCAGCAGACTGGGCAACAGGCCGTGGAGGTCGCGCGAACTCAAGTCGATCTGGCAGCCAATGCGGCGGCGAGGTCGGCAAAGCGCGGCATCGATCCGGTAGCGCAGGCGACGAAGTCCTGAGGCGAGGGTGTTGTTCAGTCGCTGCTTGCGGGGGCGTCGTGAGCGTTCGTCGCTTTCCGGGCCTGGCCCGGCTTCGCGCGATGCGGCTTCGATTGAACCGATGACGCACTCGCGCCGCTTGCGGACGGCGTCTCCTCGACGCTCCGGGTAGGCGCCGACGATCCCGCGCCGTTCGCCTCGCCGCCCGGCCCCGCGCCCATTTCGCCGCTGCCGCCGGTGTTCTGCGCAATCGCGGAGCACGTAGCGGCGAACATCGCCGCCATGCTTGCGGAAACGAAAATCGTGCGTGCCTTCATGAATCGTTCTCCTCAACGCGTCAAACAGCGTCGATTTGCTCCCGCATCGCCGCGCTGATGCGTTGGCGCGCGCGTCCGTAGCCGTCCCAGGGATCGCCCGTCATCGCGTCCAGCCGTTCGTGCAGGTTCGCGATATTCCACTGGTCGCCCGCGGTCGTGGCGTCGAGTTCGTCCCAGCGAAGCGGCACGGAAACAGGTAGACCGGGCCGCGCTCTCGGCGAGTACGCGGCGATCGTGCTCGCGCCGCGCGCATTACGCAGGTAGTCGAGAAAGATGCGCCCCTTGCGGTTCTGCGCGCCCATCTTCGCGCTGAAGCGCTCGGGCATTTGCGCCGCCATGCGGTCCGTCACCGCGTGCGCGAAGTCCAGCGCCTCGTCCCAGCCCGCGTGACGCGCGAGCGGCACGACCACGTGCAGGCCCTTCCCGCCGCTCGTCTTGCACCATGCGCGCAAGCCGAGCCGTTCGAGCAGTTCGCGCGTCTGATGCGCCGCTTCGATCACGCGGCCCCAGTCGAGCGCGGGATCGGGGTCGAGGTCGAAGATGATCCGGTCGGGCTTCTCGATGTTCGTCGTCGACGCGTTCCAGGTATGCAGATCGATCGCGTCCATCTGGGCCGCGTCCACGAGCGCCGCGACGGATTCGAGCGTCAGCAGCGGCGCATGGCCGGGGTCGAGGTCGGCATGGCGCACCGCATGCGGGATCTGCGGCGGCTTCGCGTGCCGCTGGAAAAATTGCTCGCCCGATACGCCGCGTGGCGCGCGCACGAGCGATACCGGCCGCTGGTCCAGTTGCGGCAACAGCAACGGCGCAATCGCCTCGATGTAGTGAACGAGATCGATCTTGCGCAGACCGCTTTGCTCGTCGATCACGCGCTCGGGGTGCGTGATGCGTACGCCGGCTACTTCCGCTTCGCCTTCGGCGGCGCGGCGGGTGCGCCGGGCCGGTGCGCTCGCGGGCCTGGCGTCGCGCTTCGTATCGCGTGCCGTGTCGTGCTTCGCCTCGCGCTTTGCGTCCGGCTCCGTCTTGCGCCCCGCCCTCCGCTCGGGCGCGGTCGAGGCCGGGGCCGCCTCATCCGCCGCCTCATCGTCGCGCTGCTTGATCAGAAGCCATCGCTCCTGCTTCGCGTCGCCCATGGGACTGCGCACCAGCGCCCAGCCGCCGTGCAACCGGTCGCCGTCGAGCGTGAATTTCAGCTTGCCCTGCGCGTAGCCCTCGCGCGCGGCACCCAGCCCGCCCTCGGGCCGCCAGGTGCCACGATCCCAGATCTCCACGTTGCCCGCGCCATAGTTGCCTTCGGGAATGCGCCCTTCGAAGCTGCCATACGCGAGCGGATGATCCTCGACGTGAACCGCGAGCCGCTTGACGGACGGATCGAGACTCGGCTCCTTCGGCACGGCCCACGACTTGAGCGCGCCGTCGAGTTCGAGCCGGAAGTCGTAATGCAGCGTCCGCGCGTCGTGACGCTGGATCACGTACGAAGCCGCGCCGTCGCCACCATCGCCACCCTCGCGGCGGCCACGGGCCTTGCGTGGCTGGGCGTTGCCACGCGGCTCCGGCGTGTTCTCGAAGCGGCGCTTCGATTCGTAGACCTCGAGTTTGCGTTTCATCGCTCTCCCCTTCCGATGCGTCCGATGCAGCAATGATTTTCAGCAATCGAGGTGCCTGCCGGCGAGCACAAGCGTCGCGGGCCATCAGGCCAATCAGGCCGATCAAGCCGATGTGAAGCCGCATTCGCCCCGCACGGGCACGATGACTGCTGCACCAGAACGCCACCCACCCAACAAGGAGCACGATCATGGATAGAGCAGCACGCGCAAGCGGCATGCTTCACGAAGCAGCAGGCGGAGCGAAGGCGTTGGCCGGCGATCTGCTGGGAGACCAGGAAATGCAGGTCTCCGGCAGGGTGAAGGCGCTGTGCGGGAAATCGCAGCGGCTCGCGAGCAATGCCGCTGACGCCACGCGCGATACGATCGCGGAAAATCCGCTCATGGCGCTCGGCGTGGCAGCGGGCATTGGCCTCATCTGCGGCGCGCTATGGGCCTGGAAGCGCGAGTGAGTGCACGCATCGGCGGCGAACGGAGCGCCCGGAGCAGAGCGGGACGGGCGATCCGCGCCGCTGCGTTCAAATGGCCGGTTCCGCCGCCTCGCTCACCGCGCGTTGCGCACGGAAGCAGACACGTTCTCAATGAGCGCGCAAAGCTCCTCGACGGAAAACGGCTTGCGCAGCGCCGCGCATTCGAGCCCGGTTTCCTTCGCGGACGGCGCCTCGTTGCCCGAGGCGAAGATCACGTTCAGTTGCGGGTTCAGCCGCAGCGCGGCGCGCGCGAGCTCGATGCCCGAGCCGCCGCGCAACGCGATATCGGTGATGAGCACCTGCGCGGCCTGATCGGCCAATGCGCGCATCGCCTCTTGCTCGTCGCCGGCCTGGCGCACTGAGTAGCCCATTTCCGCGAGCAGTTCGCTCACGGCTTCGCGCGAGGCCGATTCGTCGTCGACGACGAGTATCGATAGCGGCACCCCCGCCGGCCCGACCAGCGCTGCGCCCGCAGCCCCTTTCGCACCGGACGGACCCAGCACGTGCCGGATCTTGCCCGCGAGCTGCGCGCGGCTGTACGGCTTGCTCAGCAGATGCACGCCTTCGTCGAGCCGGCCGCCGTGCACGATAGCGTTTTCCGCGTAGCCGGACGTAAACAGCACCTTGAGGCCGGGCACCGCGCGCACCGCCATGCTGGCCAGCTCCGTGCTGCTCAGCGGGCCCGGCATCACCACGTCGGAAAACAGCAGATCGATCTTCGCGCCGCTTTTCACGACCACCATGGCGCTTTGCGCATCGTCGGCCTTGAGCACGGTATAGCCCAGCTCGCCCAGCGTTTCGACCACGGCCGATTGAACGTAGCGATCATCCTCGACGACGAGGATGGTCTCCGTCCCGCCCTCGACGCGCATGGGCGGCAAGGGATCGAGGTCGACCACGCTCTCGTCCGATTGCGGCAACCAGACCTTCACCGTCGTGCCGTGCCCCGGCTCGCTATAGATGCGCATGTCGCCGCCGCTTTGCTTGATGAAGCCATAGGCCATGCTCAAGCCGAGACCCGTGCCCTCGCCTTCGGGCTTGGTGCTGAAGTACGGCTCGAACGCGCGTTCGAGCACCTCGCGCGGCATGCCCGTTCCCGTATCGGTGACCGCGAGCAGCACGTAGTGTCCCTCGGGCACGTCGGCGGCCAGCGCGCTGCCGTGCCGGTCCAGCGTCGCGTTCGAGAGTTCGAGCGTGAGCTTGCCGCCGCTGGGCATCGCGTCGCGGCCGTTGATGGCGAGATTGAGCACCACGCTTTCGAGCTGGTTGGGATCGACGAGCGTATTCCAGAGGTCCTCGGAAACCACGGCCTCCACTTCGATCAGTTCCCCCAGCGCGCGCCGCAGCATGTCATCCATGTTGTCGAGCATGGCCGCGAGGTTCACCACGCGCGGCTGCAGCGCCTGGCGGCGGCCGAAGGCGAGTAGCTGCGCAGCGAGTTTCGCGCCATGCTCCACGGCGCCGATGGCTTTGTCCAGACGTTCGCGCGAGACGGGGTCGTGGCCGTGACGCCGTTCGAGCAGTTCGAGGTTGCCGCGCAGCACCTGCAGGACGTTGTTGAAATTGTGGGCCACGCCGCCGGTGAGCTTGCCGATCGCCTCCATCTTCTGCGCCTGCAGCAGCGCGACGCGCGCGCTTTCGAGCTGCTCCTGGGCGGCCTTGCGCTCGGAGACGTCGCGCGTAATCTTGGCGAAGCCGATGAGCTTGCCGTCCTCGTCGCGGATCGCGTCGATCACGACGTTGGCCCAGAAGCGGCTTGCGTCCTTGCGAATGCGCCAGCCTTCGGTCTCGAAGCGGCCTTCGCGCGCGGCGATCTGCAGGCCGCGCTCGGGCAGGCCCTGCGCGGCGTCCTCGGGCGTGTAGAAGCGCCGGAAATGCGTGCCGATGACTTCGCTCGCCTCGTAGCCCTTGATGCGCGCCGCGCCCATGTTCCAGTTCGTCACCTTGCCTTCGGGCGAGAGCATGAAGATCGAATAGTCGGTGACGCCCTGCACGAGCAGCCGGAACTTGCGCTCGCTTTCCATGAGCGCGTCGTAGGCGAGCCGCTTGTCGGTCACGTCGCGCACGATCTTGGCGAATCCGGTGAGCGAGCCGTCCTTCGCGCGCAGCGGCGTGACGAGGACGCTGGCCCAGAAGCGCAGGCCGTCCTTGCGCATGCGCCACGCTTCGGTGGCGAACTGGCCGGTATCGCACGCCATCTGCAGCGCCGCGGCCGGCACGCCCGCCTCCCGGTCCTCGCGCGGATAAAAGACCGAGAAATGCTGCCCGACGATTTCCTCGGCGCTGTAGCCCGTGATACGCGCAGCTCCCGCGTTCCAACTCACCACTTCGCCAGTCGTCGTCAAACGAAAAATCGCATACTCGGAAACGCGCGCGATCAAGGCTTGCTCCCAGCAGTCATACTGCTCGGGCCGTGATTGATTCATGCGATTCTCCCTTGATCGCCGTGGGTCCGGACAGTACCGTCCGATCGTTGAGTGGCGCGTCGTGCATCGGAACGTTGCGCAATTGCCGTTCCAGGGCCGGCGGCGCCGCGATTCGCGGCGGCCACGCCGGGTAAATACCGGGTACAGGCCGGCGCGGCCCTTCCCACGTGGGTGATGGGCATTTTGCCATGCGGGGCGCAATCGTTGTTCGAATGAAGGGAACCGCGAAGGCTGAATGTCGATGAAGGCGCGGCTTTCCGGCCCCAAATTGGCGTGACCTCGGTAGACGACGCGCGGCAGCTGAAGAAGCGCTAGCGCGAGAGGCAGTGCGCCGAAAGCGCCATTGCGCGTTATCGATGCCATCGCCCGCTAGCGCGCCTGCGCGGCCTCCCGGCGGCGCAGATAGCGTCCCAGCGCGTAGCCGGCCGTCGAGCCGTGCAGCACCACGGAGATCACAATCGCATCGAGCGCCGCGGGCAGCACCGGGCGCAGCGTCTCGCCCGCCTGGTCGATCCCCCACACCGCGTAATAGAACGCGCCCACGCCGCGTATGCCCATCCAGGCCATGAGCCGGCGCTGCTGCCCGTCCGCGCTCGAACCCGTCATCGCCGCGAGCACGCCCAGCGGCCGCACGAGGAACACGAGCGCCAGCGCGTAGAGCACGGCGCGCGGCTCCAGCATCTCGCGCCAGTGCGCCGAGACCACGCAGCCAATGATCAGGAGAACCGAAAATTCGGCGAAGCGCTCGATTTCGAGCGTGAAGTCCGTCATGCCCTCGGCGAGCCACGCATGCGCGCGCTCGGGGTCTTGCGCGACTTCGGTGCGCTCGGCGAGCTGCACGCTCGCGAGCGCCTCGGCGGGACGCCGCGCGCCCGTCGCGCGCAGCTCCTCGTGCCGCAGCGCGACGCCCGCGGCGAACACCGCCACGAAGGCGTACGCATGGAGCAGCAGCGCCACGCCATAAGTCACCGACATGAGGCCGATTGCGATGAAGCCGTCGAACCCCAGCGCCTCGCCGTAATGCGTGCGCAGATGCAGCACGAGCCGCACGCAGAGCATGGCGAGCGCGCCGCCGGTGAGCACGGCGCCGGCCACGCCCCACACGAGCGTCGCCGCGAACGCCGGCACGCTTTGCATGCCGCTCACGTGCACGCCGCACAGCGCGAGGCCGAGCATCGCAAACGGCAGCGCCGCGCCGTCGTTGAGGCCGCCTTCGCCGGAGAGCGCGAAGCGCACGGGCTCGGCGTCGCCGGCTTCGTGCACGCGCAGCTCGTTGGCGAGCACCGGATCGGTGGGCGCGAGCGCGGCGGCCAGGAACAGTGCGACGCCAGGCGGCCAGCCCGTCGCCCAGGCCAGCGCGAACATCAAAGCGACGGTGAGCGCCATGGCCGGCACGCCGAGGCGCAGCGGCAAGCGCCAGAGCCGGTCGCGCAGCGGCACGCGCAGGTGCATGCCGACCGAGAACAGCGAGATGACGAGGCCGGCCTCGGCGATCACGGAGAGCGTGCGCACGTTCTGCGCGAGATCGGCATGGACGAGGCCGAGGCAGCCCGGCCCCACGACCACGCCCGCGGCGAGATAGATCATCGCGCCCGTGAGCGGCAGCCGCGCGATCGGGCCGCGCGCCAGCGCGACGAACATCAGCAGCACGCCGACGACCAGGAACCACAGCGCTTCTTCGGTCATCCGGTTTTGGGGTCCTTTTTCAGGTGCTTTCTCCTCACCGCCGCGCTGTTGTGGCCGTGCGAATCCGGCGGCTCCACGCCGCCGTCCGTGCCCAGCGGCACCTCCGCTGTCTGCTTCGGATGCGGGCCGCCCGCGCGCGGCATCACTTCGTCGTTCGGCTCGGGCTGGTCGAAGCTGCCCGGCGCGCCGCGCGCCTTGCCTGGCTTGCCCGGCTTGTCCGACTTGTCCGCGTGCGAGGCGGATCGATCATCATCCGGGCGCGCCGGCTCGCCTGGCGCTGGGTGGTGCGTGGGGTTTCCCATGACTGCTCTCCTCGATTGCGTTCGTGCATTCATGCGTGTCGCAAGCGATGTTCCGCGACGTGGATACGCTCAAGTGCCGTGCAAACGCTGCTTCGTCCAGTTGAGCGCGCCGCCGTGCAGCAGATAATCGACCTGGCGCGGCGTTATCGCGTGACGGGTTTCGATCGTGCGATTTTTCGAAGCAATCCCATGACGGCGCAGCATTTCGAGGATCACGTCCTTGGCGCTCACCCAGTCGGGCCGGCGGCCCGTGAGCCGCACGCCCCAGATTTCGGGCATGCGCGTGAAGAACGGCTCGCCCGCGATCGCCTGCGCCACCTCCACGCCGCCCGCGCCGACCGCCAGCATGCCGATGGCGCCCGCCGCGCAGGTGTGGCTGTCCGAGCCGAGCAGCGTGCAGCCGGGCTTGCCGAAATTCTCCTGATGGCACGGATGGCTCACGCCGTTGCCGGGCCGCGAATACCAGAGGCCGAAGCGCTGGGCCGCGCTGTGCAGGAACAGATGATCGTCGGCGTTGCGGTAGTCCTCCTGGATCAGGTTGTGATCGACATACTGGACGCTGAGCCGCGTGCGCGCGCGGTCGAGGCCCATGGCTTCGAGCTCCAGCATCACGAGCGTGCCCGTGGCGTCCTTCATGCCTGGTCGGTCATGCCTGCGCGGTCAGGCGGCCGAACGACAACGCCGCCAGCAACGCCAGCGGCACGGCCAGCGCCATCACGCCGAAGCGCTGCTCGCCCAGCGCGCCCGCCGCCGCGCCCGTCATGAACACCAGCAGTTGCAGCGATAGCTGCACTAACGTGCGGTCCTGCGCTGCGGCTGCGGCTGCGTCGTCAGCGTCGCCAGCGCCAGGCTTGCGGCGCGTGAGACGCTGCGCGAGCGCGAGAGTCCACGCGCTGAAGTTGCTCGTCATCACCGTGGTGGGCGTGCCTAAACCGGCCGCGCCGGGCAGCTTCGAGAGCGCGCCCTGGCAGCCCATCGCGGCGCCCGCGCAGAGCGCGACCGCGTAGCGCGCCCAGGCGCCTTCGGGCAGCACGGCGTCGAGCACGAGCAGCAGCGCGAGCCATGCCGCCTCGACACGTATCACCGCGCGGCGCACCGGCGCGGGCGCGGCGGCGTCGCGGGCGTCCAGCGCGCAGGCCACGCAAAACGCGCATACGCCGCCGCCCGCAAACGCGCCGATCACGGCCACGCGCAATCCCGTCGCGCTATCGGGCTTGACGAGCGCGCTCGCGAGCGCCGCGAAATTGCCGGTGACGTGCGCCGTGAAAACCTGCGAGAGCGCCATGAAGCACGCAGCATCGACAAAGCCGGCCGCAGCCGACAGCACGACGAACATCGGCATCGCACCCTCGCAGCGCAGTTTGATCGACGCAATCCAGGCATCGCCGATCGAGCGCGCAACGCTGCGATGCCGGCCTTCGGACGTTTGCAACGCATCGCAACGCATCGCGCGTGCCTGCGCGGGCAAGACAGCGCGATGGGGCGATGGGGCGATGGCTCGATGACGCAAGGCCCGCGCGCCGCCACGGCCTCAGCCCCGCGCCCGATCCCCCATCAGCCCTACGCACTGGACCATGCGAATCGCAGCCGCCAGGCATAATCCACGCGTTGCCCTGTCACGAGCGCGATCATGAGCGCAGCGCTGCACATTGCATGGGTGGGATTGCTGGTCTTCGCCGCAGCCGCGTTGCTCGTCTATGTCGCGGCGACAGGCTTGCTGTTCTGGCTGCAGGGCCGGCTGATCTATCCGCCCGAGCGCATGCGTCGCGGCCCCACCGCGCACGAAGCCGCCCAAAACCGCATCGGCTACATACGCGTGCGCGCCGCGGACGGCATCGAGCTCGTCTGCGGCTACGCGGCGCCCCGGCATGCGGAGCGCGCGACCGTGGTGCTTTTCCACGGCAACGGCGACGATCTGCACCAACGCATGCACGTCGCGCACGCATTGCTCGACGCCGGCTATGGCGTCCTGCTCGCGGGATATCGCGGCTATGGGGGTGCGCCGGGCCATCCGCACGAAGCCGGCCTCTACGCCGATGGCCGCGCGGCGCTCGCCTATGCCATGGAGCGCTCGCGCCGCGTGGTCGTGCATGGCTATTCGCTGGGCAGCGGCGTCGCCGTGCAACTGGCCACGGAGTTCGCGCTCGCGGCGCTGATACTCGAAGCGCCGTTCACCTCGATCGCCGACGTCGCCGCCACGCGCTTCCGCTGGATGCCGGTGCGCCGCCTCGTGCGCGACCGCTACGACAACCTCGCGAAGATCGGCCGCGTTGCCGCGCCCGTCCTGATCTATGGCGGCAACGCCGACCGCGTGATTCCGCCGGCGCAGTTTTCGAGGCTTTACACGGCCGTGCGGGCGCCACGTCGGCTCGCGCTCGTCGCCGACGCGAGCCACGTCGACGCATGGGAGCGCGGCGGCGCCACACATGTGCTGCGCTTTCTCGCGGACGTGCTCACGCCCGGCCCCCGCGAATCTTCTGCTGATTCGTTCACCTGAAGAAATCGACTCAACCCACGACCCAGCCCCGCCTCACCGCGCGACTCGCCCCGCAGCGCCCCCCGCGGGCAGCGACACCACGAATTCGCTGCCGCACCCCGGCCCCGCGCTGCGCGCCTCCACGCGCCCGCCGTGCCGCTCCACGAGCTGCTTGACCAGCATGAGCCCGATGCCGAGCCCGCGCTTGCCGCCCGCCGTGTTCCGGTGCGCCTGCGCGAACATCTCGAAGACATAGCCGAGCTGCTCCTTCGCGATCCCCGCCCCGCTGTCGCGCACGGAAATGACGACCCGGTCGCTGCCGTCGCGGGTCACGGTCAGCCAGGCCTGCGCGCCGGCCTCGCTGTATTTGGCCGCGTTGTGCAGCAGGTTGGCGATGATCTGCGTGAGGCGCACGCCATCGGCAACGAGCACGACAGGCGTCTCGGGCAGCGACACCGTGAGCGTCTGCCGGTTCTGGTCGAACAGCGGCCGGCACGACTCCACGGCGCTGCGCACGGCGTCGCCGAGCGCGGTGGGCCGCATGTCGAACTCGACCTTGCCTTGCGCAATGCGCGCAAGATCGAGCAGATCGTCCACGAGCCGCGTCACCTGATGCACCTGGCGGTCCAGTATTTCGGCGATGCCGTCGGGCAGGGGCCCCGCCGTCTTCGCGCGCAGCAGGAGCTGGGCCACGTTGCTGATCGAGGCAAGCGGATTGCGCAGCTCGTGCGCGAGCGTCGCCAGAAACTCGTCCTTGTGCCGGTCGGCCTCGTGCGCGAGGCTGACCTCGTGGAACGCGCCATGCATGCGCCGCGCGGCCGCGACGAATACGGCCATGTCGCCGAGAAAGCGCGCATCCTGGGCGTCGAAGCGTCGGCCGTAAGCGTGCGTCACGGCCCAGACGGCGCCCACGACGTCGCCGTGGATCGCGCACGGCACGATCAGCGCTTCGTGGATCTGCGGCTCGATATGGCGCAGCGCCGTGAAATAGCGCGCGGGCTCGCGCAACAACAGGACCTCGTTGCGGATGACGGCCGTGCCGCACGGCATCTCGCCGAGCCCCGCCGAGCGGCCCGCGCGAGCCGCGAGTGGACCGGCGATGGCGGCGAGGCGCAGGACGACGCCCTCATCCTCCCCATCGTCTCCCTCGTCTCCCTCGTCTCCATGGCCTCCGTCCCGCACATCGTCCTGAGGTTCGAGCAGGCAGACGCCCGCGGAATCCGCGTGGCAGCGGTCGAGCGCCAGATCGGCCACCGTTTGGCCGATGCGGCGCGATTGCGCGGCCAGTTGCCGGCCGAGCCCGCTCAATGCCGCGCACTCGGCCTGATAGTTGCGCATGGCGGCCGGCCTGCGCGAAAGCTCCTCCGTAACGATCACGTCATCGACGGTCATGACCTGTGTGCAATCGTGGTTCATGCTGGCTCCATGCATGCATCACATAGCAATGATGGGCAAGGGGCACGCCAACTGGCGCGATGGGCATAACGGAAAACTACCGGTTCATTGCGGCCAAATCGTGTCCAGATCCGTTGTCGCGACCCGCCATGTCCGTTGAGCAACCTTTAAGGACAGCGTAGTCGAAACTGCAAAAAAAATGGGATATGGTCCCCGCCGTCCGGGGCCTGTCCGTATAGCAACCGTGACGGGCAGGCCGTGCTGGCGCAGGTTCCGGCGGACACCTTGGGGTCGCGTGCCACGCGAGCCGTCAGATGGCGGGCGCGTCCGTTTCGCTCGGCACGACCGACGCTGCGCGAATGCGCATGATGGTTTGACGGGACGTTTTGAAACGACGTGCGATCTCGCTCACCGACACGCCCTGGTCGAGCAGGCCGATCACGTCCTCGCGGTCCCCCGGCGAAAGCGAGCCCGGCCGTCCCGTGGGCCGTCCGCTCTGTTGCGCCTCTTTCAGGCTGGTGCTGCTGCGCTCGCTGCGCATGGCCGTTTCGAGGCGCACGACGGCCTTGAGCATCCTGACCGCCTGAGGCTCGGGGCGGCCCGCGAGATCCACGTTGCCGAATTCCACGCAACGGACCGCGATACGCTCCTTGCGGCATCGCTGCAAGGTCGAAAGCACGTCGCGCGCGCTTCTGCCGAGGCACGAGAGATCGAGCACGACGAGCTCGTCGCCGGGCGCCGCGCGCCGCAGCAGGCCGCTCAATGCCGCGCGTTCCGCGGTGCCGACGAACGGCCGCACGTTGTCGATGGCCACGCGGCTGAGCGCGACCGTATAGCCGGCCTTGTCGAGGCGAATGAGCTCCTGCTCCGGGAAATAGCGGTCGCTCGGGCCGTTGATATAGAACCAGGTCTGCGGCAAGAGACTCTCCGGTACGGCGCGAGCGCGCGCGGCAAGGAATCAGCCCTGTCGCAGGCGGGCCACGACGGCAATCAGGTCGTCGAGCAGCACGGGCTTTTTCAGGTGCGCGTTGAAGCCGGCATTTTCGGCCTGGCGTATTTCCGCCTCCTGGCCAAAGCCGCTCAGCGCAATGCAGATCACCGATTGCATCGCCGGCTCGCGACGCAGCTTTTCGACGAACTCGATGCCGTCCATGCCCGGCATGCCCAGATCGGACAGCACGACATCGGGTGCATTGCCGTCGAGCATTTTCAGGGCCTGCTCGCCGCTCGTGGCCGTCTGCACGGTCGCGCCCTCGCTTTCGAGCAGCAGCTTGAAGGTCTCGACGGTGCCCGGATCGTCGTCGACCATCAGGATGCGCAGGCCGTGCAGCGACTCGGGGGCCGCGCCGTCGCCGCCCGGCAGTTCCGCCGCGTGCCGGTGCGTGGGCAGCGCCACCGTGAAGGTCGTGCCGTGCCCGGCACCGTCCGACTCCGCGCGCACGGCGCCGCCGTGCAGCGTCACGAGCTCGCGCACCAGCGCGAGGCCGATGCCGAGGCCCGCGCGGCGCGTGGCCGAGTCGCGGCTCTGCTGGTACATCTCGAAGATGTGCGGCAGCAGCGCGGGTTCGATGCCGTTGCCCGTGTCGGCCACCTGGAGCACCGCTTGCGCGTGCTCGTTGACCTGCAGCTTGACGTTCACGGAGCCGCGCGCCGTGAACTTCAGCGCGTTGCTGATGAGGTTCCAGACGATCTGCTCCACGCGCGTGAGATCGGCATGGACGATCACGGGCGTCTCGCTCACGGCGACGTTGAGCGCGATGCCGCGATGCTCGGCCTCCTCGCGCACCGCGCCGCATACGCGCTGCACGATCTCGCGCATGTCCACGGCCGTGCGCACCACCGAAAGCTTGCCGGTGCGCACGCGCGAAATGTCGAGCAGGTCGTCGATGATCTGCGCCTGGCCGATCACCGTGCGCCGGATCGTATCGGTCGCGCGCGCGAGGTTCAGGTTGCGCCGCGTCTCGGGCGCGCGCGCGATCAGCTCCGCGCTCGCCGAGATCAGATTGAGCGGATGCTTGAGCTCGTGCGAGACCACGGCCAGGAATTCGTCGCGGCGGCGCTGCGCGTCGCGCTCGCCCGCTTCTCTCGCCGCCTCGATGCGTGCGCCGCCGACCCCGCCGTCGTCGTCGAAGGTCATGATCGCGTGGTCGCGCGTGCCCTCGGCCACGATGCGCATGCGCCGCTCGCCCTCGCGCAGCCGGTCCTCGGCGTGGCGGCGGTCCGTGATGTCGATGAACGAAAGCACCGCGCCGTCGATGCGGTCCTCGGTCGTGCGGTACGGCACGAAGCGCGCGAGATACCAGCGCCCGTCGTTGCTCTTGAGCTCGCGCTCGATGAGACGCAGCGAATCGAACGCCTCGGCGGCGTCGTCGGCAAGCCTGTCGTATTCGAGGCGATGCGTGATGTCGAGCAGCGAGCGCCCGATATCGGATGGAATGATGCTGAACACGTCGATCGCGCGCGGCGTATAGCGCTTGATGCAGATATTGCGGTCGACGAAGATCGTGCCGATGTCGTTGGCGGCGATGAGGTTCTGCAAGTCGTCGTTGATCTTGCCCGTTTCCTCGACCTTCGACTTGAGCTCCGCGTTCACCGTGGTGAGCTCCTCGTTGATCGAGTGAAGCTCTTCCTTGCTGGTTTCGAGCTCCTCGGTGGCCGAGCGCAGTTCCTCGTTGATCACCTGCAGTTCCTCGTTGGAGGCCTTCAACTCCTCGGTCGAGGTCTCCGACTGCTCGATGGTCGACTGCAACTGCTCCTTGGTGCGCTGCAGCTCGCGTTCGAGCTGGCTGATGATCGGGTCCTTCCCGGTGTCGCCGGCCGCCGTGTCCGACCCGCTCATGCTGTCTTCGACTTCGTCGAACAGCACGAGCACGAAATCGGCGTTGGCCTCGGGGTCGTGCACGGGCCGCGCCGTCATGTTCACGATGTACGAGCGGCTGTCGCGCTCGATGCGCACGCGCCGCGCCTCCACGCTGCGGTTCGTGTTCAGCGCCTGGTAGATCGCGGTGCGCAGCTCCACGCGCAGCTCGGGACGCACCACGGCGACGATATTGTGCGAGGGCTCGCCGCCCGAATACTGCAAAAAGCGCCCGGCGCGGTCGGACAGGTGCACGATTTCCGACTCGCGGCTCACGAGCACGCTGGGCGGCGCGTACTGCTCGACGAGCCGCTGGTGCAGGTCGCCGAACGAGAAGCGCCGGCGGCCCGGCGGCTGCACCGTCGCCACCACGGGGCGCGCATTGAGCGGGCCCGAGAGCGTGACCGGCATTGGCGTGTCGCCGCGCACGGCCATGTTCGCGCGGTAGATGCGGCTGCGCTTGTCCACCACGCTGAACAACGCGCTCACGCTATCGGCGGATTCGGAGTTGCCCAGGAACAGAATGCCGCCCGGACGCAGGGCGAAATGGAACATCTTGAGAATCTCGATCTGCGCTTCGCGGTCGAGATAGATCAGCAGATTGCGGCAGCAGATCAGGTCGAGGCGCGAGAACGGCGGATCGCTCAGCACGTTGTGATGCGCGAACAGCATGTGCTCGCGCAGCTCCTTCTTGATGCGGTAGTGCGCGGCGTCCCTGGAGAAGAACTGGCGCACGCGGCCCGGCGCGACGTCGTTGAGGATCGTGTCGGAATAGAGGCCCGTGCGCGCGAAGGTGATCGCGCGCTCGTCGATGTCGGTGGCGAAGATCTGGAACGAAGCGCCCTCGGGCGCCTTGAGCGAGCGCTCCTGGAGCAGCATCGCGAGCGAATAGGCTTCCTCGCCGGTGGCGCAGCCGACCGACCACACGCGAATACGATCCTCCTCGCTGCGCCCCTCGAAGATCGCCGGCAGCACGTCGCGCTCCAGCACCTCGAACGATTCCTTGTCGCGCAAGAAGTTCGTCACGCTGATCAGCATGTCCTGGAGCAGCGCCTGGGTTTCGTCGGGATGCAGGTGCAGGTAGTCGCGGTACGCCTGGAGGTCGGTGATGCCGTTGACCTGCAGACGGCGCTCGATGCGGCGCATGATCGTCGCGCGCTTGTAATGGCGGAAATCGTGCGCCGTGCGCGTGCGCAGAATCACCATGATCTCGCGCAGCGCGCGCTCGGCGGCCTCGTTGGCGAGCGTCTGCTCGCGCTCGTCGGGCTCCCGATCCGGCAGGCGGATCTCTTTCGCTGTGAGCCACAGATCGAGCAGCCGTTGCGGCATCTCCGCGGCCGTGAGCACGAAATCGACCATGCCGGTGGAGATCGCGCTGCGCGGCATGCTGTCGTATTCGGCTTCGGCCGGGTCCTGGGCGAACGTGATGCCGCCCATCTCCTTCACGCGCGCGAGGCCCGCGGAGCCGTCCGGGCCCGCGCCCGAAAGCACGATGCCGATGGCCCGCTCGCGGTGCGCCTCGGCCAGCGTGCGGAAGAACAGGTCGATGGCGGCGCGGCGCCCTTCGCCGGGGCGATTCTGCTCGACCCGCAAGTAGTCGTCGACCATCGTGAGGCCCCGCGACGGGGCGATCAGGTAGACGTGGTCAGGCTCGATGGCGGTGGGCTGGGTCACCTGCAGCACCGGCATCGTGGTGGCCTTCTGCAGGAGCTCGGGCAGGTTGCTGACGTGGTCGGGCGCGAGATGGACCACCACGACGAACGCCATCGAGGTATGCGCAGGCAACGCTTCGAAAAACTCCAGCAGCGCACGCAATCCGCCGGCCGACGCACCGATCCCGACGACCGGATGTTTCGCCTGCCCGGGGAGATTGGGCCCACGTTTGTTCGCCATGGCTGGCTAGCCCTTTGAAAAATAGTCGTGTCTGCTGCTGCCGGGGCACGCGTTTGCCGCCCTGTCTCCAACGCGAGCCGTGCAATCCATGCAAGCCGTGCAAATTCGCTCCCTGAGGACAAGCATTAATAGTTAGCAATTATCGTGCCGCGTGGCGCGCCAGTCGGTCACGCGGCTTGGGGCACGCTACGGACTTGAAGCAGGCGTGGCACAGCGGTTGCGCGCGTTATCGACGAAGTTCATTAAACGCAGGAGGACAACCATGCCCGAGAAGAAAACGATCGAGCGCGCGCGTGCCGACAAGCGCGCCGGCAAGGCGCCCAGCACCCAGGCCGGCGAGTTCGTCAAGGAAGAAGTCGACCGCGTGCGCGCCGGCAAGCACGGTGTGCGCTCGGCGAAGCAGGCCGTGGCCATCGGCCTCTCGAAGGCGCGCCGCGCCGGCGTCGACCTGAAGCCGCCCGCCAAGGGCAAGGCCAGCGAAGCGACGCGCAAGAAGGCCGCCAAGGACAGCGAGGCGGGCCAGCACAAGGAGCGCCACAGCGCGAGCACCGAATCGTCCGCGAAACGCGCGCGCGTGAGCACCGCCGTGCTCAAGCGCGAGAGCAAGGCCGGCGCGTCGGAAAAGGCGATGTCGAAGCAGGCACAGGGCGCTGCGGCGCGACGCACGCCTGCGAGCCGTTCGGCGGCGGCGAAGAAGGCCGTGCAGACGAAGGGCGCGGCGGGACGTTCGGCGGCCGCGAAGAAAGCCGTGCAGACGAAGGGCGCAGCGGGCCGTTCGGCTGCGGCGAAAAAGGCGGCTCAGACGCGCGCGGCGCGCGCGCATCACGGGCACCGGTAGGGCGCCCCGGCGCGATTCCGCCCGACACAATTCTGGTTGTGCCGGGCGGGATCTTGCGAGGGAGGTCGGCCGCCGCAGGCGGCCTTTCTCAATGGCCGATAACCCGGCCACGCGCCGGTCAGCGCGTATGGCGCGTCGTCTCGAACAGGAACCAGACGCGCTCCTCGGTCTGGTCGATCCAGTTCTCGATCAGGCTGGCCGTCGCCACATCGTCCTTGTCGTCGCAGACCTGATGAAGTTCGCGCATGAAGTGCACGAGCGCCTCGTTGTCGCGACGCAGTTCGTCGAGCATCGCTTCAGGCGCGACGAACGCCGCGTCGTTATCGGCGATGCGCTTGAGCGAGTTGATCTGTCCCACCGAGCGCAGCGTCGTGCCGCCGAGCTTGCGCACGCGCTCGCCCACCGGATCGATCATCGCAAAGACGAGCGCGGACTGGTCGTCGAGCAGCAGGTGGTAGTCGCGGAAATGCGGACCGCTCACGTGCCAGTGGAAATTCTTCGTTTTCACGAAGAGCGCGAAGACGTCCGCCAGCAGCTTCGTGAGTCCCGCCGAGACTTCCTTGCGGGCGTCCTGCCCCAAGTCGGTCGGGGTGGCCAGATTCGCTTCGGTACCGCCTTTTTGCTTCGATTCCGTATTCGCCATGGTGCTCGCTCCTTGGTACGTGCAGTTGATACATACAGTTGAAAACATCCTGCGCGCAGCGTCCGTGCCCGGCGGCGCCGCAAGCGACACCCTTATTCAGGCATCCTTACCAGCCGCTCGCGCTCCGCGCGCGCCGGGTCACGGCACGCTGCGCGCTCGTCTTTCGCGGGACCCTCAGCGCCTTATCGCGCCAAACAGCAGGCTGGCAATGAACAGGACGACGAAGACGAGGAACAGGATCTTGGCGATGCTCGCCGCACCGGCAGCAATACCGCCGAACCCGAAAATAGCCGCCACCACGGCTATGATGAAAAATACGACCGCGTAATAAAGCATTGTCGGCTCCTGAATGTCGCCGGGCACGACGCGCCGCGATGAAACAGATGCTCATCGCGGCGCGCGGACCCAGGCTCCTGGTCACGGTGATCGCTACGCAATGAGCGTGCCTTGCCGCGCCGCTGCGGCGCACGCATGCTGGCCGTCCGTGAGCGGCCAGGCGCATCGCCCGGTGCCCGGGCTTACGTCCTCGCCAGATACGTTCAAACCTTACGCGTAAGGGCTACAAAAACCGGGCCTGGATGGAATGCCGGGCCCGCGCGCCGGGCTGGCCCGATCGGCTTTCCAGCCCAACGAACCCAGCAAACCCGACGCGCGGCATCGCTGTTGCTTCCGGTTACGGAGTACGGCCAGGCCCGTACGCACCTTGTATGGACCCCGGAGAGCAGGAGGAACCCCGCCATGCAGACGACGGCCAGGCCGGCCACGAAACGGCGCCTCGGCAACTGGATGCCGCAGAAGGAAGAAGCGGCGGCGCAGGCGCGCCTGCGGATCGCGGCCGCCGCGCGCGAGCGCGAGCGCCGCACGCCCATGACGCGCGTCGTGCGCCAGCTCGCGGAGCTCGTGCACAGCGACACCGTGCTGCGGATGAATCTCTCGCGCGCGATCGACGAAGCGCTGGGCATGGGCTTCGAGCTCGGCTACGCCAATATCGACGAGCTGATGAGCATCGTCGATTATCTGGCGGGCTATGCGCCGCCCTTCGATGCGCAAGTGCCCATTGCGACGCCGCTGAACCTCGTGCTCGACTGGCCGATGTGCATGCCGTCCGGCTATGCGGTGTTTCGCGACCCCGCGTTCAACGCGCAGTTGCGGCGCGTGCTTGAATACTGGTGCGGCTTTCTGTGCGGGCCGCATTCGCGCACGCATCTGACGACCGACGCGCCCCACGGATGGTTCTGCGAGGCCGCGCAACGCAAGATGAGCCTCGCCGATTACCACTGCGACCGCTCGCAGCCGCATTGGGGATTCGCCTCGTGGAACGACTTCTTCACGCGCCGGCTGCGCGCGGGCGCGCGGCTCGTGGACGAGCCCGAGAACCCCGCCGTGATCGTCAACGCGTGCGAAGCTTCGCCCTACGACGTGCGCGAAGACTGCCAGTTGCACGACCGCTTCTGGGTCAAGGCACAACCGTATTCGCTGCGCGAGATCCTCGCGGGCAGCGAGACCGAATTCGTGCGGCGCTTCGCGGGCGGTCAGGTGTACCAGGGATATCTGAGCGCGTTCAACTATCACCGCTGGCATGCCCCGATCGCGGGGCGGATCGTGCAGGCGTACAACATCGACGGCACTTATTATTCGGGGCTCGAAGCCGAGGGCACCGACGTGCGGGGCCTCAACGACTCGCAGGGCTACACGAGCGCCGTGGCGGCGCGCGCCGTGATCGTGATCGAGGCGGACTCGCCCGCCATCGGCACGCTCGCGTGCGTGTTCGTCGGCATGGCCGAGGTGTCGTCGTGCCGCATCGTCGCCTCGGTGGGGCAGCATCTGGCCAAGGGCGACGAGCTGGGCTTCTTTCAGTACGGCGGGAGCACCTACTGCCTGATCTTCCAGCCGAACGTGATCCGCCGGTTCATCCCCAAGCCGCCCTACCGCGACGACGTCGCGCCGCTCAAGGTCAATGCGCGGCTCGCACTGGCTTCGGGGTGAGCGCAGAGCTGTGCTGCATGGTCAATCGCAAAGGCGAAGGCACACGCATCACGAACGCCCGCGCCCCAACCGACGCGCGCCCATCGCCGCCGCGCCGATCAAGCCCAGCAGGCCGAGCGCGAGGCCGCCCTTGAGCGCCCGCGCATGGCGGTCGGTGAAGAGCGGCACGCCTGCGCTGCGCGCTTCGTCGTCGAAGCGGCCATGCGCGCCGTAGTCACCCGGCACCGGCGCGTGAAGATTGTCGGGGGCGTCGTCGGCGCGCGGCTCGTCGGTCAACTGGCCGCTGTAGCCCGCATGCGCGAGATAGCGGTCGACGAGGCCCGGCGCGAGCAGGTCCGCCACGATCGCGCGCGCCGTGGACCAGCCCAGCCACAGCGTGCGGCGCCGATGCTCGGCCGCAAAGCGGATCGCGCGCGCCGCCACCTCGGGCTGATAGACGGGCGCGACGGGCCGCGCGCGCTTGCCGGTGCGATTGGCCGCCCAGTCGAACTGCGGTGTGTTGATGGCGGGCAGATCGACGAGCGAGAGGTGCACCGCGAGGCCGTCGTGCAGGATCTCCGAGCGCAGCGCGTCGGTGAAGCCGCGCACCGCGAACTTCGCGCCGCAGTAGGCCGATTGCAGCGGCACCGCGCGCGAGGCCAGCGCGGACCCCACGTTGACGATCGTGCCGCAATTACGCCGGCGCATGCGCGCGAGCGCGGCCATGGTCCCGTAGACCTGGCCCAGATAGGTGACCTGGGTGGCGCGCTCCACGTCGCGCGCATCGAGCGCCGAGACCGGCGCGAAAACCGTTGCCATCGCAACGTTTACCCAGACGTCGATCGGCCCGAGCTCGCTTTCCACGCGCGCCGCCGCGGCTTCCACGGCCTGCGCATCGGCCACGTCGGTGGGAAGCGCGAGCACCCGCACGCCATAGCCGCGCAATTGCGCGGCGGCGCGCGCGAGGCGCTGCGGTTCGCGCGCGAGCATCGCGACGTCGTAGCCCGCGCGCGCGAATTCCTCGGCGGCGGCCCGGCCCACGCCGGCACCCGCGCCGGTCACCACGACGATCCTGTTCTGCGCCCGATTCGTCATAGCACGTACTCCTGATGGTTCTGGCACGGCGCACGCAACGCGCATGCCTGTGCACCAATCGCTCACATTTGGAGGCGTTCGGCAGCGCCACGGCACGCCCGGAGCGAACGAGCGCCCCCGGCCGCGTTCGCGGCACGGCCGATGCGGAGAAACGCCAGGACTCCCCACTCCACGAGGACGCGCTATGCCCGAGAATCGCCCCACCCCACCCCTGCCCGAGCAACAGCAGGAGCGCACGCCCGGCCTCACCGCGCCGATGCACCCGCAGCCCGACCACGGCGAAAAGAGCTATCGCGGCTCGGACCGGCTCGCCGGCAAGGTCGCGCTCGTCACGGGCGGCGACAGCGGCATCGGCCGCGCGGTCTGCATTGCCTACGCGCGCGAAGGCGCCGACGTCGCCATCGCCTATCTCGACGAGCACGACGACGCGCAGGAAACCGCGCGCTGGGTCGAGGAAGCCGGCCGGCGCTCGCTGCTGCTGCCCGGCGACGTGCGCGATCGCGCATGGTGCCGCGAGCTCGTGCGCACGACCGTGAACACGTTCGGCAAGCTCGACATTCTCGTAAACAACGCGGCCTACCAGATGACGCACGACTCGCCCGAATCGATCAGCGACGACGAATGGGACCGCACCTTCGATACCAATATCGGCGCGATGTTTCGCATCTCGCGCGAAGCGATCACGCACATGAAGCCGGGCAGCGCGATCGTCAACACCGCGTCGATCAACGCCGACCAGCCCAAGCCCACCCTGCTCGCCTACGCGGCCACGAAGGGCGCGATCCAGAACTTCACGGGCGGGCTCGCGCAGCTCGTGGCCGAGCGCGGCATCCGCGTGAACTGCGTAGCGCCGGGACCGATCTGGACGCCGCTGATTCCCTCGACGATGCCGGCCGGCGACGTCGCCGGGTTCGGCCAGGCCACGCCGATGAAGCGGCCCGGCCAGCCCGCCGAGCTCGCCGGCGCCTATGTGCTGCTCGCCTCGTGCGAAGGCAGCTATATCTCGGGCGCCACGCTCGCGGTCACGGGCGGCACGCCGCTCATTTGAAGGCGCTGTTCGCCAAACGCGCCGTATTTTCCGGAGCCTTGCCATGCCGCGCATCGATACCTTGAACCCCTCGTTCCATTTGCCGCCGACCGATCCGATAGACGACCCGGCCGGCGACCCCGAACGCCAACCGCCCCCGCCGCGCCCCGACGACGAGCCGCCGCCGCTGCCCGAAGGCGACCCGCCCTCGAACGCGCCGCCCGAGCGCGCGGGGCGGACTCCTGCTTCTGGCAGTCCTTACGTGTAACGGTTGAAACGGGGCCGGCCCGGCGCGCGCAAAAGCGGCACGGGAAGCGGCGGCCGGGCGGCGCGGCCGTGGCCGCGCCGATCTGCAATCACAAGCTGGTCGGCGCGCTGTCGCTCGGCGACATCGCCACGCGCCGCGACGGCGCGCAGCGCGAGCATCTCGCCAACACGCTCGAAGATATCTCGCAGCGGCGCATCGGTTGAGCGTCGGCTCGACGTCGGCTCAACGTCGGAAGCGCTGCGGCCAGTCCTTACGCTGTCCTTTCTCTCGTCCCGCCTGTCCTGCCTGTAGCGCGGGCAAGCGTCGCGACGAGCGCCGGCACGGCGATGGGCTTGCCCAGCCGCACCACGAACAAGCCGCGCTCGGTAGCGGTTTCGGCTTCGCGCGCCACGCGTCCCGTCATCGCGATCGCGGGGATGCGTCGCGCCGGGGCGCACGCCTGCACTTCGATCTCGCGCAGCGCGGCGATCACGCGCGTGCCGTCCTCGGCGCCGAGGTCGAGATCGCAGAGCACGGCGTCGGGCCATGCCGCGCGGGGCCGCTCGCGTAACGCGGCCAGCCACCGCGCGCCGCCCGCGGCCACCTCCACCGTGGCGCCGTGCAGCGCGAGCGCCGCTTCGAGCGCGTCGCGCGTTTCCGCTTCGTCGTCGAGCACGGCCACGCGCAGGCCCGCAAGCTCGCCGCTGCGCTGCGCGGCGCGAACCGGTTCTGAGGCGGATGCGGGTGAGCTTGCGGACGCGAGCACATGCAGCGGCACGGCCACGGCATAGCGCACGTGCCCGTCGCCGGGATCGAGCGTGAAGCTCGCGCCGGCCTCGCGCAACAGCGCTTCGAGGTGCGCGAGCGCGTCGTCGTCGAGCGGCGCGGGCTGCGCGCCGCCCGTCACGCATAGCAGCACGGTGTTGTCGCGGCGGCGCGCGTCGAGCTGCAGGGCGTGGGCGCCGTCGCGTGGGTTGTGTTCATCGCGTGCATGGTGCGTCTTGCGTCCAGTACGCGCGTCGCGTGCGCGAGGTTCATCACGTGCGCCCGCCTCGCGCGCCTCATTCGCGGCAAGCAGCACGAGCGCCTGATAAAGCGCATCGCCATCGACAGCCATCACCGAGAGCCCCTGCACCGACTGCCCCGCGACCCGCACCGCCGCGCGCGGCGCGCTTTCGCGCACGCGCGCGGCCACCCGCTCGAGCAGCGCCATCACGTCCAGCGGCGCGGCCACGAGGCGGCGCTCCGCATGCTCGAGATCGTCCTGCTGCCATTGCATCGCCCACATCTTCGCGTAGACGCCGTCGCGCGCGAGCAGCGCCTCGTGCCGCCCGCGCTCGACAATGCGCCCGTGCTCCATCACGAGGATCACGTCCGCATCGACGACGGTCGAGAGCCGGTGCGCGACCACGATCGTCGTGCGCCCGCGCGCGAGCCGCCTGAGCTCGTCCTGGATCGCGCGCTCCGAGCGCGTGTCGAGCGCCGAGGTCGCCTCGTCGAACACCATCACGCGCGGGTTCTTGAGCATCGCGCGCGCGATCGCGATGCGCTGGCGCTCGCCGCCCGAAAGCCGCACGCCGCGCTCGCCCACGCGCGTCTCGTAGTGGTCGGGCAGGCGCTCGATCAGGTCGTCGAGCTGGGCGGCCCGCGCGGCGCGCACGACGTCGGCGCGCGTCGCATCGGGGCGGCCATAGGCGATGTTCCAGGCAATCGTCTCGTTGAACAGCACCGTGTCCTGCGGCACGATGCCGATAGCCGCATTGAGGCTCGCGAGCGTGCCGTTCGCGATGTCCTGGCCGTCGAGCGTGATGGTGCCGCGCTGGGGCCGGTAAAAACGGAACAGCAGCCGGATCAAGGTCGATTTTCCCGAGCCGCTGCCGCCCACCACGGCCACGGTCTGCCCCGGCGCCGCCGTGAACACGAGATCGTGCAGCACGAGACGGCCATCGTCGTAGCCGAAATCGACATGATGAAAACCGAGCTCGCCCTCGCTCACCACGAGCGGGCGCGCGCCGGGCACGTCCTCGTCCTCGCCCGGCGTGCCGCGCGCGCTCAGGAGACCGAACAGTCGTTCGACGTCGACGAGCGCATCGTTGGCCTCGCGAAACACGAAGCCAAGCGTGTTGAGCGGCGCGCAGACCTGGATGATGTACGCGTTGACCAGCACGAGGTCGCCTATCGTCATCGCGCCCGCGGCCACCTGCTGGACCGCGACCAGCATGACCGCCGCGATGCCCGCCGCCACCACGCCGCTCTGGCCCACGTGCAGCACACTGAGCGCGCGCTGGTTCGCGAGGCGCCGGCGCGTAAAGATTGCCGTGTAGAGCGCATAGCAGGCAAAAGTACCGGCGATCGCGAGCACGAAAGCGCGACCGTAATGGGTGGCGACGATGGCGACCACCACGGCGATTTCGAAGAGCGTGGGCAGCACCGAGAACAGCGCGGTGCCGAGCAGAAAGCCGAGACCGTCCGCGCCCTTTTGCACGTCGCGCACGATGGCGCCCGTTTCGCGCTGCGCATGAAAGCGCGCGCCGAGCCGATGCAGTTGCGCGAACGTGCTCTCGCGCAGCGAGGCGACCGCGCGCTGCACGACGATGCTGAACGCGACGTCGCGCGCCTCGCCGAGCGCGTCCGCCACGAAGCGCAGCAGCGCATAGGCGAGCGCGAGCAGCACCGGCACCATCGCGAGCGAACGCACGTGCCCGAGATGGTCGATCAACTGCTTGAGCGCGACGGGCACCGCAACGGCGCCGAGCCGCGCGCCGATCATCAGGGCCGCCGCGCCCGCGCTCGCGCCCCGATGCCGCCACAGCGCCGCGCCGAGCGTGCGGACGATACGCGCACGCACGGCGCGCCGGCCCGCTGGCGTCTCAGGCGTCTGGTTCATCCCTCCTCCCAAGCTCGTGCGTCGGGCGATCCGTCACGCAAGCGGCGGACCCATGGCGGTCCCGCGCGCGGCGCCCTATCGATTGCGAAGCGCGTGCGGAGCCCCTTACATGCGCTTGTAAAAGTCGCAACGCCGCGTAACGCGGGTCGGGTTCGTCGGATCGTGGCGATGCGCCGACGCCTTCGCGACGGCGCTACAAAAAGCGGCTAAAAAGCCGCTCCCGATGCTTCGCAGTCGAAACCAGTGGCATGCCGCATGCGTAGGGTGTTGCACCCGCTGCAACATTCGCGACGCGTGTCGATGACACGTCGGCTGCCGACTTCTCTCGCGAGGACCCCTCATGAAGATCGCACTCGTCAGTGAACATGCCTCGCCGCTCGCGGTGGCAGGCGGCGTCGATACCGGCGGACAGAACATCTATGTCGCGCACGTCGCGCGACAGTTGCAGCGCGCCGGCCATCAAGTCGACGTGTTCACGCGGCGCGACCGAGCGCTGCTGCCGCCCATTTCCCATATGGACGGCGTGCGGGTCATTCATGTGCCGGCCGGCCCGCCGATGCAATTGCCCAAGGAGCAGCTGCTCCCGCACATGCCGGCGTTCGGCGCGTTCCTCGTGGACTTCTGCCGCCACGAGCGGCAGCGCTACGACGTCATCCACGCGAACTTCTTCATGTCGGGGCTCGCGGCGCTCGCGCTCAAGGACGCGCTCGGCGTGCCGCTCGTCATCACGTTCCATGCGCTCGGGCGCGTGCGCCGTCTGCACCAGGGCGCCAACGACAGCTTCCCCGACGAGCGCTTCGCGATCGAGGACGAGCTCGTGCGCCGCGCGGACTGCATCGTCGCCGAATGCCCGGCGGACCGCGACGATCTGCTCGCGCACTATCACGCGGACCCGGCGCGCATCGCCATCGTCGCCTGCGGGTTCGATCCCGGCGAGTTCGCGCCGCTCGAACGCGAGCGCGCGCGGCGCCACCTCGGCTGGCAGCGCGACGCATTCGCCGTGCTGCAGCTCGGGCGCCTCGTCGAGCGCAAGGGCATCGACAACGTCGTGCGCGGCGTGGCCGCGCTCGAAGCGCGCCACGGCGTGCGTGCGCGGCTCTACGTGGTGGGCGGCGACGCGCAGACGCCCAACGAGATCGCCACGCCCGAGATCGCGCGGCTGCGCGGCATTGCGCACCGCTGCGGGATCGAGGAGCGCGTGAGCTTCGTGGGCCGCCGGGAGCGCGCGCAGTTGCGCGACTTCTACAGCGCCGCCGACGTGTTCGTGACCACGCCCTGGTACGAGCCGTTCGGCATCACGCCGGTGGAGGCGATGGCGTGCGCGACGCCCGTGATCGGCGCGGACGTGGGCGGCATCCGCCACACGGTGCGGCACGGCGAGACCGGCTGGCTCGTGCCGCCGCGCGACCCCGGCGCGCTCGCCGAGCGGCTGCTCGCCGTGCATGCCGATCCCGCGCGTGCGCGCGCGATGGGCGAAGCGGGCCGCGCCCGCGCGCAGGCGCACTTCACGTGGCGGCAGATCGGCCTGCAGCTCGAAGACCTGTACGCACAGCTCGCGCAACCCACGCAGCGCGCCCGGCACGCGCCGGCCGCCGCGCACGAAGGCGAGCCGCCGCGCGACCACGAACGCGAACGCGAGCAGGCCGCCGCCTACGCGCGCGCCGCGACCCTGCGCGCGTTCGGCTAGCCATCCGTCCCGACATCGGCTCAAAGAGGCGCCCATGCAAAATCGCTCACGTCATCCCCTGCGTCCCGCGGTCTTTCTCGACAAGGACGGTCCGCTGCTCGAAAACGTCCCGTACAACGTCGACCCGAAGGACATGCGCTTCGCGCCGGGCGCGGCCGAAGCGCTCGCGCTGCTCGGGCGCACGCGCCTGCGCCTGATCGTCGTGAGCAACCAGCGCGGCGTCGCGCTGGGGTATTTCCCGCGCGCGGCGCTGCTGCGCGTGGAGACGCATTTGCGCCGCATGTTCGCCGAGTGCGGCGCGATGCTCGACGCCGCCTACTGGTGCCCGCACGACCCCGAGGGCATCGTCGCGCCCTATGCGTGCCGATGCGATTGCCACAAGCCCGAGCCCGGCCTCCTGCTGCGCGCGAGCCGCGACTACCGCATCGATCTCGAACGTAGCTGGATGGTCGGCGACATCCTCGACGATATCGAGGCCGGCAACCGCGCGGGCTGCCGCGCGATCCTCACCGACTGCGGCAACGAGACCGAATGGCAGACCGCGCCCGCGCGGCTGCCCTACGCGATCGTCTCGAACCTGCACGAGGCGGCGCGCATCATCGTCGAGCGGCACGCGCTGGAGACGCGCAACGAGCGCGGCGCGCGGCTGGAGCGAGCGGGGCAAGCGGCCCCATCGGTGCCATCGGCACCACTGGAACAAGCGGAACAAGCGGCGGATCAGCCATGAACGGCACCGTATTCACCATTGCGCCGCGCGACGCGCACGCGCGCAGTCCGCGCGCGCGTCCCGCCTGCGAGCCGTGGAACGGCGAGGTCAAGCGCATCCTCGCCGTGCGGCTCGACCATCTCGGCGGCGTGCTGATGACCACGCCCGCATTGCGCGCCCTGACGCAAGACGTGCTGAGCTTCTCGCAAGCGCGGGCGCGTGCACGAATCATCGATCTCGCGGGCGCGCTCACGGCCAACCCGAGCCACACCCGAGTCATTCGATCCACCCCGCCGTCTCGCACGTGGCGGCGGCGATGCGCACACCGAGCGTGGTGGTGGCCTCGGGCAGCGACACGCGGCGCTGGGCGCCGCTCGACCACGAACGCCACCGCGTGATCGCCGACTGGCCCGCGTGCCGGCCCTGCATGTTCGCCACCTGCCCCTACGGTCATCCGTGCGCGCTCAGCGTCGCGAGCGCGCAGGTCGCGGCCATCGCGTTCGCAACTGGAGCGGCCCGACGATACGAGCCAAACGAGCCACACCAGCGATACGACCCACGCAAGCCACACGGGCGCGCCCCCACGCCAGGCCGCGAGCCCAAGCGCCGAAAGCGCAAGGAGAACCCATTCACTACCAACACGATCCGGTGCAGACCACCAAGACCAGCGTGCATGGCGCGATCAACATGCTGGGCCTCGCCAGGCGGCTGCGCGCGACGCTCCTGCAGGCGTCCACGAGCGAGGTTTATGGCGACGCGCACCGGCATCCGCAAACGGAGGACTACTGGGGGCACGTGAATCCCGTGGGCGTGCGCGCGTGCTACGACGAGGGCATCGACGGACTCATGCGGCTGATGGCATGCGAAACGGGGCCGAATGGCCCGGTGAATATTGGCAATCCTGATGAAATTTCGATGCTCGATACGGCGCGGCGCGTGATCGCGCTCGACCATCGCGTTCAAGCCCTTGCCGCTCGACGACCCTTGCCATCGCTGCCCGTCGATCGAACAGGCGCGCGCGCTGCTCGGCTGGGAGCCGCATACGCCGCTCGATGCGGGGCTCAATGCGACCATTGCTTATTTTCGCCGCCTGGTCGAAAGGGCGAGCGTGGCCGAAGTGCGCGTGGCGGCGGCTTCGCATGCTTGAGGTGTCTTGAACAGCATGCGCGAGCGTGGGGCGGGGCCGTCCGCCTGCGCGGCCCGCGCGGCCGCCGCGCTCTTCAAACCGGCTCGTGCCGTTCGAGCATCGCCACGAGCTTGCCGTGGGGATGTCCGCGCTCCAGCCGCTCGAAAGCCTCGTGTATCGCGCCGAAATCGTAGCGCTCGACCACCTCCACCTTCACCGCGCCCTGATCGACGAGCGCGACGATATGTTCGAGCTGCGCGCCATCGGGCCGCGCGGTGTAGCGCGTGGCGCTCACGCCGTGCGCGGCGGCCTCCGTCTGCGAGGGCTCGTCGAGCGTCGAGACCAGCATGCCGCCGTGCTTGAGGACGTTCCACGAGCGCGCCTGCACCGCGCCGCCCACGAGATCGAAGACGAGGTCGATCTCGCCGGTCTTGTCCTCGAAGTCTTCCTGGCGGTAGTCGATCGTCTCGGCCGCGCCCAGCGCGCGCAGCGCATCGTGCGTGGACGCCGAAGCCGTGACGATCGCGTGCGCGCCGCAGTGGCGCGCGAACTGCACCGCGAAGCGCCCGACCCCGCCGCTCGCGCCGTGGATCAGCACGCGCTCGCCGCGCTCGAGCTTGCCGTAGTCGAACAGCCCCTGCCACGCCGTGAGCGCGGCGAGCGGAATGGCCGCCGCCATGTCGACGGTGCCCGCGCGCGGCGCATTCGCGAGCGCGCTGGCGGAGACGGCCACGTAATCGGCCAGCGCGCCGGGGCCCTGGCCCACGAATGCGCAGACGCGCGTGCCGGGTTCCCACCCCGCCGCGCGCTGCGAGCCCTGCACGATGACGCCGGCGACGTCGCGTCCCAGCGTGAACGGCAAATCGTGCTGCGCAACGGCCGGATAGCGACCCTGCAGCGTCTTCAGATCGACGGGGTTGAGCGCGGCGGCCTGCACTTCGACCAGCACCTCGTCGCCGTACAGCAGCGGGATGGGGGTGCTCTCGCAGCTCAGCGCGTCGTCGACACCGCCAAAGCGGGTCGCGCGCCACGCGCGCATCGTCTCGGGTAACGCTTGTTCCAACTGTCCCACCTGTTCCATTTGCGGCTCCTTCAGGCAGTCTTGCGAGCGCGCGACGTGCGCGCATCCTGAACGGGTTTTCCGCAAATGCCACGCCTGCGGGCCGTTGCGCGTGCTCGCGCGGCGAATCGGGAACAGGCATGCGCGTTGCGCAGCCCGATCGGCACACGGCGGCGCGTGGGGATCGAACACACCGTGAAAACCGGCACGCGCCCTGAAATCGACGGAGGGAGGCGAGGGTGCGGCACAGTTTTCTGAATCCCCTGATCAGCGTGGTGGTGCTCACCCGCAACCGGCGCGCGGAGGCCATGCGAACGGTGGCTTCGCTGCTGCGCATGCCCGAGCGGCCCGAGATCGTCGTGGTCGACAACGGCTCGACCGACGGCACGCCGCAACTGCTCGCGCATGCCTACCCCGGCCTGCGCGTGCTGCGCAGCGAGGCCAACGTGGGCGCCGCCGCGCGCAACCAGGGCGCGGCGCAGGTGGGCACGAGCTACGTGGCGTTCAGCGACGACGACACCGACTGGCAGCCGGGCTCGCTCGCACGCGCGGTCGAACTGCTCGAACGGTATCCGCGCATCGGCGTGCTTTCGGCGCGCGTGACGGTGGGCGAGGCGCGCACGCTCGACCCCACCTGCGAGCGCATGGCCGCGAGCCCGCTCGAAGGCGCCGATTATCCGCTGCGCCGCCTGACCGGCTTCATGGCGGGCGCGGCGGTGTTTCGCACTGCCATCTTTTGCGAACTGGGCGGCTACGAGCCGCGCCTGTTCATCGGCGCAGAGGAGGCGCTGCTCGCGCTCGACGTGCTGCAGGCCGGCTACGACATCGCCTATGCGCCCTCGCTCGAAGTCCATCATCGCCCCTCGCTGTTGCGCGACAGCGCGCTGCGCCGGCGCCTGCTCGCGCGCAATGCTGCGCTCGTCGCCTGGCTGCGGCTGCCGCGCCACGAAGCCATCGCCGCGACGGGGCGCGCGTTGTGGAGCGCGTGCAAGGAGGCGCGCACGGCCGAGGATCTGCGCGCGCTGTTGAGCGGCATCGGCTGGGCCGCGCAGCGGCGGCGCCCCGTCGCGCCGCGCGTGCTGCGCATGCGCGAGGCGGTCTGCAAGGCCGAACGTGTGCATACGCACTGGCGCACGGACGAAGCGGCAGACGCGGACGAGACGCGCGCGCAAACTTCACGTTCGCATTGAGGTCCGCTTGCCGGCCGCGGAAGAACCAGCCGCAAAATCCTCCGCGGAATCAGCCGCCACGCGAGGCTCGATGCGCCAGTAACGCTCCGCGCGCGCCACGTCGGACGGGAACGGGCCGAGCGCGCGCAACTGGCTCGGGTAAGCCTCCACGGCGCGCCGCTTGATCGCCGCGACCTGCCGCGAAAGCCTTGCGCGCGGCCCCGGCGGTCGCCATGGGCTCGCATGGAGCTGCTCCGCTTCGAGCCGCGCGAGCCCCGCGTCCAGCACGCCGGGCAGCGCGCGATAGATGGCGTCCTCGTAAGCGATGCAGCCGCCCGAGCCATTGACGCGCCGCGTGCGCAGCAACAGCCTGCACGCGGCGCCGACGCGCTCATGATCGGCATGCCAGAGCCCGAGCGGGAACACGGGCAAGCAATGGCCCATGCGCGCGAGCGCGTCGGCCAGCGCCTCGGCGATGGCTTCGGGCCGTGGCGACGCCTCGTACTGCGCATCGAGAAACCCCAGATGGAGGGGCGTGGCGCCGCACCACGCGAGCGCGCGCTCGTCTTCGCGGCAGCGCGCTCGCATGGCCTCATGCGAATCGCGAAAGCCGCTGGCCTCGTCCCACGGCGTTCGCCGCGCCACGGTCGGCTCCCCCGTGAACACGGTGCAGACCACCGAGCCCCCGAACATCGCGAGCAGGCTGCCGCAGCCGAGCACGGCATCGTCGAGATGCGGCGAGACCACGAAGAGGCGCGGGCCATGGCGCGGCGCGGGCAAGGCCTCGTCCTGCGTGGCAGGTAAGGTGTTGGCAGAGGCGGGCAGCGGGTGGGACATGACTTCTTCTCCGCGAGCGAGGCGACACTCGTCGCTCGCAAGCGCTACGCCCGAAACCCGTGTGAGGATCACCGGGAAAAACCGCCGCCCCGCATGGCTTCATGGCTTACGCGTAGCTTCTACAACGCTGTTTTTCCGCGCCCGCGTGAATGCCCGCTCGCTCACTTCGCGCGCGGCGGCTCGATGCCTTCGTCGGCGCGATGGAGCTTGCCCGCGCGCAGCGCGGCCACCGCTTTCGCCACGGCGCGCGCGACGTTGGCCACCTCCTCGCGCAGCCGCGCGTCGCCGTCGAGCGTGTCGTGCGACGTCGCATAGGGCTCGTAGTAGCCCACCATGCGGTCGATGCGCGCCGAAGCCCCCGCGTCGATCCAGCCCATCCAGTCGAGCCAGTCCGCGAGCGCCCGGCGCGTAGCCTCGATGCCGGCGACGTCGCCGTGCACGACCATGCCATAGGTGCGCCCCGCGAGATGCTTCGGATAGTCCCAGCCCGCCAGTTCGAGCCGCTTCGCTTCCTCAGCGCGCTTGCCGTGCGTGGACGAAGGATCGGGATTGCCGCCGTCCGCGCAGACGAGGCGGTCCATCATGAGCTTGAGCGGGCTCGTGACCTGGTACCAGTAGACCGGCGTCACGAAGATCGCCCCATGGCACGCGGCAAAGCGCTCGTAGATTTCCGCCATCCAGTCGTTGACCTGGTTGAGCGAATGATTCGGATAGCAACTGCACGGCCAGTGACAGAGCGGCATGGCCGTGGAGACGCAGCCCTTGCAAGGATGGATGTGCAGATCGGGCTCGGCGCTCAGCCGCGAAAGATCGAGCAGATCGACTTCGATGCGGGCCTGCGTCAGCTCGCGCTCGCAGATTCCGGCGAGCCGGAAGCTCTTCGACATTTCGCCGGGACACGTATAGTCATTGCGCGCTGAAGCGTTGACCACGAGCACGCGCGACGGCGTGCCCCGCTCGCGCTGCCGCCGCTGCGCGGCGTCGATACGCTCGCGCGTCTCGCGCCATTGCGTCGACAGCGCGTAGTCGGGGTCGGCATAGCCCTCGCCCGCCTTCGCGGTGAACGGCGCCTTGCGCCCTTCGCTATAGGCCTGCCACGCGATGGCTTCGAGACGCTCGAGCGCCGCGTCTTCGGCGCGAAACGCCGGGTCGTAGAAGCGCGCCATGAAACGCGCGCGAAACGCTTCGCGTGAGAGGCCCTCTTGCATTTGCCCCTTGCGCACGCGCGGGACGGGAACGGTTGCTGGCTTTTGATCCACCTGGTTCTCCTTATCGACTCCGCGCGGCGGCCTGGCTGTTTCGCTGAGCCGGGCGCGCCGGCGCGCAAGCGGGAACACCCGCCCGTGGCGCAGCGGCGCGGCGCTCCAGCAAGGCCGCGTAGGCGCGCAGATAATCGTCGGTCATGCGCGCGGCGGTGAAGCGTCGCTCGAACTCGGCGCGGCAGCGGGCGCGAGCGAGCGCGGGCAGGCGGCCAACCGCGCGCACGGCGTCGTCGAGCCCGTCCACGATGTAGCCGCTCACGCCGTCCTCGATCACAATGCGCATGGGGCTTCCTTCACTCTTTGTTCATTCGTCGCTTATTTTTTTCATGCTGCTCCTGCCCTTCATGCATCGATTGTTCCCGGCGCGCGGTACGGGCATTGCGTACCGCGTATCGGTAATGCTTGCCGAATCCGCTTGCCGAATCGATATGGAGTCCTCCCGATGACGAAGTCCACGCCGCCGTCGCACCCCTCTTCATCAGGCGCCGACGACGTCGATCCGCACCAGCAACCCGCCTCGCTCGCCGAGTGCCGGCGCTGCGCGCTCTGGCGCCACGCCACCCAGGCCGTCCCCGGGGCGGGCAGAGCGCCGGCCAGGCTGATGCTCGTTGGCGAGCAGCCCGGCGACAAGGAAGATCAGGCCGGCCTCCCCTTCGTCGGCCCCGCGGGCCAATTGCTCGACGCCGTGCTCGAAACGGCGGGCGTGAAGCGCGAAACGGTCTACGTGACCAATGCGGTCAAGCATTTCAAATGGGAGCTGCGCGGCAAGCGCCGCATGCACAAGACGCCGGGGCAACGCGAAGTGGAGGCCTGCGCGTACTGGCTCGAACGCGAGCTCGCGCGCGTCAAGCCGAAGGTGGTGGTCGCGCTCGGGGCCACCGCGCTGCGGGCGGTGCTGCACGATCCGCACGCGCGGCTCAATACGCACATGGAGCAAACGACGCAGATCGGCGGCGTTGCCGTGATCGCCACCTGGCACCCTTCCTACGTGCTGCGCGCGCCGCAGGCCGAGGCCAGGGCGCGCGCCCGCGAGCAGATGGTGGACGCCCTGCGCCGGGCGCATGCGCTGATGGCGCGCGGTTAGTGTGGCGACGCGGCTCTATCAGGCACTACGCGAAACCTCGCCGGAAAAAAGCTCGCCCGGTCCTTGCAAGACCTACGCGTAAGCCATGAAATGGGGGCGCCAGCGGGCGCCCCCGACGCGCAGGCGAACCGCATCACCCTGACTCCCCGCCTGCCCGATCCCCGCCGCGCACGTCGGCGGAATGAGCGAGGGGCGGCGCGAGCGCAGGCGTGCAGTGCGAGCTGCGCTCGCCTGCGCAGGGCGCGCCCGCGTTGAGGCTCGCGGCAATGCGGGCGCAAACGCTGCAGGCGCGCTTGAGCTCGCGCCTGAACTGATCCGCGCGGCCGACTCAGTCGTGCGAAGTTGGCGCTAGCACCTTGCCGAGGCAGCAGATGCCCTCCATGCCGAGGTATTCGCCGAACGGCTCGACCGTCTCGTAGCCATGCCGACGATAAAAAGCCGTGGCGCGGCGGTTCGCTTCGCGCGTCTCCAGGATGACCCGGCGGTAGCCCATCGACGCCGCCACGCCTTCGAGAAATCGCAGGATCGCCGTACCGGCCCCCGGCCATTCGGGACGCCGGTAGATGCGCTTGAACTCGCCGACCTCGAACGAGTAGCGCCGCAACGCGCCGCAGCCGATCGCGTAGCCATCGGCCGCGCGCGCGACGGCGAATGCGCTGCGCGAGCGCTGCACGTCCTCGACGCAGAACCGCGATTGCGCGCCATCCGCGCTATAGAGCGCGAGCGTGGCGCTCAATTCGTCGAGCATCACGCGCGCGTCCAGCGTGCAGGGATTTTCTTCCCGCACCACTGCAACAAGTGACAGGTCGCTCATTGCCGATGCCCTCCCCCTCATGTCGTTACTGAACGCCTAAGCAAGGACGGTGCCGTCGTTTCGCCGGGTCAGGCTCGCGCGTTGCTGAAACCCGTATGCAGCATCCGGCGCCCTCGCCAATCCATTGGGGGGCAGCCAACCCGGACGCCCTGGCGTCCACCCATTGCCCACTTGAGGAGCACATCATGGCCATGATTCCCGATTCCCCGCAAACCGGCGGCGCACGCATCGTCGGCAAAGGCAGCGAAACCGCGGCCGGCCCCGGCCCCTATGTCATGGCAGCGAGCACGCTGGATGGAGACCGCGTCTACAGTTCGGATAACGAAGAAGTCGGCAAGATCAAGGAGATCATGCTGGAAGTGGAAAGCGGCCGCGTCGTCTACGCCGTGATGTCGAGCGGCGGGTTTCTCGGCATCGGCGACAAGCTGCTCGCGCTGCCCTGGGCCGCGCTCACGCTCGACACGAGCCGCAAGTGCTTCGTGCTCAACGTGACCGCCGAGCGGGTCAAGGACGCGCCGGGTTTCGACAAGGACCAGTGGCCCGCCATGGCCGATCTGCAATGGGGCACGGCGGTGCACCAGTACTACGGCACGCCGGGGTACTGGGAAAGCGGCCTGATGGCAAGGCGCGGCGAAGACGACCTGCCGCCCATGCCGTCGAATCCGGTCGATCCTGGCGACCGCGAGCTGTAATCCGGGCGGCGGGCCTTTCAGGTGTACGAGGCGTTCGAGGCTTCCGGGCGCTTCATGCGCCCGGCACGCAGCTTGCTGAGGGGCAGGCAAGGCGCGCGACGCGCGCGGCTCAGGAGCCTCTCATGACTCAATGGACCCAGGCGGCCAGGCTCGCGGCGTTGCCCGCAACGGGGATGCTGCGCGTCGACAATGTCGGAAACGCCGGCGCGCAGGGCAACGCTATCGTCCTCGCGCGTTGCGGCGAGCGCGTCTACGCGTTCGCCGCCGATTGCCCGCATGCCGGCGCGCCGCTCGATCAGGGTGCGCTCTGTCATGGCCGCGTGGTCTGCCCATGGCACAAGTCGGTCTTCGCCCTCGAAAGCGGTGCGGTGCTCGAACCGCCCGCGCTCGAAGGCGTGCGCACGTTTCCCGTCAAGATCGAAGGCGAGGACGTCTATGTCGATTTGCACGCGCCGGTGCCCACGCCTGGCACCGGCGAGCGCGAGGCCTCGCGCCGCTTCGCCATCGTCGGCGGCGGCGCGGCGGGAGCGGCGGCCGCCGCGACGCTGCTCGAAAACGGCTTCGGCGGCGAGCTTCACCTCTATGCTCAGGAACCCGAAGCACCTTACGATCGCACCTGTCTGAGCAAATTCGTGCCCGCCGGCGAGATGGCGGCGAGCGAAGTGCCACGCCTGCTGCCCGAGTCCTGCGCGCGCGATCCGCGGCTGCAAATCGAGCACGTGGCGGTCGCGAAAGTCGATACGCGGCTGCGCCGCATCGCGCTCGCGGATGGCCGCGAAGCCTCGTTCGACGCGATTCTGATCGCGAGCGGATCGGCGCCGCAACGCCTCGACATTCCCGGCGCGGACCTCGGCCGCGTTTTCACCCTGCGCACGCTGCGCGACGCGAGCGCGATCCTCGATGCGCTCGCGCCCGGCGAGCACGCCGTCATGATCGGCGACAGCTTCATCTCGCTCGAAACGGCTTCGGCGCTGCGCAAGCGCGACGTCCACGTGAGCATCGTCACGCGGACCGGCGTGCCGCTGGGCGCGGCGCTGGGCGCGCGCGTGGGCCTGCTGTTTCGCGACTGGCACGAGGCGCATGGCGTGGCGTTCCATCGCGGCAATGCCGTGCGCTTCGAGGGCGAGTCCGACGTGCAGGCCGTGCAGCTCGATAACGGGTCGACGCTGCGCGCGCAGGCCGTGATCGTGGGCGTGGGCGTGCGGCCGGCCACGCGGTTCGTCGCAGGGCTCGCGCTCGGCGCGGACGGCGGCGTGAACGTGGACGCCTCGATGCGCGCCGCGCCCGGCATCTACGCCGCGGGCGACATCGCGCGCTTCATACTCTGCGAGGGCACGGGCCTGCCGCGCAGCGTGCGCATCGAGCATTGGCGTGTCGCCCAGCAGCATGCGCGCGTGGCCGCGCTGAACATGCTGGGCCACGACGCGCGCTATGCGGGCGTGCCCTACTTCTGGACCGCGCACTACGACAAGCGCATCGACTATCTTGGCCACGCCGCGCAATGGGACGAGATCGCCCTCTCGGGCGGCCTTGCCGACGAGCGCTTCTGCGCCATCTACTCGCGCCTCGGCCGCGTGCAGGCCGTGCTCGCCTGCGGCTATGAGCGCGAGACGGCGCAGTTGATCGAGCAGATGCGCGAGCCGATCGCGACCGAGCTTGCGCAGACCGTGCTGGGGACGCGATGAACCGTTTTTCACCGCTCGCGCGACTGATGCCCAAAAGCCCGACGCGGCATGAGCCCGCGCCGCAGGATCTCGACGCGCTCCTGCCAGACCTGCGCTTGCCGCTCGATGCCGGATCGCTTCCTGACGCGACGCGGCGGCTCGTGGCCGCGTGCCCTTCGCCGCCGCTGCCCGGCGCGGGGCACACGCTCGCGCGCTGGCAGTTTCTGGCCGCGCTCGCGGGACGCGATCTTTCGCTGGCGAAAATCTACGAAGCCCATGCCGATGCGCTCGCGATCCAGGCCGAGTTGTGCCCGCGCGCGCGAACCGCGAGCGATGCGCCGCTCGACGCCACGGCAGCAGCAATAACGACGACGGGCGACGAGGCGATCTGGGCCGTCTGGGCCGCGCGCTCGCCGCGCAACGAAGTCCGCTTCGCCGCGCGCGCGGGCAACGACGTAACGCTGAGCGGCACCAAGGCGTGGTGCTCCGGCGCGCCCTTCGTCACGCATGCGCTCGTGACCTGCGTGGATGCCGATGGCGGCGACTGGCTCGCCGCGCTGCCGATGGACCAGCCCGGCGTCACGGTCAGCGCGCGCGGTTGGGAAGCGGTCGGCATGGAGGCCACGCAGAGTGTCGAAGTCGATCTGGCCGATGCGCGCGCGACGCTGATCGGCGAGTGCGGGGCCTATGTGCAGCGCGACGGCTTCTGGCATGGCGGCGCCGGCATTGCGGCCTGCTGGCATGGCGCGGCGGCCGCGCTCGCCGCGCGCCTGCGCGATACCGCGCAACGGCGCGACGATGCGCATCTGCGCGCTCACCTGGGCGCCGCCGACGCCGCGCTGGCCGCTTCGCGCGCCCTGCTGCGCGAGTCCGCCCGCGCCATCGACGCCGCGCCGCACGCCCACGCCGCCCTGCTCGCGATGCGCACGCGCGCGGCGGTGGAAAGCGCCGTCGACATCACCGTGCGGGCCTGCGCGCGCGGGCTGGGCGCGGCGCCGCTATGCCGCGACCGCTGGTTCGCGCGCATGGCCGCCGACTTGCCCGTGTTCGTGCGGCAGAGTCATGCCGAAGCCGACCTGGCCGCGCTAGCGGCGGCGGTGGTATCGGCGAACGAAGACTGGCGGCTTTGAAACCGACTCGCCTGATTACTATGGATGCCGAACGAATTCCTGAATCGCGCGCGGCGTGGTTCGACGACAAGTTCTCGCGCCACCCCGATCCGTGGCGCACGCGCGAGAGCTGGTACGAAGCCCGCAAGCGCGCATTGACGCTCGCGGCGCTGCCGCGTGCGCGCTACCGCAACGCGTTCGAGCCGGGCTGCGCGATCGGCGTGCTTTCCGTCGAGCTAGCGCCGCGTTGCGAGCGCCTGCTCTGCGCCGACTTCGCACCGCATGCGCTCGCCGCCGCTCGCGCGCGGCTCGCCGGTCTTTCCCACGTGACGGTCGAGCCGCGAGCGATGCCGCACGACTGGCCCGCGGGGCGCTACGACCTGATCGTCATCAGCGAGTTCGCCTATTACCTCGATACGCCGGAATGCACGGCGCTCGCGCAACACGCGAGCCGCGCGCTCGATGCGGACGGTACGCTCGTCTGCTGCCATTGGCGTCACCCTGCGGAAACGTGGATGCTGGAGAGCGCCGAGGTTCATCGTCTCTTTGCGGCAGCCGCCGCGCGTGACTCACTGGAGCCCGTGGTTCATATGGAGGACGCCGACTTCCTGCTCGACGTCTGGAGCCGCGACGCGTGCAGCGTCGCGCGGCGCGAAGGGGCTTGCTGAATGCTGAAGCGCGTCTGAGGCCGCTTCTAGCGCACGCCAGGGACCTCGCCGATGCCGATGCCAGCGCCTGCATCGATGCCGCCGCCCATCGCGCGCCGCCACGCCGCGAGCGTATCGCCAAAGCCGCCGCGCACGCGCGCATCGGCCCGGCAGCTCGTGACCACGCGCGGCGCGGCACTCCACGCGACATGTGCGCCCATGGCGATCAACTGGTCGACGAGGGCGACGTCCTCGCCGCAGGCGAGCGGCGCGAAGCCGCCCGCGCACCGGTAGGCGTGCGCGGTCACGCCGAGGTTGGCGCCGTGGACATGGCGATGCCCGTCGCCACCGCCATAGTGCCGCTGCCATGCGTCGCGCAGCGCGACCGGATGCGCGTGCCAGTTGCCTACGCTGACCGAGCCGCATACCGCGTCGGCCTGCAACGCCATCTGCGCGACCAGCCAGTCGGCGGCGACGCGGCTGTCGGCATCGGTAAAGGCGAGCCAGCGCGGGCCGCGTTCCAGCAACTTTTGCGCGCCCACGGCGCGCGCTACGCCGACGTTGCCCGCGTCGATCGTCACCGCTTCGAAGCCCATGCGCGAGACGATGTGCGCGGACGCATCCGTGCAACGATCTAGCACCACCATGCAGCAAACCGGCTCGCCAGCGAGCGCCCGATGCGAAGCCGCGCGCCGGACGGCGGCGAGGCATCCGCCGAGCAGGCGCTCTTCGTTGTGGACGGGGATCACCACTCCGATCATTCGAACTCCTTTGTATTCTGAGGAGAGGTGGCGCGTGATCGCGTACCTCGTGAAGCGGCCTTGATGCCACATCCGTGGTGCCACAACTGCGGTGCTGCAATCGCAGCAGAGCATTTGCAGTGCCCGGCCTTCGCGGCGACGCTCGCCTCGTCCGCGATCGCCGCGTCAGCATCCTGGCACGAGCGTTGCTGCATCTGCACGGCACGGGTGAAACATCGGGCCGCCACAAGGAGAAGGAGAAAACCTCATGACACAAGCGAATCGCGTCGCCGCCGGGATCGTCAGCGTGGCGGCCGGCACCGCGCTCGCGCTCTGGACCACGCGCAATCTGCGCCAGGCGCAACACGCGAGCACGGAGGGCAAGCACGTGGCCGCCGCTCGCGCGTTCAACCACGGGTCGGCCCTGCTCGCGCTTTCGACCCTCGCCGATAGCGCGATGGAGCACTACCGCGGCGACTTCGAGAACCGCGCGATGTATCTCGCGCCCAGCGTCGCGCTCTGCTCGCTCGCCGCGGCGCTGCACGGCGGCGCGGACCAGCGCGCGTATTCGCACCGTCTGCGCCACGCGATCCAGATCGGCAGCGCGGCCACCGGCACCGCGGGCACCGCATTTCATCTGTACAACGTAACGAAGCGCCCCGGCGCGCTCAGCTGGCACAACCTGTTCTACGCGGCGCCGCTGGGCGCGCCCTTCGCGCTGCTGCTCTCCGGCGTGCTGGGCGCCGTCGCGGAGCAGTTGCGCGACCAGCCCGAGCACGATCCGCGGCTCTTCGGCATGCCCGCGGGCAAGGCGCTCGCACTGGTGGCCGGCGTGGGCCTGTTCGGCACGGCGGCGGAAGCCGCGCTGCTGCATTTTCGCGGTGCATACCAGCATCCGGCGATGTACGCGCCCGTCACGATCGCGCCCGTGGGCGGCGCGCTGCTGATGCACGCCGCGCTCGCGCGGCCGGCGCAGGCCGCGCGGGCCAGTGCGTTCGCGCGCCTGTGGCTGCGCATCACCACGGCGCTCGGTTTCGCCGGTGCGGGCTTTCACGCGCAAGGCGTGGCGCGCGCGCAAGGCGGCTGGCGCAACTGGTCGCAGAACCTCTTCGCGGGGCCGCCGCTGCCCGCGCCGCCGTCGTTCAGCGCGCTGGCGCTCGCCGGGCTCGCCGCGCTGCGCATGCGGGAGACCGAACGATGAGCCGGCCCACGCGCTACCCCGGCTACGATGTCCTCGCCAAACGCGACACGCCTTCGTGGGACGCGCCCACGCGCGCCGTGATCGACGCGCGCCTCGCCACGCCGCACGCGCCCCGCTATCTCGACGGGGCGCGCTGGCAGACGCTGATGGCGCTTTGTGCGTGCGTGGTTCCGCAGGGCGGCGAGCGGGAAAGCAGCAGCGCCTCCGCCATTCCCGTGGCGGCGCTGCTCGACGGCAAGCTGCTCGCGGACCGCCGCGACGGCTTTCGCGACGCGCGCCTGCCGCCGTTGCGCGAAGCGTGGGAAACCGGCCTCGCCGCGCTCGATGCCGAAAGCGAGGCGGCGTTCGGCGAACCGTTCCATCGTCTCGACACCACGGGCCGCCACGCACTGATCGCCCATATGCAGCGCGGCGAACTGCGTTGCGCGGCCTGGCGCGGCATGCCCTCCGACGTGTTCTTCGCCAAACGCGTGCTGCACGACCTGAGCGCCGCGTACTGGTCGCATCCCGCTGCGTGGAGTGCGCTCGGCTTCGGCGGCCCGGCGAATCCGCGCGGTTACGTGCGCCTCTATTTCAACCGGCGCGATCCGTGGGAAGCCGTCGAAGCCCGCGAGCCCGAAGCGGCCAGCGACGGCAACAACGCCGACGATGCCGACGCCGCCAGCGCACGCGAAGCCGTGCGCCGGGAGAACCAGCATGTCCGCTGACGCGCGCGACGCGCCACGCGGCAAGCACGGCCGCGCGCCCGACGTGTTCCGGCGCGGCGGCTGGGTGCCGATGCGCGAGTACGCACTCGACGACGCGGTGGACTTCGCGATCGTCGGCACCGGCGCCGGCGGCGCCACGCTCGCATGCCGGCTCGCCGAGGCGGGCTTTCGCGTCGTGGCGTTCGACGCGGGCGCGTGGTGGCGTCCGCTAGAGGAGTTCGCCTCGGACGAGACCGATCAGGCCAAGCTCTACTGGACCGACGAGCGCATCTGCGACGGCGACACGCCACTGCAACTGGGCAGCAACAACAGCGGCAAAGCGGTAGGCGGCAGCACGGTGCACTTCGCAATGGTCTCGCTGCGCTTTCGGCCCGAGTGGTTCCAGGCGCGCACGCGGCTCGGCTACGGCGCGGACTGGCCGCTCGACTGGCGCGAGATGTGGCGCTACTACACCGAAGTCGAGCGCGCGCTCGGCATCTCCGGACCGGTGCGCTATCCGTGGGGCCCGAAGCGCCCGCGCTACCCTTACCGTGCGCACGAAATCAACGCAGCGGGCCTCGTGCTCGCGCGCGGCTGCGAGGCACTCGGCATTCCGTGGACGCCCACCCCACTCGCCACGCTCTCCGCGCCGCGCGGCGACGCGCATCAATGCGTCTACCGCGGCTTCTGCGTCACCGGCTGCGCGACCAACGCCAAGCAAAGCGCGCTCGTCACGTGGATTCCGCGCGCCGTGCACGCAGGCGCCGAGATCCGCGACCTCGCGATGGTGGGCCGCATCGAAACGGATGCGCGCGGGCTCGCGAGCGGCGTGCATTTTCATCGCGAGGGACGCTGGCAGTTCCAGCGCGCGCGCAACGTGGTCGTGGCCGGCTACGCGATCGAAACGCCGCGCCTGTTGCTGCTCTCCGCGAATTCGCGCTTTCCCGATGGACTCGCGAACAGCTCGGGCCTCGTCGGCAAGAACCTGATGGTGCAAGCCAACCAGGCCGCGTGGGGCACGATGGATGAGGAGATCCGCTGGTACAAGGGACCGCCCTCGCTCGCGCTCACCGAGCACTGGAATTACGAGGACAAAGGCAAGGACTTTCACGGCGGCTATTGCTACATGAGCCAGGGGCCGCTGCCGCTCGTCTGGGCCGCGACGCAGACGAGCCGCGGCCTGTGGGGCGACGCGCTGATGGACGAGATGCGGCTCTATAACCACCAGGCCGGCTTGAAGATCGTCGGCGAGACGATGCCGCAGGAGCGCAACCGCGTCACGCTCGCGGACGAGAAGGATGCGCTCGGGCTGCCCATCGCGCGCGTGACGTGGTCGATGTGCGATAACGACCGGCGTCTGGTGCGCCACGCGCTCGACTACATGCGGCTTGCGCTCGATGCGGCGGGCGCGCACGACATCTGGACCCAGGACGACGACACCTGCCATCTGAACGGCACCGCGCGCATGGGCAGCGACGCGCGCACGAGCGTCGTGAACGCCGATTGCCGCAGCTGGGATATTCCGAATCTGTGGATCTGCGACGGGTCCGTGTTTCCGACCGTGGGCGGCGTGAATCCGTCGCTCACGATCCAGGCGGTTGCCTGCCGGAGCGCCGACCGTATCGCCGCGCTCGCGGCGCGCGGCGAGTTGTGATTGTTCGCGCGTGGCGCATGGCGCGCTCGGGTGGTGTGCATGGGCACGCGTCATGCTCGAATGGAGAGGTGTCTCAAAGGAGAACCATCATGCCGCTCAGCAAGGGAAAATCACGCGAAGCCATTTCGAAGAACATCAAGACGGAAATGAAGCAAGGGAAATCGCACAAGCAATCGGTTGCCATCGCGTTGAATCAGGCACGGAAGTCGGGTGCGAAGATTCCAAAGAAGCATTCGAAGTAGTGCGAAGTGATTGAGGCTGGCTGAATGGAGGCTGGGGTGCGAAACTGCCGTGAACCGCGCCCCCGCCTCCGACGCATCCCCTACCGCGCCGCCGTCGTATCCGCGCCCACCTTCTGGGCCAGCGTCTGCGCCATCCGGTAATGCTCCTCGATCGTCGGCAGCGCCTTTCGAGCGGCTTTCTTCAGATCGTCGTTCTGCCCATCGGCGATTTCCTTCTGAAAGGCCTGCACCGCTTCCTTGTGGCCTTGCACCCCCACTTTCTGCGCGTAGGCCTGATCGAACGCCGCCCCCTTGAGCGGGCGCAGCGCATCGAGTATCGACGGATCCGAATTGTCCGTGGGCACCGTCACGCCGTGATGCCGAGTCGCCTTCCACCACCCTCTTTGCGCGCCGCACCGGGCACGTTCTCTGCGCGCTACCCCAAGCGGTTTCCTGTCGCTGAGGAGAACGCCGATGTCTCTTGCACAACGGGCGCTACAACCATGAACGCAGCCAGAGCGCTTCGCGGCGCGGCGGCGGCGCGCGCGTGGATGGCAACGGCCTGCGCGCTCGGTTGCGCGGTCGCGGCCAGCCCATGCCGCGCGGCCACGCCGCTTGCGTATTTCCTGCACAGCGCCGGGCCGGCTTCCGCGCCCGTGAGATTGCTGGACTGGGGCCTCGCGGCGCTCTGCGTCGGGGTCTGCGTGGCGATTGGCGCGCTGCTGCTGATGGCGCTGCGCGCCACGCCCGGCGCGCAAGCCCACGGCGAGGCGCAATCCACCTCCGAACAAACGGCCGAAGCAGGCGCAGAAAGCACATCAGAACGCACCGCAAACCGCATCGTAGCCATCGGCACCGCGATCTCAACCGTGCTGCTGCTAGGCGCGCTCTTCGCGATGCTGCGCGTGCTCGCCGCCGTCGCGGACCCGCCGCACGCGAGCGCCCTCACCGTGCGCGTCACGGCCTTCGACTGGTGGTGGAAAGTGACCTACGCAGCGCCTGGCAGCGCGACCTTTACCACGGCCAACGAGATCCACATTCCCACCGGCGTGCCGGTCCAGATCGACCTCGAAAGCGCGGACGTCGTGCACGCGTTCTGGGTGCCCGCGCTCGCGGGCAAGACCCAGGCGATCCCGGGGCAGACCAACCACCAATGGATCGAGGCCGATCGGCCCGGCATCTGGCGCGGCCAGTGCACGCAGTTCTGCGGGCCACAGCATGCGCACATGGCGCTCGAAGTGGTCGCGCAGCCGCCCGATGCGTTCAAACGCTGGGCCAACTCCCAGGCGCAGCCCGCGGCGGCGCCAGGCAACCCCGCGGCGCAGCGCGGCGAACAAGTGTTCGCCGCGCATTGCGCGGCCTGCCATGCCGTGCGCGGCACCGACGCGGCCGGCGCGCAAGGCCCCGATCTCACGCATCTCGCGTCGCGCCGTCTGATCGCTGCGGGGACGCTCGCCAACACCTCCGCGAACCGGCTCGACTGGATCGCCCACGCGCAGCAGATCAAGCCCGGCTCGCTGATGCCGTCCATCGCCCTCACGCCCGCCGAGGCCAGCGACCTCGCCGCGTGGCTCGGCACGCTCCAGTGACTCACGCGCCATGAACAATACTTCGGCTTCCTCTGCTTCCAGCCGCGCCACGGTGCCCTCGCGGCCGCGCGCGGCGCGCTTCTCGCGCGTGCCCGAAACCGGCACCGCGCCGCTCGACGAAGCCACGCTGCGCCGCCTGGAATCCATCTGGGAGACGCGCCCCGGCTGGCGCGGCTGGCTCTCCACGGTCGATCACAAGACCATCGGCATCCGCTACCTCGTCACCGCGTTCGTGTTCCTGCTGCTGGGCGGCACCGAGGCGCTCATCATGCGCGCCCAGCTCGCGCGGCCCAACGAGACGCTGCTCACGCCGCAGCAATACGATCAGCTCTTCACGATGCACGGCGTGACGATGATCTTTCTCTACGCGCTGCCCGTGCTGAGCGGCTTTTCCAACTATCTGTGGCCGCTCGTGCTCGGCTCGCGCGACATGGCGTTTCCGCGCCTGAACGCGCTTTCGTACTGGGTCTTTCTCGGCGCGGGCATCTTGCTCTATGCGAGCTTTCCGCGCGGCCAGGGCGCCAACGCGGGCTGGTTCAACTACGTGCCGCTCTCCTCGGCCGCCTACGATCCCGGGCCGAACATCGACGTCTACGCGCTCGGCATGGTCCTGCTCGGCATTTCGACCACCGTGGGCGCCGCCAATTTCGTCATCACGTTCCTGCGCATGCGCGCGACCGGCATGTCGGTCGCGCGGCTGCCGATCCTCATATGGGGCACGCTCACGGCGTCGTTCGCGAATCTCGCCGCGGTGCCCTCGGTGAGTCTCGCGTTCTTCATGCTCTGGCTCGACCGCAACGTGGGCACGCACTTCTTCGACACCAGTGCGGACGGGCGCCCGCTGCTCTGGCAACACCTCTTCTGGATCTTCGCGCACCCGTGGGTCTACGTGGTGGTGTTGCCCGCCATGGGCATCGTTTCCGAAGCGCTGCCCACGTTCTGCCGCCGGCCGATTGCCGCCTATTCGGCCGTCGCGCTGTCCACGGTGGCCACGATGCTGATCGGCTTCGAGGTCTGGCTGCACCATATGTTCGCGACCGGCCTGCCGCCGCTCGCGCTCGCGTTTTTCGGCGCGGCCAGCATGCTGATCTCGGTGCCGAGCGCGATTGCCGTGTTCGCCTGGATCGCCACCATCTGGACCGGCAAGCCCGTGTTCAAGACGCCGTTCCTCTACTTCGCGGGCTTCGTGCTGATGTTCACGATCGGCGGCGTCTCGGGCGTGATGACGGCCGCCGTGCCGCTCGACTGGCAGCTCACCGATACCTACTTCGTGGTCGCGCATCTGCACTACGTGCTGCTCGGCATCAACGTGTTTCCGGTGCTGGGCGGGCTCGTCTACTGGTTTCCCAAGTTCACGGGACGGCTCATGAACGAGCGCTTCGGCAAATGGACGTTCTGGGTGCTGTTCGTGGGCTTCAATCTGGGCTTCTTTCCGATGCATATCTCGGGGCTGCTCGGCATGCCGCGCCGCGTCTACACCTACCCCGAGGGCATGGGCTGGGACACCGCGAATCTCGTGACGACGATCGGCGCGTTCGTGTTCGCGATCGGCATCGCCATGTTCATCGGCAACGCGCTCGTGAGCATCAGGCGCGGCGAGCGAGCGGGGCCGAACCCCTGGCGCGCGGCGGGCCTCGAATGGTCCACTTCCTCGCCGCCGCCGCCGTACAACTTCGCAGTCCTGCCATCCGTGCGCTCGCGCGATCCGCTCTGGGCGCCCGACGCGCTCGTAGCGCGCCCCGGCTACCTGCTTCATCGCGGCCGCGAGGCGCTCGGCATCACGCCGCTCGCAGGCGAGCCCGACGTCATCCTCAAGATGCCCGACGACGCCTACTCGCCGTTCGTGCTGGGCGTGGCCGCGACGCTGGTGTTCGTGGGGCTGCTGCTGCACTCGGTGCTGCTCACGGCGCTCGCGGCGCTCGCCTGCGGCGCGGCGCTGCTCGCGTGGCTATGGCCGCGCAAGGAGCTCGGCCAGCGCGAGCCGTTCGCGCCGCAGCCCGCGCCGCCCAAGGTCGACTCCGAAGTTGACCCGGAAGTCGATCCTGAAGCGCCCGGCAGCGACGACGAAAGCCTCGCGCTGCCCGTGGGCAGCGCGGGCGAGCACGCGGGCGGCTGGTGGGGCGTGCTCACGCTCGTGGTCACGGAAGCCGCGCTGTTCGGCTATCTGATCTTTTCGTATCTCTACCTGGCCTCGCAGAGCGCGCAGCCCTGGCCGCCCGAAGGGCTGCCCAAGCTCGGCGTAAGCGGCGCGAACACGGCAATCCTGCTCGCGAGCAGCGTGTTCGTCTGGCTCGCCGGCGCCTGCGTGCGGCGCGCACGCACGTGGCCCGCGTTCTGGTCGATGGCCGTGGCAGTCGTGCTCGGCATCGCGTTCGTAGGTATTCAGTTCTCCGAATGGCACGAGCGGCCCTATGGCATCGCGTCGAATCTCTATGGGTCGCTCTATTTCACCATCACGGGCTTTCACATGGCGCACGTGATGGCCGGCGTGGTCATGCTGATCTGGCTCGCCGTCTGGATCGCGCGCGGCTACTTCGACGGCCGCCGCGACGCCGCGCTCAACATCGGCGGCCTCTACTGGCACTTCGTCGATGTGGTGTGGCTCTTCATCTTCAGCGTGCTTTATCTCTCGCCCTACTGGATACGGAGTCATTGATGGAACCCGCAGCAGCAGCCCATACCGCCCGCCACGTGCCCACCCGCAGCCAGCACGCCGCCGCCTGGTACGGCCTGCTCGGCGTGCCGCTAATCTGGATGATGCACGTGCTGCTCTGCATGAGCCTCGTGGCGACCGCCTGCGTGGGCGGCGTCGCGCAGCGCAACGCCCTGCCGTGGGGCATCGTGCACGGGCTGCTCGCGCTCGCCTCGGCCGCCGCGTTCGTGCTCGCGCTGGCCGGCGTGATCGCGGCCCGGCGCGCGTTGCGCGACTCGCTGGCGATGGCCCCGCCGCAGCGCGATACGTTCCGCTTCGTGGCCTGGTGCGGCGAGGCCGTTTCGATCGCGTTCACCATCGGCCTCGTGTTCACGATCTCGGTGCTCGTGGCGCTGCCGCTGCAGCGCCTGTGCGAATCGCTGTGATGAACCCGCTGCACACACAGCGCATACGGCGCCCGCTCCCCGCCCTGCTGGCCGCGCTCCTGTGCGCCGTCGCGCTATGCAGCGCCTGCCACGACGGCGGCGGCAAGACCAGCGACGCGCCCCGCCCACCGCCCGACGCGGCCCAGATCGCGCGCGGCGAGCAGCTTGCCAAAGCCGGCGACTGCGCCTCGTGCCACGACTCCGCGAAACACGAGCCGTTCGCGGGCGGCGAAGCCGTGAACTCGCCGTTCGGTCCGATCTACGCGAGCAACATCACGCCGGACCCCGTGCATGGCATCGGGCGCTATACGCCCGCGCAATTCGCGGCGGCGCTGCAGCGCGGCGTCGCGCCCGGCGGCAAGCGGCTGTATCCCGCGATGCCCTACCCCTCGTTCGCGACGCTCCACGCCCAGGACGTGAACGCGCTCTATCAGTACTTCATGTACGGCGTCGCGCCGGTTCCGAACGAAGTACCGCAAACGCGGCTGCCGTTCCCGTTCAATCAGCGCTGGGTGCTCACGTTCTGGCGCCTGCTGTTCTCGCGCCACAGCGCCTACGAGATCAACCCCGAGCGCTCGGCGCAATGGAATCGCGGCGCGTGGCTCGTGCAGGGGCTCGGCCACTGCGGCGCCTGCCACACGCCGCGCGGGCCCGCCTACAACGAAATGGGCTACGACGAGCACAGCCCGCTCTACCTCACGGGCGGCGTGACCGACCACTGGTACGCGCCGAATCTCACGGGCGATCCGGGCAGCGGCCTCGGGCGCTGGAGCGTCGACGACATCGCCGCGTTCCTGCGCAACGGCCACAACGCGCGCGCCTATGCGTTCGGCGCGATGGCGCCCGTGGTGGGCGCGAGCACGCAGTATCTGAGCGACGACGATCTGGAGGCCATCGCCGTCTATCTGAAATCGTTGCGCGCGCACGCAGGTAACGGCGCCTATGCCGATTCGGCGGCGGCGCGTGCCGCGACCCAGCAGGTCTTGCAGGGCGGCACGCCCGAGCGGCCCGGCGCGGGCGTCTATCTCGCGTACTGCGCGAAATGTCATGGGGCCGATGGACGCGGCACGCCCGACAAGGCGCCGCCGCTCGCGGGCAGCACGCTGACGCTATCGGCGGACCCGACGAGCGTGCTGCGCCTCGTCGTCGAAGGCAGCGCGAGCCCGCAGACCGCCGGCGGCGGCGTGCCGCGCAAGATGCCCGGCTTCCACACGAAGCTCACGGACAGCGAGATCGCCCAGGTCGTGAGCTTCGTGCGCGGCGCGTGGGGCAATAATGCTGCGCCGATCGCGCCCGCCGACGTGACGCGGCTGCGCGCGGCGATTCATCAGTAGCGTCGGGCCGCGTTGTGCCGGTTATCGATTCGGTACGTCTCGCGATACGTGCCACGGAGCCGACGGGTACTTTTGAGATGTGGGCTAAATTGAGCCTGGCACGGGCCCCGCCTCAATGCCCGTAAAACAAGAATCGAAGCACTCGCACGAGCGATCCACCATGCATAAAAGCCCACTCATCGATTTGACTGACGTGACCCTGTGCGCGATCGATACGGTTAATCCCCTGCTTGCCGCGCGCGCGCTGGATATCTCGATGTTGCAATGCCGTTTCGGCGACGCGATACTTTTTTCACACCAAGCCGTGCTGACGCGCGCACGCACCGTGCAGATCGCCGCACTGCGCTCGTTACATGAATACTCGGACTTCGTGCTCAAGGAACTGGTGAAGCACGTCGCCACGCCGTGGGTGCTCGTGGTCCAGTGGGACGGCTACGTGGTGGACGCCACGCAGTGGACCGATGAATTCCGGCAATACGACTATATCGGCGCGCGCTGGCCACACGCCCCGCAAGGCATGGACGTCGGCAACGGCGGCTTCTCGCTGCGTTCGGCGAGACTGCTCAAGGCCCTTGTGCACGAGCGATTCGCCGTTGGTTCGGACTCCATCGAAGACGTCATGATTTGCGACCGGTGGCGGCCGGCGCTCGAGATGGACCACGGCATCCGCTTCGCGCCCGCCGAAATCGCCGATCGCTTTTCATACGAGTACGCGTTCCCGGTTCGTCCGACCTTCGGCTTTCACGGCGTACACAACCTGTGGCGCCATATCGACGACCCCTCGATGATCGACCTCATCGAGACGATGGACTTATCGACGCTGACCTCGCTGAAAAGCGTGTCCTTGCTCCTGAATTACTGCGATCTCCGAAAATTCAAATGCGTGCGGACCCTGTACGGGCGCTACCGGGCCCATTGGAGCGCGGACGAGATCCTGCGCGTGTTCATCAACGCCGGTACGAATGAAAAGACTGCGCGCTGGTGCCTCGGCATCTGCGAGGCCAGTTTGAACCTTGCATGAACCAGGCTCGGGGCGGAGCGACAAGGCGCCGCCCGGCCTGCGGATCTACTGCTGACCTACTGCGACTCGCCGCTGCTGCCGACGCCCGCCCCGTTGCCCTGTGGCGGGGTGGCCGTGTTGGCCCGACTGGACTGAACCATGCCGCGCCGCTGGCCCCGCTCGCGCGCCATCGCGCATTGCTTACCGCAAATGATCCCCACGGGCGGCACAAACCTTGCTGCACGGCCTTCATGCCCCGCTCACCGCCGATCCCCGAGGAGGCTGGTCATGTCCAGCACGCCAGTTGAGCCAATCCTGCGCTACACGCTCCATGCCCGCGCGCCCGTTCCACCGCGCGACGTGCGCGCGTCGCGTGCGGCTGCGCGCTACGCGGAGCCCCGCCGATGAACCCCATGCCGCTCGCGCTCGCCTGGCCCGACCTCGTCGGCCGGCTCGCCGTGGCCGTCGTCGCGGGCGCGCTGATCGGTTTGAATCGCGGCGGCGCCGGCAACGCCGCCGGACTGCGCACGACCTTGCTCGTCTGCCTCGCGGCCTGTCTCGCGATGCTTCAGGTGAACGTGCTCCTGATCCAGCACGGCAAAGCTCAGGATTCCTTCGTCGTGCTCGACCTGATGCGGCTGCCGCTCGGCATTCTGTCCGGCATGGGCTTCATCGGCGCGGGCTCGATTCTGCGCAAGGATGGTCTCGTGCAAGGCGTCACCACGGCGGCCACGATGTGGTACGTCACGGTGCTCGGGCTCTGTGCGGGCGGGGGCCAATACACGCTCGCGCTCGCGGGTACGGTGCTCGGCATGATCGTGCTGGAGACACTCGAGCACGTCGAGCAGCGGGTGCCGCGCGGGCGCCGCGCCTATATCACGTTGGGCCACGATGCCGACGACGATGCGCGCAAACTGGTCGACGAAGCGCTGCGCGGGCGCCGCTGCCGGATTCTGCCGCTGGGCGCAGCGCGCGCGGAGGGCGAAGGCGTGCCGCACGGACGCCTCAACACTTCGTTCGAAGTGCGCTGGCAAGCGAGCCCCAACGACGATGGCGTTGAAGGCGCGCTCTCCGCGCTCGTTGCGCGTCTGCATGACGATGCGTCGTGGTCTACCGAGCGGTGAGGAGGCACTGCGGTTAAGGGGCGCTGTCACTGCGTTGAACGGGCATCGCGCGCCCGTTTCGCGCAGCGCAGCGCACGCCCCGCGTCAGGGCTCGTTCTCGCCTTCGTCCGCATCCTCATCCACTGCTTCGCCTTCGTCCGCATCCTCATCCACTGCTTCGCCTTCGTCCTCGCTTTCAATCTCGTTGCCCACCGCGCCTTCGTCTCCGCCCTCGATCTCGTCGGGCAGCACGTCGCCGCCGGGGCGCAGCGTCTCGTCGCCATCGGCGGAAGCGCGCTCGCCGGTGCCGTGGCTGTCGGTGTCGCTGTGCGCCTCGTCAGAGCCAGCTTCGAGCGCGTGGTTATCGAGCTCCGTGTCGCGGTCGAAGTCGTGGCGCTTCGCACCCACGCTGTCGCTGCCCGAATCGGATGAATCGCCAGGGCCCAGCGACTCGGTGTCGTGGCCCGGCGCGGCGGGTTGTTGCGTCGGCTCGTTGTCGGGATCCAGCGTGCTGTTCATGATGTCCTCCTGTGTCGATGCCTCGATAATCCGACGCACCGCGTAAACGAAAACCGCGTTGCGCCGCTAACCGCATGTCCGCCGTGAGATCGGTGCGCGTGAGCGAAGGGCACACGGCATTCACGCACACGCCCGCCAGCGCGCGATCGAGCGCCGCCGCGCGTTAGATTCGTCACGGCGCCCTTCGGCATTGTGGAGTGATGCATCGCGCGCGCCTGTTCATCGCTTCGTTCGCGTCGCGATGGAGGTCGCGCTCATTGCCTTCGTTGCGCTGCACACATTGCAGCCCTCGCCTTCATCGCCCCCGAGCGAGTATGAGCCGCCATCCCGCGCCAATGCTTCGGAGTACAGAATCGCTACGCCGGATCGCCATTTCCCGGCATGCAGCAATTACGTGTAACGCTTGAAATGGGGAACATGACGCCATGACTGCGGCATGTGTGTGCGAGTTGGAAGCATGGAACGCATCGTGCGTCTCCCTCAGAAAACGCAGCTCGTGCTGCGACTTAACTGAAAACTGGATACCGCACCGATGATGAACCCGCTTGCAGACATTCCGTCCTGGCGCCGCCTGTTGCCGCGCGCGCTCGTCTCCGGCAGCGCGGCCGCGCTCGCGTCGGCGGCTGCGGCCGCACAAGGCGCCCGCGCCGAAGGCACCACGCGCGCCGCGCCCATGAATGCCGTTACGCACGCGATCTGGCCACGCGAAGCCCCGCGCGCCACGCGCGTGAGCGTGCGCCATACGCTAACGGGTTTCGTCATCCACACGTGTGCATCGATTTTCTGGGCGACGGCGTTCGAAGCGCTGCGCGCCAAACGTGCGACGAGCACTACGACCACGGCAAGTGCAGTGTCCTCGTTGAGCAACGACGCCGCTGCCGCCGCCGCGATCTCGGCCGCGGCCTGGTGCGTCGATTACCACGTCGTGCCCAAACGCTTTACGCCCGGCTTCGAAGTCCATCTAAGCCAGCGCTCGATGCTGGGCGTCTATAGCGCGCTGGCCGCGGGCTTCGTGGTCGGCGCATGCGTGCAGCGCTGCATGAGCCGGCGCGCGCCCTGAGGGGCACGCATCGGCTCAATCACACTCAGTCACGCTCGATCGCGCTCAGTGCTTCTTCCCCGGCATGACCGTCGCCACCACCTGGCGCGCGGTATTCGCAATCATGCCGCCCTCGGCGGGGTCGCCTTCCATCAGCGCACGCGCGAAGTGGCGCGCCTGGTCCAGCGTCACGTGCGGCGGCAGCGGGGGCACCTCGGGGTCGGTCTTCACTTCGAGCACCACGGGCCGCTGCGCCTCGAGCGCCTGCTCCCATGCAGCGCCTAGCTGCTCGGGGTCGTCGACATAGATGCCCGTGAGCCCCAGCAGCTCCGCAAAGCGGTGATACGGCACGTTCGGAATATCCTGCGAGGCCTCGAATTTCGGATCGCCCATCATCACGCGCTGCTCCCACGTGACCTGGTTCAGGTCCTCGTTGTTGAACACCGCGCAGATCCAGCGCGGGTCGGCCCAGTCGCGCCAATACTTCGCGACGGTGATGAGCTCGGCCATGTTGTTCATCTGCATCGCGCCGTCGCCCACGAGCGCGATCACGGGACGTTGCGCATACGCGAGCTTGGCCGCGATCGCATAAGGCACCGCCGCGCCCATCGACGCCAGGCCGCCCGAAAGCGAGCACATCATGCCGCGCCGGATCTTGAGGTCGCGCGCATACCAGTTGGCGCACGAGCCCGAGTCGCTCGTGACGATCGCGCCATCGGGCAGGCGCGACGAGAGCTCGGTCACCACGCGCTGCGGATTGACCTTGCCGCCCGTCTTCGCGAGCGCGCGCTCCTCGAGCACGCGCTGCCAGCGCTCGCCCGCATGCACGATGCGATCGCGCCAGCTCTGCGCACGCTTTTGTTCGAGCAGCGGCAGCAGCGCGCGCAAGGTGGCCGCGCTGTCGCCCTGGAGGCTCACCTCCATCGGATAGCGCAGGCTCAGCATGCCCGCGTCGATGTCGATCTGTACCGCGCGCGCGTCGCCTTCCTTCGGCAGGAACTCGGAATACGGAAAGCCCGAGCCGATCATCAGCAGCGTATCGCAGGCGGACATCATCTCGTCGGTGGGCTTGGTGCCCAGCAGGCCGATCGAGCCCGTGACCCACGGCAGATCGTCGGGCAGCACGGCCTTGCCGAGCAGCGCCTTGGCCACGCCCGCATGGAGCCGCTCGGCCACGGCGATGACTTCGTCGGTGGCGCCGAGCGCGCCCGCGCCCACGAGGATCGCCACGCGATGTCCCGCGTTGAGCACGTCGGCCGCGCGCTTGAGGTCCTTCTCGTGCGGCACGATCTCGGGCGCCGCGTAGCCCACGCCCGAATGCGCGGTGCCATGCTTGCGCGCGGGCGCTTCGTATTCGAGCTCCTGCAAGTCGTTGGGCAGCACGATGGCCGTGACCGTGCGGCGCGCGAGCGCGATGCGCACCGCGCGGTCCACCACGTGGCGCACCTGCGCGGGCACGCTCGCCTGCTGCACGTAGGCGCCGGCCACGTCCTTGAACATCGAGACCAGATCGAGCTCCTGCTGATAGTGCGCGCCGAGCGCCGCGCGCGCCTGCTGGCCCACAATCGCGAGCACCGGCATGTGATCGAGCCGCGCGTCGTAGAGCCCCGTGAGCAGGTGCGAGGCGCCGGGCCCGGAGGTGGCGATGCACACGCCCAGCTCGCCCGTGAATTTTGCGTGCGCGCTCGCCATGAAGGCCGCCATTTCCTCGTGACGCGCCTGCACGAAGCCGATCTTGTCGCCGGCGCGCCGCAGCGCGCCAAACACGCCGTTGATGCCATCACCCGGATAGCCGAAGATGCGTCGCACCCCCCACTCGTGCAGACGTTCGACGATGAAGTCGCTGACCGTGGTCGTCGCCATTTCTCCCTCTCCCGATAGATGTCCGAACGAGCGTCGTCGCGCAAGCTTCGCGCCTGGCATCGGCTGGGCGAGCAGGGCTACAGATCGCTAACAACGCATTCATAAGCATGCTCATGGGCACAGGATTTGCGAGGCGAGGGCTTCGGCTCGTTGCCGGAACGTGTTGGATTCGGGCACCCATGACTTCCTGTTCCTTCCCTCCCCACTCGACACATGCCGCGGGAGACGCGCATGGCTGAACACGCAGCACCGGACGGCGTGAGCGCATGGTCGCGCGCGCACAAAGGCAAGCCGCGCCGCGGCGCCCCAACGAAGGGCCAGGACGGCGCCCACAACGGCAAGGACGATAACGGCAAGAAAGCACCGCGCAAGCACCGCAGCAAGAAGCCGCTGATCATGCTGGGAATCGTGATTGTGCTGATCGCTTTGGGTGCGTTCATCTGGTGGTTCGCCACGCGCAACCAGGTCGGCACCGACGACGCCTACACCGACGGCAACGCCATCTCCATCGCGCCGAAAGTATCGGGCTACGTCACGCAGCTCAAGATCGACGACAACGTGTTCGTCCACAAAGGCGACCTGATGGTGGAGATCGATCCTCGCGATTACGCGGCCCAGGTCGATCAGGCGCGCGCGCAACTGGGCCTCGCCCAGGCGCAGTTGCTGGCCGCGCAGGCGCAGCTCGACATCGCGCGCGTGCAGTATCCGGCGCAGTACGACGAGGCGCGCGCGCAGATCGAAACGGCCGATGCGAACTTCGCGCGCGCGCAAGCCGACTACGCGCGCCAGAGCACGGTGGACCCGCGCGCGACCACGCAGCAGAACATCGACGCCGCCACGGCCCAGCAGCGCACCATGCACGCCAACGTCATGAGCGCGCAGGCGCAGTTGCGGACCGCGCGCCTCGCGCCGCAGCAGATCCGCCAGGCCGTTGCTGCCGTGGAGGAGCGCCGCGAGCAGGTCGATGCCGCCGAGGCGCAGCTCGCGACGGCCCAGCTCAACCTCGCCTGGTGCGATCTGCGCGCGCCCTCGGACGGCTGGGTCACGCGCCGCAACGTGCAGCTCGGCAGCTTCCTGCAGGCGGGCACCGCGCTGTTCTCGATCGTCACGCCGCAAATGTGGATCACGGCCAACTTCAAGGAGTCGCAGCTCACGCGCATGCGGCCCGGCGACAAGGTGAAGATCAGCGTGGACGCCTATCCGAAGCTCGATTTGCGCGGCCACGTGGACAGCGTTCAGCTAGGCAGCGGCTCGCGCTTTTCCGCGTTTCCCGCCGAGAACGCGACCGGAAACTTCGTGAAGATCGTGCAGCGCGTGCCGGTCAAGATCGTGATCGACAGCGGCCTGCCCAATAACCGGCCCTTGCCGCTCGGGATTTCGGTCGAGCCCACCGTCTATCTTAGCCACTGAAGATCGGAGGCCTTCGTTTGAATACCTGGCAATCCCTGGCATTGGCGCATGGCGGAGCGCACTCGCCATGAGCGACTCGCAGCAGCAGCGCTGGCGCCCCAGCGGCAACCCGTGGATGATCGCGATCGCGGTCACGCTCGCGGCGTTCATGGAGGTGCTCGACACCACCATCGTGAACGTCGCGCTGCCGCATATCGCGGGCACCATGTCCGCGAGCTATGACGAGGCCACCTGGGTGCTCACGTCGTATCTCGTCGCCAATGGCATCGTGCTGCCGATCTCGGCGTTCTTCGGCCGCGTGCTCGGGCGCAAGCGTTACTTCATGGTGTGCATTGCCGCATTCACGGTTTGCTCGTTCCTGTGCGGCGTGGCCACGAGCCTTGGCCAGCTCGTGGTGTTTCGCGTGCTGCAAGGCTTCTTCGGCGGTGGCCTGCAGCCGAACCAGCAGTCGATCATTCTGGACACCTTCGAGCCCTCCCAGCGAGGCCGCGCGTTCTCGATCTCGGCTGTGGCGATCGTGGTCGCGCCCGTGCTCGGGCCTACGCTGGGCGGCTGGATCACCGACAACTTCACGTGGCGCTGGGTGTTCCTGCTCAACGTGCCCGTGGGCGTGCTGACCACGCTCGCCGTGTTCCAGCTCGTGGAAGATCCGCCGTGGGTCAAGCGCGAATCGCGCCAGCGCGTGAACTGGCGCCAGGTGGATTTTCCGGGCATCGCGCTGATCGCCGTGGGCTTGGGCTGCCTCCAGGTCATGCTCGATCGCGGCGAAGACGACGACTGGTTCGGCTCGCCGTTCATCGTCACGTTCGCGGTGCTCGCGGTGCTCGGCATCGTCGGCGCCGTGTTCAGACTAATCTACGCAAAGCATCCCGTGGTGGACCCGCGCTGCCTGCGTGACCGCAACTTCGCACTGGGCTGCGCGACGATCGCCGCGTTCGCGACCGTGCTTTACGGCAGCGCCGTGATCATGCCGCAACTGGCCCAGCAGCAGCTCGGCTACACGGCCACGCTCGCGGGACTCGTGCTCTCGCCGGGCGCGCTGCTCATCACGATGGAGATTCCGCTCATCAGCCGCCTGATGCCGCACGTGCAGACGCGCCTGCTCGTGCTCACCGGCTTCGTGCTGCTCGCCGCCGCGCTCATCTACGCGCGCACGCTGACCCCCGATATCGACTACACGACGCTCGTGAAGCTGCGCAGCGCGCAGTCGATCGCGATCGGCTTCCTGTTCGTGCCGATCACCACGCTCGCCTACCTCACCGTGCCCAAGGAACTCAACAACGACGCGTCCGCGCTCTTCACGATGTTCCGCAACGTGGCCGGCTCGATCGGCATTTCGCTTTCCACGGCGCTGATCCGCGAGCGCTCGCAGGCGTGGATGGCGCACCTGAGCGGGCATCTCTCGCCGCTCTCGCAGAACTACCAGGACACGCTCGCGCGCAACGCGCAGACCATCATGGAGCAAAGCGGCGTGCCGCTCGCGCAGGCCATGCAGACGGCGACCGGTCATCTCTACGAAACCTTCGTTTCTCAGGCAACGATCCTGGCCTATATCGACGTGTTCGGTCTGCTCGCGTGCTTCTGCGCAGCGTTCGCGCCGCTCGCGCTGTTCTTCTCGCCCGCGAAGGCGTCGGGAGGGCATTGAGATGAACGTGTTCTGCTCGCTGCCGCAGAGGGCGTTTCGTAAGGCTTCGGTGCTCACTGTCACGCTTGCGGTCGCGCTGAGCGCCTGCACCGTGGGCCCCGATTTCAAGCCGCCGCAACCGCAGGTCCCGGCGGACTGGCACGCGATGCAGACGCAAGTTGGTAAGGATAACAAAACATCGAATCCATCGGTCGAATCGGACCCCGATCCGGCATGGTGGCACAGCTTCGGCGACCCGACACTCGACGCGCTGATCGACCAGGCCTTGCGCGGCAACCCCGACTTGCGCATCGCGGTCGTGCGCATTGCCGAGGCGCGCGAGCAAACGCAGCAAGCCGCGGCGCAAGGCCTGCCCAACGTGCGCGCGACCGCGAGCTACGAACGCGAGCAACTGGGCGCGAAAGGCTTTCTCGAATCGGCCGGCGTCTATCAGCAAGTGGATTCGCTCGGCGCGCCGGACTCGCCCGTGAACCGGATCGCACCGGGCTCGGGCGCGGCCGTCGAGCGCGGCGCACAACACGCGCTCGATCAACTCACCGCGCCCATCAACTTGTGGCAGGCCGGCTTCGATGCCTCGTGGGAGCTCGACCTGTTCGGCCGCGTGCGCCGCTCGGTGGAGGCCGCGAACGCGCAGGCCGAGGCGGCCGAGGAATCGCAGCACGACGCGCAGGTCTCGCTCGAAGCCGAGGTGGCCGAAACCTATCTGCAGTTGCGCGGCGCGCAGACGCTGCGCGCCATCGCCGAAGCGCTGATCGCGCAGCAGCGCGAAGTGGTCGAGCTTGCGCAGAACGCCTCGGCGCATGGGCTGGAAAGCCGGCTCGACGTCGAGCGCGCCCAGGCGCAGCGCGCGCAAACCGAGGCGCTGCTGCCGCAATACGACCAGCAGATCGCACAGTCGCTCAACGCGCTCGCGATGCTCACCGGCGACGCGCCCGGCGCGCTCGATGCCGAACTGGTTCCGCCCGGCGCGCCGCCCGCCGCGCTGCCTGCCACGCCGCCGGACGTGCCCGTTGGCCTGCCCGCCACGCTCGCGCGCCGGCGGCCCGATATCCGCCGCGCCGAGGCGACGCTCCATGCCGCGACGGCCGACGTGGGCGTCGCTGTGGCGCAGTTCTACCCCGACATCTCGCTCACCGCGCAAGCGGGCACGCGCGCGACCACGCCGCACGATCTCGCGCATTGGGCGAGCCTGTTCTGGTCGTGGGGGCCGAGCGTCTCGCTGCCGATTTTCCAGGGCGGCGCGCTGATTTCGAATCTGCGCCTTTCGAAGCTGCAGCAGACCGAAGCGGCGCTGAACTATCGCAAGACGGTGCTCGTCGCGCTGCGCGACGTGAACAACGCGCTCGTGGTCTATCGCACCGATCAGGCGCGCCTCGCCTCGCTCGACGAGAGCGCGGACGCGCAGCGGCAGGCGTATGGGCTCGCGCGCGACAGCTATCGCAAGGGCATCGTTTCGTTCATTGACGTGCTTGATGCCGAGCGGCAACTGAGCACGGCGCAGCAAAACGCGCAGCAAGGACGGTTGCAGGTTTGTACCGATCTGGTTTCGCTGTATAAGGCGCTGGGTGGGGGGTGGGGTGCTGCTTCGGCGTCGGGGGCTTCGGTCGGCGCGCGCTGAGGCGCGCCGTGCGCAAAGAAGCACTCACCCGGCCCACGGCGGCACACCTCCCTCACGCCCCCACCCCCTCCGCCTGCGCCGCCCGCGACCACACACGATGCTGTCCCGCCGCATCAATAAACGCCCTGAGCACGTTCGCGACATCAGCCACATCCCCATGCGCCACCCCATCGGCAGGGTCCGGCAAATGCGCCGCGCTCAGCAGCAAGCGCCCCGTATCCACCGCGCCTATCGCCTTCAGGTGCTTGAACGCCTCGCTCACAAAATGGCGCGCGTCGCCCGATTGCACGAGCGTCTGCGCGGCCTCTTCGCCGCCGGGCACGAACACCGCGTCGAACATCACCGAGGGCATGCCCGCGATGGTCGCATCAGGCACGAGCCCGTCGATCGCTTCGAGCGTCGGGGCCACGAGCAACGCACTCGCGCCCTCCTTCGCGAACGCATCGCGCAGTTGCCGGATCATCGCGCCATCGCCGCCGGGCGCGCTCAGGAGCGCGATCTTGCGCGTCGCGATGCCCGGCTTCACGCGGTTGAGCAGGCTCAGCGCCGGCGAGTCGGCCGGCTGCGGCTTGCCCGGCTTGCTGCCCGCCTTCGGCGCGGGCAGCCCCAGCGCCTGCGCGACGGTTGCGGCCAGATCGGCGTCGATGTTCGCGAGTATCTCGTTGACGGTGCGCTCGCGTATGGCCGGCTTCGTGACCTTGCCGAGCTCGAACGTGTACGCCGCCGCGATATGGGCCTGCTCGGGCGCGGACATGCTCCGGTAGAACATCGTCGCCTGCGAGAAGTGATCGGCGAACGATTCGCTGCGCACGCGGATCTTCGTGCCGTCCACGCGTTCCGCGTAGCTCTCGAAGCCGCCCGCGTCGGGCTTCGTTTCCTTGGGCCAGCCTTCGCTCACCGAATTCGGCTCATACGATGCCTGCCCGACCGCAATCGTCTGCCGGTGCATCGCGTCGCGCTGATTGTTCTGGAACGGGCACACGGGCCGGTTGATCGGGATCTCGTGGAAATTGGGGCCGCCGAGGCGGCTGATCTGCGTATCGGTATAAGAGAACAAACGCCCCTGCAATAGCGGGTCGTTCGTGAAGTCGATGCCGGGCACGATATGGCCCGGGTGAAACGCCACCTGCTCGGTCTCGGCAAAGAAGTTGTCGGGATTGCGGTTCAGCGTCATCTTGCCGATCAGCTTCACGGGCACGAGTTCTTCGGGCACGAGCTTCGTGGGGTCGAGCAGGTCGAAGCCGAACTTGTGCTCGTCGGCCTCCTCGATCACCTGCACGCCCAGCTCGAACTCGGGATAGTCGCCGCGCTCGATGGCCTCCCACAAATCGCGCCGATGAAAATCGGGGTCCTTGCCCGCGATCTTCTGCGCCTCGTCCCAGACGAGCGAGTACGACCCCAGCACCGGGCGCCAGTGCCATTTGATGAAGCGCGCTTTCCCCTGCGCGTTGATGAGCCGGAACGTATGCACGCCGAAGCCTTCCATCGTGCGCAGGCTCTTCGGGATCGCGCGGTCGGACATGGCCCAGATGACCATATGCGCGCTTTCCGGCACGAGCGAGACGAAGTCCCAGAAGGTGTCGTGCGCGGTCCCGCCCGTGGGCATTTCGTCGGGCGCTTCGGGCTTCACGGCGTGGACGAAGTCGGGAAACTTGATCGCGTCCTGAATGAAGAAGACCGGCATGTTGTTGCCCACCAGGTCGAAATTGCCTTCCTCCGTGTAGAACTTCGTCGCGAAGCCGCGCACGTCGCGCACGGTGTCGGCGGAGCCGCGCGGTCCTTGCACTGTCGAAAAGCGCACGTAGACCGGCGTGGTTTTGGCGGGGTCCTGGAGGAACGCGGCGCGCGTGAGCTCGGCCTGCGATTCGTAGACCTGAAAGATCCCGTGGGCCGCCGAGCCGCGCGCGTGCACGATGCGCTCGGGAATGCGCTCGTGGTCGAAGTGCGTGATCTTCTCGCGCATGATGAAGTCTTCGAGCAGCGAGGGGCCGCGCGGGCCCGCGCGCAAGGTGTTCTGGTTATCGGCGATCTTCACGCCCTGGTTCGTGCGCAACGCCTCGCCCTGCGCGCGCGAGCGGAATGATTCGAGTTGCCGGGACTTCGCGTCGGCGGGCGCCTGCTGGCCGTGGGAGGACTTACGATGTGGCATGGGTGGCTCCTTGTGGGTCCTGGTGGGTCCTTTCGGGTGGATCTGTATGCGCCGCAAGCGATGTACCGCTGCGTGGCGCATGGCCCGTTGCCCGGCGCGCAGGCAAGCCGCGTTCCCGCTGCTTGTCGATGCTGGTCGATGGCTTTTTCCCGCGCGTGGCGCCGGGCGGGCAAGCCCGTTGCTCACTCCGGAGGTAGGTGCGCGGGCCGCCCGCCGCGCAATGTCCCAAAGTCCCGAACCCCTGCAACCGGCCCGTCCTCGAAGCGGGCCGCAACGAGGCCGCCATGCACACCGCCACCCGCCATCGAACGCACCGCACGCACCAAACGCACGACAGCGCCCATTCCGCTGCATCTTCCGCGGCACCTTCTACGGCCCCCGACACGGTCGCCATCGTCCTGACGATTAACGGCGTGCGCCACACCTTGACACTGGAGCCGTGGATCAGCCTGCTCGATCTGCTGCGCGAGCGCTTCCTTCTGACCGGCACCAAGAAAGGCTGCGACCACGGCCAGTGCGGCGCCTGCACGGTGCTCGTGGACGGCGTGCGCATCAATGCGTGCCTCGCGCTCGCCGTGGCGCACGACGGCGCCGCCATCACGACCGTGGAGGGCCTCGCGCAAGGCGAGACGCTGCATCCCGTGCAGCAGGCCTTCGTCGATCACGACGCGTTCCAGTGCGGCTACTGCACGCCGGGCCAGATCTGCTCCGCGGTGGGTCTGCTCGCGGAAAATCACGCCCACTGCCGCGACGACGTGCGCGAGCAGATGAGCGGCAACCTGTGCCGCTGCGGTGCGTACGTGAACATCACCAATGCGGTCGAGGCCGTGCGCCGCACTCAAGACGGCGCCGCCGGCGAGGAGGACGCGCCATGAACCGCTTTTCCTGGATGCGCGCGACGAGCGTGGCCGAGGCGGTGCGTCTGCACACCGTGATGGACGATGCCCAGTTCCTCGCGGGCGGCACCAATCTCGTCGATCTGATGCGCGAGAACGTCATGCGGCCCGCGGCCCTCATCGACATTTCGCGGCTGCCGCTGCGCGATATCGAGCCGACGCCGGACGGCGGCCTGCGCATCGGCGCGCTCGTCAGCAACAGCGCGCTCGCGTGGGACGCGCGCGTGCGCGAGCGCTACCCGATGCTCGCGCAGGCGATACTCGCGGGCGCCTCGGCACAGATCCGCAATGCGGCGACGCTCGGCGGCAATCTGCTCCAGCGCACCCGCTGCCTGTACTTCTACGATCCCGCCACGAGTTGCAACAAGCGCGCCCCCGGCTCGGGCTGCGCCGCGCTCGATGGCGTGAACCGCATGCACGCGATCTTCGGCGCGAGCGAGCACTGCATCGCGACGCATCCGTCCGATATGTGCGTCGCGCTGGCGGCGCTCGATGCGAGCGTCCACGTCGCGGGACGCCAGGGCGCGCGCACGCTGCCGTTCGACTCGCTGCACCGTCTGCCCGGACAGACGCCGCATCGCGAGACCGCGCTCGATCCGGAAGCGCTCATCACCGCCATCGAGCTGCCCATTGAAGGCTATGCGCGGCACAGCACGTATCTGAAAGTGCGCGATCGCCAGTCGTATGCCTTTGCTTTGGTTTCCGTAGCATTGGGCCTGCATGTGGAGGACGGCGCGATACGCGCGCTCGGCTGCGCGCTGGGCGGCGTTGCGCACAAGCCGTGGCGCGACCGCGAAGCGGAGGCGCAACTGATTGGCTGCGCGGCGGACGATACGCATGCGCATGCGCGTTTCGCCGATACCATCGTGGCGCGCGCCGACCCGCGCCCGGGCAACGCCTTCAAGGTCGAGCTCGCCCGCCGCGCGATCGTGCGCGCCTTCGAGCGGGCGCTCGCGCCCCAACCGGCGCAGGACGCCGAGGAGAACGAAGCATGAGCACCGCCGCCGAATCCCGCCATGCGGGCGCGCCCGCAACGACGACATCCGCAGCGCCAACGCAATCATCGTCACGCTCGGCAGCAACCGGGGCGCGCATCGGCGCGCCACTGTCGCGCGTGGACGGCCGCAGCAAGGTCACCGGCGCCGCGCGTTACGCAGCCGAATTCCCGGCCCCCGGGCTCGTGCATGGCATGGTGGTGAACGCGCCGATCGCACGCGGGGAGATCGTCGCCATCGACGCCTCCGCCGCGCAGGCGCTGCCCGGCGTGCTGCTGGTCATGACGCACGAGAACCGCCCCGCGCTGGCCGAAGACGATGCCGCCTGGAAGGACCAGATCGCGCCGGGCGGCACGCCGTTCCGTCCGCTCGGCGACGCGCGCATTCGCTACGCGGGCCAGCCCGTCGCGCTCGTGGTGGCCGAAACGCCGGAGCTTGCCGGGTATGCCGCGTCGCTCGTGCGCGTGCGCTACCGCAGCGAGCCCCATCAGACCGATCTCGATCGCGTGCTCCAGGACGCGGTCATGCCCTCGCTGGAGAAAGGCGGCTTCGAGCCGCCGCCCGCGCCGCGCGGCGACGCCTATGAGGTGCTCGCGCGCGCCGCTGCCAGCACCGACGCGTTCTACTCCACGCCCGTGGAGTACCACCAGCCGATGGAGACGCACGGCTGCACGGTCGTGCCTTCGGCCGACGGCCGCTACACCGTCTACGAAAAGACCCAGGGCGTGCGCAACACGCAGCAATATCTGATGAAGGTGTTCGGCCTCACGCAGGACCGCGTGCGCGTGGTCTCGCCCTTCGTGGGCGGCGCGTTCGGCTCGGGCTTGCGGCCCCAGTATCATCTGCCGCTCGCCATGATGGCCGCGCGCGGCTTGCGCCGCCCGGTGCGCGTCTCGCTCACGCGCGCACAGATGTTCACCTTCGGCCACCGGCCCGCCTCGGTCCAGCACGTCGCGCTCGGCGCGCGTCGCGACGGGCGGCTGGAGGCCATCGTTCACGAAGCCGTCGGCGAAACTTCGCAGTTCGAAGATTTCACGGACGTGGTCGTGAACTGGGCCGGCCAGCTCTATCGCGCCGAAAACGTGCAGCTCGGCTACAAGCTCGGGCGCCTCGATGTCTATACGCCGCTCGACATGCGCGCGCCCGGCGCCGCGCAAGGCATTTTCGCGCTCGAATGCGCGATGGACGAGCTTGCCGTCGCGCTCGGCATGGACCCGCTCGAACTGCGCATCCGCAATTACTCGACCGAAGACCCCGAGAAAAAGCGGCCTTTTTCGAGCAAGGCGCTGCTCGACTGCTATGCGCAGGGCGCGGAACGCTTCGGCTGGGGCGCGCGTATCGCCGCGCCGCGCTCGATGCGCGACGGCCACGAGCTCGTAGGCTATGGCATGGCCACGGGCATGTGGGACGCCCTGCAAAACGAGGCCACCGTGCGCGCCACGCTGGACGCGGACGGCCTGCTCGCGCTCGCGAGCGGCACGTCCGATATCGGCACCGGCACCTATACCGCGATCTCGCAGATCGCCGCCGGCGTCCTGCACATGCCGATCGAGGACGTGCGCTTCACGCTCGGCGACACGTCGCTGCCGAACGCGCCCATCGAAGGCGGCTCGTGGACGGTGGCGTCGGTGGGCAGCGCCGCGTCGCTCGCGTGCGAGCAGTTGCGCGCGCGGCTCGCGCAATTGCTGGTCGAGCACGGCGGCGTGGGATTCGCGAACCTCGACGCCGCGACGCTGGGCGAGGCGCTCGCGATCGAGCACGGCGAGGTGCGTGTGCGCGGCGGCGGTTCCGCGGATACCAATGGTGCCGAGGGTATCGATGGCTCGATGCGCGTCGCCATCGCCGACCTGCTCGCCCGCGCGGGCCTGAAGACGCTGGAAGAAACGGTCACGCTCAAGCCCGACGCCGTGCGCGAGCGCTACTCGCTGGCGACGCATTCGGCCGTGTTCGCCGAAGTGCGCGTCGACGAATCGCTCGGCCAGGTCCGCGTCGCGCGCGTGGTGAGCGCGGTGGCCGCCGGGCGCATCGTCAACCCCAAGACGGCGGCGAACCAGATCGCGGGCGGCGTGGTCTGGGGCATCGGCATGGCGCTGCACGAGCACGCGCAGTTCGATCACACGCTCGGCCGCGTCATGAATCACAACCTCGCCGAATACCACGTGCCCGTGAATGCCGACATCGGCGAGATCGACGTGCTGTTCGTCGACGAGCACGACGAGGTGGTGAACCCGCTCGGCGTCAAGGGCGTGGGCGAGATCGGCGTGGTGGGCGTGGCCGCGGCGGTCGCGAATGCGATCTGGCACGCCACGGGCAAACGCGTGCGCGCGTTGCCTATCACGCTCGACAAGCTGCTTTGAAGGCGCGCGCCATGAAGCCCTCGCCCGTCACGCGCCTCGCCGCCCAGGCCTATACGATCCCCACCGATGCGCCCGAAGCGGACGGCACCATCGCATGGCGCGCCACCACGCTCGCGGTCGTGGAAATCGATGCGTTCGGCAAGACCGGCATCGGCTACACCTATGCGCATGCGAGCGCCGCGGCGCTCATCGCCGGCGTGCTCGCCGACGAAGTCCGCCAGCACGACCCGCACGATATCGGCGCCATCAATCTCGCGATGCAGCGCGCCGTGCGCAATATCGGCCGGCCCGGCTGCGCGGCCTGCGCGATCTCGGCGGTGGATGCCGCGCTCTGGGATCTCAAGGCCAAGGTCTTCGACGTGCCGCTCGTCACGCTGCTGGGCGCGCAGCGCGAGAGCGTGCCCGTCTATGGCAGCGGCGGCTTCACGAGCTACGATCTGGACACGCTCGCGCGCCAGTTGCGCGGCTGGATCGAAGACGACGGCTGCCAGTGGGTAAAAATGAAGGTAGGCTCGCAGCCCGCCGACGACGCCGCGCGCGTGGAAGCGGCGCGGCGCGCGATCGGCGACGCGGGGCTGTTCGTCGACGCCAACGGTGCGTATGCACTCAAGGAGGCGCAGCGGCTCGCGGCCGCGTTCGATGCGCAGGGCGTGCAATGGTTCGAAGAGCCCGTTTCATCGGACGACCGGCGCGGTCTCGCGGCGCTGCGTGCCGCGTTGCCGCCTGCGATGGCGCTCGCCGCCGGCGAATACGCCTATACCGCCGACGATTTTCGCGCGCTGCTCGAAACGCATGCGGTGGACGTGCTGCAGGCCGACGCGTCGCGCTGCTGCGGCATCTCCGGCTTTCTGCAGGCCGACGCGCTCTGCGACGCGTGGCACATGCCGCTCTCGGCGCATTGCGCGCCTGCGCTGCATTTGCATGTGGCTTGCGCGGCGAAGCGCCTGGAACACATCGAGTGGTTCCATGACCATGCGCGAATCGAGGCGATGCTGTTCGACGGCGCGCCGCGCGTGCACGACGGCCGGATCGCGCCCGATTCCGGGCGGCCCGGCTGCGGGCTCGCGCTGCGTCACGCCGATGCGAAGCGCTATGCCGTCACGTGAGCGCTTATGAGTTAAGCGCCGCTTACGTGAGCGCGTCGCGCGGGCTCCGTGCGCACCGGCTCGACTGTGCGGGTGGGGTCGAAGTCGGTCCATTGCCCGTGCTGCCAGCGGCCGCTGGCGCGCTCGACTTCCATGCCGCCCGCTTCCTCGAGCACCTGGGCGGCCTCGGCCTGCGTCTCGGGGCTCACGTGGACCGCCACGAGCACGCCCGATTCGCGCGCCTTCGGCGTGCCGTCGGGGTCGTGGCCGATGTCGGGCCGCCGGCCGTGGCCGCCGCCGCGCGTCTGCCAGAGCGCGCCCATCAGCGTGCCCACATAGGCGCCCACGCCGGCGGCCACCGCAAGCACGATCAGCGAGCGCAGAAACAGCAGGGAGAACACCACGGCGACCATGAGACCGATCATTGCCCCCGCCGCCGCGCCCGCGCCAGCGCCCAGCGACGCCCAGCGCGCCTGCGGGTCGGCATTGCGGTCGCCGCCCACCGGAAAGAGGGCGTGCTGGCCACCGGGGTTCACGTAGAAAAGCGACAGGTCTTCATCCACGAAACCGTGGCTATGGAGCCTGTCGATGGCCGCTTCGGCGTTGTCGAACGTCGTGAAACGGCTCGCGACGATCAGAGACATGGCACACCTCCTTGCGCATTGGGTTGATACGTCGATGCGTTGATTCGCTGCTGCGGGCTCACTGATCCTCGACGCGAAAATGCCCGCTGTGCAACACCACGGCGCCGCCCGTCTGCTCGATCGCTCGCGTGCAAGCCGCGCGGATGCGGTCCTGCCCGCGCGCGAACGCGTCGCGCAGCGGTCCTTCGAGTGCCGATGCCGCGCCGAAATGGTCCTCCAGCGCCTCGGCCGTGACGCCGCAGTCGAGCGGCGCGCCGTCCAGTTCCGCCACGAAGCGCATCACCAGATTGGCGCCGTCGAATCGCGGGGGATCGCTCGGGTATTGGATACGCATACGGAGTTCGTCCTCCTTACCGGTTCGCTTGAAAGAACTTCCGCGGCGCGATCTACGCCGCCGCCGAACTCAGGCTCGCGATCAGCTCCGCGTTGAACGCGGGCAGGTCGTCGGGCTTGCGGCTCGTGATGAAATGGCCGTCGCGCACCACGCGCTGATCCACCCACGTGCCGCCCGCGTTGCGAATATCGTCCTGCAACGAGGGCCAGCTCGTCATGGTGCGTCCGCTCACGATCCCCGCCGAGACCGGCAGCCAGCCGCCATGGCAGATCACCGCAAGCGGCTTGTGCGCGGCGTCGATCAGGCGCACGAATTCCCGCGCCTCGGGAATCATCCGCATGGCGTCGGCGTTGACCACGCCGCCGGGCAGCACGACGCCGTCGTAGTCGTCGGCCTTCGCTTCGGCGAACGTGCGGTCCACCTTCACGCGGCTGCCCTTGTCGACGTGGCGGAAGCCCTGGATCTCGCCGCTCTTCTGCGAAATCACTTCAACCTCGGCGCCCGCCTCGGTGAGCGCGCGCAGCGGCCCGGTTAATTCGGATTCCTCAAATCCATCCACGGCGAGGATCGCCACCTTGCAGTGCTTCAGTTCGCTTGCCATCACTGTCCTCCCTGGCTTTGCGTTCAGCGGTTGATACGGTTGATCGCGGTTTGCCGCGCGTTGCCCTTGTTGCGCAACCCGTGTGCCACAAACGCCCACAAGCACCCGGCGGCACCTTTCAGCTCTTTTACGACGCACGCTGCGTGCCGCGCGCGACGGCCCGCGCCACGGTTATCGCCACGCTTCACGCCACGCGGCACTGCATTTGCGCAGCACTTCCGGTTAATCCGCCCCGCGCTCATCCCTCTCCCGCACGCTATTGCCAAGGAGGCGTTCATGCCCCAATCGACCCCAACCGGTATCGCCACCCGCCCCGATCTCGACCGCCTCGCCATCGACACGATCCGCACCCTCTCGATGGACGCCGTGCAAAAGGCCAACTCCGGCCACCCCGGCACGCCGATGGCGCTCGCGCCCGTGGCCTTCCAGCTCTGGCAGCATCATCTGCGGTACGACCCCGATGCGCCGCTCTGGCCCAACCGCGACCGCTTCGTGCTGTCGGTCGGGCACGCTTCGATGCTGCTCTATTCGCTGCTGCATCTCGCGGGCGTCAAGGACGTCGACGCGCACGGGCGGCCCACCGGCAAGCCCGCCGTCTCGCTCGCCGACATCGAGCACTTTCGCCAGCTCGACAGCGTGACGCCGGGCCACCCCGAATTCCGCCTGACGACGGGCGTGGAAACCACCACGGGGCCGCTGGGCCAGGGCCTCGGCAACAGCGTGGGCATGGCTATCGCGCAGCGCTGGCTGGCCGCGCATTTCAACAAGCCCAACGCGCCGCTATTCGATTACCGCATCTACGCGCTGTGCGGCGACGGCGACCTGATGGAGGGCGTCTCGCACGAAGCGGCATCCCTCGCGGGCCATCTGCGGCTCTCGAATCTCATCTGGATCTACGACAGCAACCGGATCACGATCGAAGGCCATACCGACCTCGCCTATAGCGACGACGTGGAAAGCCGCTTTCGCGGCTACCACTGGCACACGCTGCACGTCGACGACGCCAACGATACCGCCGCCTTCGAAGCCGCGCTCACCGAAGCCAAGGCCGTGAACGACCGGCCCACGCTCATCGTCGTGAAGAGCATCATCGGCTGGGGCGCGCCGCACAAGCAGGACACGGCGGCGGCGCACGGCGAAGCGCTCGGCGAGGACGAAGTGCGCCTCGCCAAGCGCGCCTACGGCTGGCCCGAAGACGCGCACTTTCTCGTGCCCGATGGCGTGCGCGAGCACATCGCGAACGGGCTGGGCGCGCGCGGCAGACAGGAGCACGAGGCGTGGCGGCAGCGCCTGACCGCCTGGGCCGCCAGCGAGCCGGCGCTCGCCACGGAACTGCAGCAACTGCTCGACGGCCGGCTGCCCGACGGCTGGGACGCCGGCATCCCGAGCTTCGACGCGGACGAAAAAGGCATGGCCACGCGCGAGTCGTCGGGCAAGGTGCTCAACGCGATCGCGCAGCGCGTGCCGTGGATCATCGGCGGGGCCGCGGACCTCGCGCCATCGACGAAGACCAACCTCAAGTTCGAAGGCGCGGGCAGCTTCGAGCACGACAGCCCGAGCGGGCGCAATCTGCACTTCGGCGTGCGCGAGCACGCGATGGGCTCCGTCTCGAACGGCATTGCGATATCGGGCCTGAGGCCATTCGCTTCGACCTTCCTCATCTTCAGCGACTATATGAAGCCGCCGATCCGGCTCTCCGCGATCATGGAGCTGCCCGTTGTCTACGTCTTCACGCACGACTCGATCGGTCTGGGCGAGGACGGGCCCACGCACCAGCCGGTGGAGCAATTGGCCTCGCTGCGCGCGGTGCCCGGCCTCACGACGCTGCGTCCCGCCGACGCCAACGAAGTCGCGCAGGCATGGCGCGTCGCGCTGGAGGCGCCGCGCGAGCCGGCCTGCCTCGTGCTGACGCGCCAGCCGGTGCCCACGTTCGATCGCAGCCGGTATGCGAGCGCCGAAGGCGTGCGGCGCGGCGCCTATGTGCTCGCCGATGCGCCCGATGGCAAGCAGCCCGAAGTATTGTTGCTGGGCACGGGCAGCGAGGTGGGGTTGTGCATCTCCGCTTACGAAACGCTGAAGGCCGAGAACATCCACGCGCGCGTGGTGTCGATGCCCTCGTGGGAGATCTTCGAGCGCCAGGATCAGGCCTACCGTGACGCCGTGCTGCCGCCCGAGGTGCGTGCGCGCGTGGCCGTCGAGCAGGCGGCCACGCTGGGCTGGGACCGCTACGTGGGCCGGCTGGGCTCGCAGATCGTGATGCATACGTTCGGCGCGTCGGCGCCGCTCGCTGCGCTGCGCACGAAGTTCGGCTTCACGCCCGAACGCGTGGTGGACGAAGCGAGGAAGCAGATCGCGCGCTGCAAGGCGGACGCGGGCGTGGGGGAGTGAAGCGCGGCCTGGTGACCCCGCGAATTCACGGCGCGTCGTGAAAGAGCAACTCAAGCCCGACGCGCTCGCCGCCCCGCACGCGGCTAACCGCGTGCTTGAGCTTGACGCGGTAATGGCCGTGCACGCCTTCAACCGGGCGCTGCGCGGTCGCGATGATGGCGGCGTCGCCGAGCGCGAGCGGCACGACCATCGGCCGCGACTGCATGCGCGGACGCTGCTCGGTCATCACGAATTCGCCGCCCGAAAAGTCCCGCTGCGGTTCGCTCAAGAGCGCCACCACCTGCAGCGGAAACACCTGCTCTCCCTCTTCGTGACGATGCAGCGCGAGGCGATCGCCCTCGCGCAGCCGGCTCAAATGCGATTGCGGCCGATGCTGACCGGCGCGGCGGTTCGCATCGAGCCACGTGTCGAGCTCGTCGGGAAAGCGCGAGTCGAGGCCCGCGAGCGCGTGCCAGCGGTTCGCCACGGGCACGAGCCAGCGATAGAGCGCCGCGCGCCACGCGTGCAGGAGCGGCGGCAAATCGTCGTTGAAATCGAGCCGCTCGCCGGTGCCGGGTTCCGTCCATACTGCGCTGGCCGGCATGCGCCCGCCCTCGCACGGCTCGGCGGCCCGTTCATCGAATAACCGCGCCAGCGCGCGCGCTTCGTGCGGATCGAAGCACCGGGGCAGCACGGCATAGCCTTCGGCGTCCAGTTGCGCGCCGATCGCGCCCGCATCGAAACGCTCGATCATCGCGCGCGCATTCATACCGCCTCCGATGCCGATGCCGACGGCTCGCGCGCGTCGTGAAAGATCAGCCCGAGCGTGTGCCGCGTGCCGCTGCGCACGACGCTCACGCCGTGGCGCATCGCCACCCTCGGCGTGCTCGCGCGCCCTCTCGCCGGTTTCCCGGCGGCTGGCCGCTGGTTCACGGTGAACACCACCGCATCGCCCTGCCCCAATGCGACCACATCGGCATGCTGGGCGCGGCTGCCCGTTTCGGTCATGACGAATTCGCCGCCCGTGAAGTCCTCGCCCGGCGCCGAAAGCAGGATCGCCACCTGGAGCGGAAACACGTGGTCGCCATAGAGGTCCTGATGCAGGCAGTTATAGTCGCCCGCGCGATAGCGGAGCATGAGCGGCGTGGGCCGCGTCTGCCCCGCCGCGTGACAGCGCGCGAGAAAGGCATCGAGCTCGGCCGGATATTGCACGTCGAGCCCCATTTGCCGGTTCCAGCGGTTGGCGATGGGTGCGAGACGCCGGTACAGCGCGTGGCGCAGGCGTTCGAGCAAGGGCGGCAACGGGTAGGCGAAATACTTGTACTCGCCGCGCCCGAAGTTGTGACGCGCCATCACGATGCGCGAACGAAAGCCCTCCTCGCGTGCATAGAGCGCGGCAAGCCGCTCGCACTGACCCGCATGGAGTACCGAAGGCAGCACCGCATTGCCGTAACGATCGAGCGAGGCAGCCGCGTCCGTCCAGATCGCGTCCCAATTCGGCCGAGGGTTCGTATTCGCGCTCGTCTCCCCGTTCCCGACACCGCTCGCTTCAACCCGCTTTGCATCGTCCATCGCCTGTTCCCGGTGAAAAAATCGGACAAGTCCAGTCTAGCGCCACCCCGGCCGCATGAAACTCCGCACCTTGCGCTGCAATTCCCTGCGTGCAGCGCCGCTGCCGGCCGCGGCTCCCGGTCACGAACAAGCGAGAATGCTAGTATGATGGCCCGCTGGAATTCGAACGCCGTCAGGCGCCACTACCCGAACCCGGGCAGCATGGCCGCGAGTTGCAAGCCCCCGCGCGCCGAATTCGATGTGCAGATCTCTACTTCCGTCATGACCAACCCGTCTTCCAACCGCGCGGCGACGCTTGCGCGCGCAACCAATTCGCCGCGCTTCCTGCTGGCCCTGATCTGCCTGTACGCATCCGCGGGGCAGCTCGCGATCGACATCTACGTCCCCGCGCTGCCCGCGATGGCGCGCTACTTCGCGACCTCGCCGCAAGCGATCCAGTCGAGCGTTTCCGGCTACATGGCCGCCTACGCGCTCGGCCAGCTCGTCTTCGGTCCCATTGCCGACGCCTACGGGCGCAAGCGCGTGCTCGCGTTCGGGCTCGTGCTCTATACGATCGGCTGCGTGCTCTCGCTCGGCGCGCCCAATCTGGAGACGTTCGTGCTGGCGCGCTGCCTGCAGGGCTTCGGGATCGCCACCACGAACCTGCTCGCGAAGGCCATCATCACCGATACGTTTCGCGGCAAGGCGCTGATGCATGCGTTCACCTATATGTCGATCACGTGGGGACTCGCACCAATCGTCGCGCCCGTGATCGGCGCGCATCTGCAGACCTGGTTCGGCTGGAAGGCCTGCCTCGTGTTCCTGCTGCTCTATTCGATCGCGATGTGGGCGTTGCTCTGGCGCTATCGCGAGACCCTGCCGCAGCCCGTGCATCTGGAGCTGCGCACGCTCATGACGAACGCGGGCAAGGTGCTGGCGAGCCCGGTGTTCCAGAGCTGCTTTCTCGCGCAGGGGCTCTGCTACAGCATCCTGCTCGTGTTCAATATCGTCGGGCCGTTCATGGTGCTGAACACGCTGCACAAGCCGCCGACCTATTTCGGCTATCTCGCGCTCGGGATCGGCATGATGTATTTTCTTGGCGGCCTCTCGAACCGGCTGCACGGCCCGGGCCTGCCGAGCGCCGAGCGGCGGCTGCAGATCGGCGCGCGCGTGATGGCGGGCGCCGCGATTGCGATGCTCCTGCTCTCGCTCACCGTGGGCCTGCAAGTCTGGACGCTCGCGACGCCGGTGCTCGTGATGGGCCTGTGCGCGGGCGCGATGTATCCCACGCTGATGGCCAAGGGCAATTCGCTGTTCCCGCACATCGCGGGCCTCACGAGCGCGATACTCGGGTGCGCGCTGCTGCTCGTCTCGTCGGCGATGATGGGGCTCGCGGGATTCGTCTCGGTGCACGTGCTCACGCCGCTCGCCATGTTCTTCGTGGTCCTCGCGCTCACGGTCGTCGTGATGGTGACGAAGCTGCTGCGCTATCTGGAGCGGATGCAGGCCGAGGCGGTCGCGAGCGGGCGCGAGGCGCGTGAGGAGGCGGCGTAAGCGAAGCGGGATTTCATTGCGCCCGCTTTGCCGCGAATTTCTCGATCTCGTCGAGCGTCACATAGCCCTTGTGGGCTGCGTCGATCTGATCGAAATGCTTGGCGACGAGCGGCATGCCGGCCTGCGCCTCAGCCAGGGTGAGCTTGCCGTCGTGGTTGGCATCGGCCGCTGCGAAGCGGGACTGAAGCTGCTGCATCCGGGCGTCCTGCGCGAACGCGGATGTCGCCATCAGCGTCACCACGATCATCAGACAAATGCGTTTCATCTTGCTCTCCATGAATTAACGAGGCTGCGGTTCAACAATTGAACCCTGCTTGAACCTGCGCTTGCCGTGCAAGTGTAAGGGCCGCGGACCTCGCGCATCGCTGGAAATAGATGTCGGGATATGTCACGCCCGCCTCTTCGCGATCGGGTGCCTTCGTCCAGGCGCGCCCTCGATTGCATCGGCCGCAAACGCGCGCCGCTAAGGACTTCCCCCAATATCTCGCACCGCGAGACTGTCAATAATTGCAGACATGCGGGCCAGTTGAGCGGCTGGCCTCTTTCTTGCATCGACTCGCACGGCATCCGCTGCACCCACCCGACATAGCCGTCGCGCTGTTCGCCTTTCGCTCTTCCCGACATTGCAATGCTCGCCTCTCACCCACATTTCGCGTCGAATGCCGAGCAGCCCGGCCTGAATCATTGGCACCGCGAATTGAGCGGCGCGCAGGATTTCGATCAGGTGACCGAAGTCGTTGGACGCGCGTTCAAGCCGCATGCGATGACGCTGCGCGATCCCGAGCGCGCACTCAATACGCACCTCTATTCGAAGAAACTGGGGCGTATCTCGCTGCACATGCTCGAATATGGTGCGCAGGTGAAAGTCGAGCCGGATTGCTTCGAAGGCTTCGTGCTCGTGGAGATTCCATTGCGCGGAGCCGGGCGCTACCGGTGCGGGCGCGAATCGCTCGACGGCGACACCGCGCACGCCGTGGTCATGTCGCCGGGCAAGCCCGTGCATCTCGACCTCGCGCCCTCGCTCTCGCAGTTGATCGTGAAAGTGGACCAGCAGCTCATCGATCGCACCTGCGCGGCGCATCTGGGCTGCCAGGCGCGCGAGCCGGTCAGCTTCGACCTGGGCCTCGACCTCAACGGCCACGCGGGCCGCGCGTGGATGAGCACGCTGCGTCACGCGATCGACGGCAGCGAGACGTTTCCCGAACTGCTCGACAACGCCATTTACTGCGCGCACATCGAGCAGATGCTGATCGATGCGCTGCTCTACGCGCATCCGCACAATCTTTCGCACCGCTTCGCGCTCACGCACGCGCTGCCCGCGGTCGCGCCGGCCTACGTGCGGCGCGCCGTCGATTATCTCGAGGCGCATGCGGCCGAGCCCGTCACCGTCGAGTCGCTTGCCGAAGCCGTGGGCGTGAGCGCACGCGCGCTCTTCAATGCGTTTCGGAGCACTTACGATCAAACGCCGATGGGCTATCTGCGCGAGCTGCGCCTGCATCGCGTGCGCGAAGCGCTGCTCGAAGGCGCGCCCCACGCCGAGAGCCTCACGCAGCTCGCCATGCAATGGGGCTTCTTTCACTACGGCCGCTTCGCGCAGTATTACGGCGAGCGCTTTGGCGAGCGCCCGCAGGACACGCTGCGGCGCAGCCGCGCCGACGCCGGCGCGCCGCCCCGCCAGCCCGTCAAAGCAGGCGGAGGCTGAGTCAAAACGAGCTGACGCTGGGAACGCGTTCGCCCGTGCCGGTAGGCGCGTGGTGGGCCGCGCGATTGATCTGCTCGATCACCCACGGATGGCTCATGGCCGCGCGAATCGTCGAGGTCCGCACTTCGTCGGGCAGGAACGCCACTTCGCCATAGAGCGTCGACCACTTCTGGCAATGATCGACGAGCGGACGCTCGCGCGCTTCCCACGCTTCGAGCGCGGCGGGAATGGCCTCGGCGTGGTCGATGCCTTCGAGCGCGCACGCGAGCGCGAGGCCGTTCTGCATCGCCATGCCGCCGCCCTGGCCCAGATTGGGCGGCTGCGCATGCGCGGCGTCGCCGAGAATCGCCGTGCGTCCCGCCGACCACGCGCTGCACTGGATGATGCTGTAGACACCCCAGCTCACCTCGGCGCCAATGCGGTCGATCAGATGCGCCCAGCGCGCAAACGCAGCGCTCCATAGCACCTTGTCGATGCGCGTATCGCGTGCCGCGCGATCGCGCTCGGGACAGGTCAGCGCGAGATAGATCTGCGTCTCGTTGATCGGCGTGATGAGAAAGCGCCGCTCGCCGTTCCAGTTCTCGATGTACTTGCCCGCGTCCTCGTCGGGAATGTCGCCGGGGCGCCGCTCGATCACGGTGCGCAGCGCGCCTTCGGCCGTCTGCTGATGAAACGTCTCGAGGCCGAGCGCCTCGCGCACGCGCGACCAGATACCGTCGATGCCCACCGCGAGATCCGCGCGCGCCATGTCGCCATTGGCGAAGCGCAGCTCGCCGCGCGGCGTCGCGCCGATCACCTCCGAAGACGTGACCACTTTCACGCCCGCGCGCAGCGCCGCGTCGCGCAGCGCGTCGAGCAACTGGCTGCGCTTGACCGTGATGAGCCGCCTCTTCGCGCCGACCGGCGCCGAGTCGATCACGGCGCCGTGCTTGTCGCGCTGCTCGAACGCGCGGCCTTCGAAGGCGCCCAGCACCGCGTCGTCATAGGCGCCGAGCGCTTCGAGCACGCGCAGCCCGTTCTCCCAGATATAGATGCCCGAGCCCGAGGCGCGCAGCGCCGACTGCCGTTCGTAGACGGTCACGTCCCAGCCGCGCTGCGCGAGCGCGGCTGCGGTGGCGAGGCCGCCGAGCCCTCCGCCCGCGATGATGGCCGACAGTGTCTTGCTCATGATGGTGATCTCCGTATCTGTTGTGCTTCTTGCGTTGCCTGCATGGCCTGCGTTACGTGCATCAGGTGCATTGCGTGCGGCTGCGTGAATGCGCGCTTGCGTGAATGCGTGGCGCGAAGGGGTATGTCGTTGCGTGGCCGCGGCTCACACGAGCCAGGGCGCGTCGGCCGCGCCGCGCGGCACGCTGGCGAAGCCCTCGCGGCGCACGTACCACTCGCTGCACTGGCCGTCGGGGTCCGTGAGAAAAAACGCGCGCTTGCCCGGCATATCGACGATACGCAACGGGGCGATGCCGCGTTCGCGCAGCGCGTCGAGCGCGGCGTCGAGGCTCGCTTCGTCCGCGAGCTCGAAGGACGCGTGATGGTAGCCGGCCATATCGCCTTCGACCAGCACGAGGTTGTACGGATAGCCCGCGTGGTTCGCGCCGAGCCACGCCGCGCCGGGCTCGCGGTGCACCACGCGCAGGCCGCCGATGCACGTATAGAAGTCGAGCATCGCATCGAACTGCGCGGTCACGAGCACCGCGTGCGTGATCCGGCGCGGATGCACGGCCGCGCCCTCGACGTGGCGCAGCACGGGCGCATCGTCGTAAAGCCCCTGCGCGGAAGGCGCTTGCGCGGCCGGGTCCCAGACGCTCGTGAGCAGTTCCATCTCGCCGTTGAGCACCGTGCGCCAGTCCTTCACCGTGTCGCAATAGAACTCGTTGTAGTTGCGATCGGGGTCGAATACGTAGACGCTGTGCGCGACCTGATGATCGACGGTCAGATCGAGCGGCACGCCCGCCACCTTGAGCCGTCGCCAGGCGTCCACTAGTTCCGCCTCGTTCTCCAGCTCCCAGGCGAGATGATTGAGGCCCGGTGCGAGGCCAATGGTGCCGGGCAGTTGCAGCAGGCCGTTGCGCCCGTAGCGGTCCACGCCGCCCGTCGTCTTCATCATGCCGAGATCGTGCGGCGTGTGGCCCGTGCCCAGAAACGTCGCCTGCAGATCGGGCTCCCAGAACTCGATGTTCAGGCCGCAGACGTCGCGATAGAACGCCTCGGACCGGCCGAGATCGTCGACCCACAGATTGACGTGGCCGAGGCGGCGCGGCGCGAAGAAAGGGCCATGCGCGGCATCGGGCACGGCGGACGAAGCCGCGGAGACGGCAGAGGACACGGCGGGGGACAGCGTTGAAGTCATGAATGGCGCTCCTGCTCGGGAAACTGCTCGGGAAAGGGTCGATCCGTCCGCGCGCAACGTGCGGGCGCGCAAAAGCGCATGCAAAGCGCGCGGACCGGCGAAGTCGGGTGCTGGCCTGCCCGCAGCGCGGTGAACGCGCCTGGCGGCAAGGCTTGAGCCGATCTTATCGACGCGCGAAACCGCCGTGACCATGCGGCTGCAATTCGATGCGGGAATCGGATGTCCGCGTCATTTTCCGGACTGCGGCAAGCGTTTCGTTGCCCAACAATGCGTTCACCCCACCGCTACGACCAGGAGACTCGACATGCTTTGGACGCAAACCAGCCCGGCCGAGCGCCGTGCGATACGCAACTGGCAATGCTATGCGCTCGCCATCGGCATTCTGGGCGAACTGTTCCTCGCCGGCGACTGGTACGGCTTCGCCGCCGTGATGACCTTCGTTTCGCAGACGCTCCATCTGAGCCCGACCGAAGCCGGCTTCGTGCAGGGCGCCTTCGCGATCACCTATTGCATCGGCATGCTGTTCTGGTCGCCGTTCGCACGCAGATGGTCGGCGCGCAAGCTGTTCGCGATCGGCCTGCTCGGCACCGGCGTGTTCATGCTCGCGCAGGCCGCGGCGGGCGACTTCGCGCAGATCGTCGGCGCGCGTTTGCTGATCGGCTTTTTCGATGCGGCCGTCTGGGTCGGCACCATGAAGCTGATCGTCGGCTGGTTTCCCACCGAGCGCCACGGCGCCACCATGGGCATGCTGCTCGCCGCGTTCAGCCTTGCCATCACACTCGATTTCGCGGTGGGCATTCCGATGGCCGTCTCGCTCGGCTGGCGCGCGTTCCTCGTTTCGCTGGGCTGCCTCACGCTGCTCGTCGGCGTGATCGGCATGCTGACCATCAAGGGCGGTCCGCAGGAAATCGGCTTCACCGATTTTCGCTGGCAGCGCGACGTGCCCGCCGGCGCCGAGTCCGCGCATCACGGCGGCGAGCTCGCGCTCTCGCAGATCTTCCGCAAGCGCTGGATCTATATCGGCTGGCTCGCCATTTTCGGCGACACGTTCGCGCTCGCCGCCACGGCCACCTGGGTCGTGCCCGCGTTCATCGCGCAACAGGGCATGCCCGTGCGCAACGCCGCGCTGATCGGCACGCTGATGGGGCTCTCCCAGGTCGTGTTCCTGCTCGTGGGCGGCTGGCTTTCGGACCGCATGTCGCGCATCGCGATGATCCGGCTAGGCGCCGCGCTTTCGGTGCTCTCGGCGTTGAGCTTCGCGGCGGCCACGCACTACGCGATGTCGTGGAGCATGCTGCTCGCCATCGCGGGCGCAAGCGGCGTGGTCGTGCTCTCGGGCGGCGCGATCTTCAGCCTCGTGAGCGAGAACTATGGCGAAAAACTCGCGGCTACGGCCATCGGCTATGCGGAGCTCGGCGGCATCGTCTCCACGTTCATCGCCCCGACGCTGATGGGCTGGGTGATCGATCTCGCGCATTCGTTCACGGCGGCGTTCATGGCGTTCGTCGCGGTCGAGGCCGTGATCCTCGTCGCGCTGCTCGCGATTGCCGCGAGGCGCGCCACCGTGCCGGCCGCGGCCATCGCTCATTGACGCGCCGCGTTCCCGCGAACCAACATGGAGACGCGCATGCCCAACCCCACCCCGCCCGAGCGCGATACGCCCGCGGACTGCGAAGCGAATTACAACCTGCGCGCGCGTCACCCCGATGCGCTGGCGCTGATGGCCGGCTGGCAGCGCCATGCCGCGAAGGCGCGCGAGACGCTCGCGTATTGCGCGGACGAGCGCTTCGGCGAGACCGCGCACGAGTCGATCGACGTATTCCCCGCCGCGCGCCACGCCGCGCCCGCCGTGCTGTTCATTCACGGCGGCTACTGGCAGGCCGGCGACAAGCACGACGTATCGTTCGTCGCGCCGCTGCTCGTGCAGCGCGGCATCGCCGTGGCGATCAACAACTACGCGCTCGCGCCGGACGCATCGCTCGACACGATGGTCGCGCAAACGCGCAAGGCACTCCATTGGCTGCACCGCCACGCGGCGCGCTTCGGCATCGACGCGAATCGCCTCTACGTCATGGGGCATTCGGCCGGCGGCCACCTGGCCGCGATGATGCTGACGACGCACGGCGCGATGAACGACGTAGCCGCGCCGGTGCGAGGCGCGATCGCGCTCTCCGGCGTGTTCGATCTCGTGCCGCTCGTGAACACGAGCATCAACCGCGCGCTCGGTCTCGACGAGGCGAGCGCGCAGCGCCTGAGCCCCGCGCGCCTCGCGCGTCACAGCGATGCGCCCATCCATACGCTCGTGGGCGAAGGCGAAACTCGCGGCTTTCACGAGCAGCGCACGCTGTTGAGCCGCCAGTGGCCGGGCGTGCATCATCTCGCGCCCGTTGCGGGCCGCCATCACTACGACATCCTCGATCTGTTTCGCGAGCCGGACAACGCGTGGCTCGAATCGATCGTCGGCATCGTGAGCGGAACACCGAACGCAAGCAACGCAGGCCCCGCCCTGTAGACGCCATTCGAATCAAACCCACTCTGGAGCACACGTGAAAAAGAGCTTGATAGCGCTTGGCGCAATCGCACTCGGTTCGACCGCGCTCGCCCATGCGCAAAGCAGCGTGACCTTGTACGGCAATCTGGATACCAGCGTTGCGTTCTTCAACAACGTCGGCGGCAAACAGCTTTATTCGACCGAGGACGGCAATTTCATTCCCGACTTCTTCGGCCTCACCGGCGCCGAAGATCTGGGCGGCGGACTCTCGGCCATTTTCCGGCTCGAATCGGGCTGGCTGCCCAGCAGCGGCAAGTTGACGGTTCCCAACCAGATCTTCCAGCGCGAAGCCACGGTGGGACTTTCGTCGGACCGGTTCGGCACGCTGAAGCTCGGTCATCAGCCGAGCTTCATGTTCGACGTGCTTTCGCCCATGAGCACGGGCTGGATCGGCGGCGGATTCAACACGTTCCATCAAGGCAATCTGGACGAGCTCGCCAATACGTTCGAATTCGATAATTCGGCGAAATACGTGAGCCCGACCTGGTACGGCGTTTCATTTGGCGCGCAATTCGGCTTTGGCAATCAGCCCGGCAATTTCGCCGAAGGCCGCAATTACGGTTTTACCGTTCAATATAAAAATGGACCGGTGAAACTGGGCGCGGTTTATACGAATGAAAACAACCGCTTTCTCGAACTCGTCGACTTCGTGGGGCTCCGGTCATTGCTGGGCGCGCCGCTGCCCGCGCAAGGCATGACGGCCGACCGCGTGCAGAACTGGGGCGTGGGCGGCACCTATGCGCCCGGCAACTGGCTGCTGCACGCGCTGTTCACGCAAACGCGCATCGACATGCCGGGGCAAAGCACGAATGCCAATACCGTCGATGCGGGCGCGAGCTATACGTTCGCAAAAGTCGATACGGTCGGGTTTGGCGGCTCGGTCGAGAATCTCGACGGCGGCCATTGGGTGACGCTGAGCCTCTCGAATCTTTATTCGCTATCGAAGCGCACCGTGCTCTATCAGCAGGCGATGTATCAGCACGCGTCGGGCGCCAATGCCGTGGCTTCGCTGCTCGGTGCGGGTCCGGCTTCGGGAAGCTCGCAGGTGGGCGTGGCGGTCGGTATTCAGCACTTCTTTTAAGCAGACGGCGTCAAACGGGCCATCTTTTATTCGATGGCCCGTCAATTACGACGCCAACGCGCCAGCCGAGGCTTTCAACGCGTCATAGAGCGACGCCATCGGCAAATCGCCAATCTCTTTGCGCACATACGCCGTGAATGCGCGATCGTAGAGCGCGCGTCCCTCGGCGCTTTCCATCGTCATCTCGAAGCCGCCCAGCACCAGTTCGGCAACGGAATCGGCCTCGATCAGAATGTGCTCGGCTCTGTCCCTGTTCATGCTCGTATTCATGTTCATGTTCGTTCTCGCTTCCAGCATCGTCATGATCGGGAATTTTAGGGGATTTGCGCGGAGCCGGGCAGCGCCTCGTGCATTTCGCGCGTCTCGTGTGCGCCGTGCACGTCTTGCGCAGCCGGCACCCGCGTCGTGCGATATTCATTGGGCGATTCGCCGAACTCCTTGCGGAACTCGCGCCCCAGATGCGAGGCATCGGAAAAGCCGCACGACGAGGCGATATCGGCCACGGTGCGGTCCGAGCTCGTCAACAGCCACGAGGCCATGCGGATCCGGATCTGCCTCGCATAGGCGCCCGGCGAGCGGCCCGTTTCCGTGGTGAACAGGCGCTCGAGTTGCCGCACCGACACTTCGAGCCGGCGCGCCAGTTCCGGCAGGCTCAGCGGCTCGCCGATGTGCTGCTCCATCAGCAGAATCGCGCGCCTGACCTTGGGATGCGTGGCGGGTTCGAGCCCCGGCGGATGCGGTTGCGGCGCGTTGCCTTTCTGCGCGTCGTCCACGAGCAGGATACGCAGCGCCTTGCGGACGATCGTGGCCTCGACATGGCGCAGCAGGATGGCCGCGGCCACGTCGATCGACGCACGGCCCCCGGAGCAGGTAATGCGCCGCCGGTCGATCACGAAGAGCCGGTCGGCCACGAGATCACGCTCGTCGACGTGCGGGAAACGCTCGACGAAATCCCAGTAGTGGAACCAGCTCACGCAGACCCGGTAGCCGCTCATCACGCCGGCCCGCACGAGCGCGAACGCGCCCGTGCAAATGCCCACGAGCGTGGCCGGTGTTTCGGCCATCGCGCGAATGAAGGCGATGGTCGCGTCGCTGGCCGGCTGGCCCGAATGCAGCAGTCCGCCCACGATCACCACGTAATCGAATGCCTCGGCCTCGTTGAACGTCGACCACGGCGTGATCTGAATACCGCAACTGGCCCGCACGGGCACGAGATTTTCGCCGACGATGGTCCACGAGCAGCGCACGGGCCGGCTCATATCGCCTTCGTCGCTCGCGAGGCGCAGCAGGTCCACGAAGCCCGAGAAAGCGGTCAGCGTGAAGTTGGGCAGCAGCACGATGCCGAAGCGCAACCGCTTCGGCGCGCCGGCCTCGCTATCAATCGCGCTGTTGGTTACGCTGTTATTCGCGCTGTTAATCGGATGGTCAATCATGGGGAGCCGCCTGCATCAAAGCATTCCAGACAATCGAAGACGATGGAAAACAATCGGGTTTCGCCGGCGCCGGCGGGGCGGGCAAACTCGACATCGTCGTTCGCTACCCCGTCACCGTCACGCCGGTATCCACCCAGTCGCGCATCATCGCACTCGCCTCGTCGCTTAGCCAGTCCCTGAACTGCATATATTCGGTGCGCGGCCGCGCGTTCCGGTTGGTCACCAGATAGTGATAGCGGTCGCGAAACACGAGCGCGTCGGGCACGGGCCGGATCAGCCGCCCTTGCCCGATCTGCTGATGGAGCAGATGATGCCAGCCCAGCAGCGTGCCTTCGCCGGCCTCCGCCTGCGCGACGAGCAGCCGATAGTCGTTGCTCTCCAGATGCCGGTTGTCGGTCAGCGTATCGGTGCCGTCGCCCTGCTGAAACCAGTTGCGCCACACGCGCCAGTCCACGTGCTCGCAAACCTGGGCTCGGCCCAGCAACGAGAGATTGAGCGTGGGATGCGATAGCAGGTCCAGCGGCTTGAGCTTCTTGCCGCGAAAATACCGGTCATGGAACGACGGGCTGCAGACCGGATAAACGACGTCATGAAACAGGGGCTCGACCTCGTATTCCGGCTGGCGCGGCGGAATCTTCGTGATGATGATGTCGGGCTCCATGAGCTCGTCGAGCTCCATGAAGTGCTCGGTGACCATCACGTTGAGGCGGATATCGGGGAATCGCTCGCGAAACGCGGGCAGCCGCGACGAGAGCCACAGCGCCGAGAACGTATGCGAAACGCAGATCGTCAACGCGTGCCGATCGGTGCGGCGCACCGCCTCCGCCGCCTCGGCGATATTCATGATCGAGAGATACGACGCGTTGTAGAGGATGCGTCCCGCGTCGGTCAGCGCGATATGCCGGCCGGTGCGCTCGAACAGCGCGACGTCGAGCGAATCTTCGAGCTCTTTTATTTGTCTGCTGATTGCGGCCTGCGTCACGCAGAGCACCTCGGCCGCCTGCGTGAAGCTTTCATATCTCGCGGCCGTCACGAAGCATCTGAGTGCCCGGAGCGACGGCATCTGGGCCAACAGTCGGTCTGCGAATAGTTGCTTCTTTAACATGGCTGCGCTCTCAAGACGGATAACTCGCGGATGCTCGCATGGCGCGCCGAACGCCGCTGGAGCGGCGAGGCTGCGCGCCGGCGACGCGCGCTTATCCCGCCACGAACCGTAAAGGGATCCGGATGACAATAGTTTGCGAGCCCGCTTGCCTGGTGGCAAGTGAGGAATCCATATTCGGGGTTGGATAAGCGCGGAATGCCCGAATGCGAGCGGGCCCGGACGGGCCGCTCGCGTTTTTTATCGTTGCGGGTTCAGGCCAGCTTCAGCCAGGTGGTCTTGAGCTCGCAATACTGATCGTGTGCATAGACAGACTTGTCGCGCCCACCAAACCCCGATTGCTTGAAGCCGCCGAATGGCGTCGAAAGGTCTCCCTCGCCAAAGCAGTTCACCGTGACGGTTCCCGCGCGGATGCGCGCCGCGACCTTGTGCGCGCTGTTGACGTTATCGGTCCACAACGAAGCGGCGAGCCCGTAGCAGGTATCGTTGGCGATCCGGATCGCGTCTTCCACGTCCTCGTAGTCGATCAGGCAGACCACGGGCCCGAACACTTCCTCGCGCGCGATGTCCATCTCGGGCGTCACCTGATCGAAGATCGTGGGCTCGACGAACCAGCCGCCGGTTTCCACCAGCGCGGCGCGTCCTCCGCAAACCACGCGCGCGCCCTGCTCCTTCGCCTTCGCAATGTGCGCGAGCACTTTCTCGTAGTGCTTCTGCTCGATCAGCGCGCCGAGCTTCACCTCGGGATCGAGCGGATCGCCGGTCCTCCAGCCCGCGAGCACGGCCTGAATTTTTTCGACGAGTTCGGCACGCTGGCTCGCGGGAACGATGATGCGCGAACCCGCGCTACAGTTCTCGCCCATGTTCCAGAACGCGGCGGCCACGGCCTGTTCGGCCACCGCCTCGAGATTCGCGACGTCGGGCAGAATGAGCTGCGGATTCTTGCCGCCGCACTCGAGCACCACGCGCTTGAGGTTGGTGTCCGCCGAATAATGGAGGAAGCGCTTGCCGGTCGCAGTCGACCCCGTGAACGCCACGAGGTCGACGTCGGGATGGCGCCCCAGCGCCTGGCCCGCGCTCTCGCCGAAACCCGTCACGACGCTGAACACGCCTGCGGGCACGCCGGCCTCCAGCGCGAGATCGGCGATGCGCAGCGTGGAGAGCGAGGTCTGCTCCGCGGGCTTCACGATCACGCTGTTGCCGACCGACAAGGCCGGACCGAGCTTCCAGGCGAGCATCAGCGCCGGAAAATTCCAGGGCAGCACCGCGCCCACCACGCCAATCGGCTCGCGGGTAATCATGCTGACGACATCAGCGCCCGAAGGCGAGAGCGCGTCGTAGCGCTTGTCGGTTACTTCGGCATGCCAACGAATGCAGGCTGCCGACTCGGGAATATCGAGCCCGAGGCATTCGCCGATGGGCTTGCCCGCCTCCAGCGCTTCGAGCAGCGCCAGTTCCTCGGCATGCTCGTCGATCAGCTGCGCGAGGCGCAGCAGCACCGCCTTCCGGTGAGCCGGCGCCGCCTTCGACCACACACCCGATTCGAACGCATTGCGTGCCGCCACGACGGCGCGATCGATATCGGCCTCGCCGCATTTCGCCACGTCCGCCAGCGCCTGGCCCGAGGCGGGATTGAGCGTGGCGAAGGTTTCGCTCGAAGCCGCCGCGCAGCGCGCTCCGTCGATGAAGGCCCGGCCGTCCAGCGACAAGGCCGCTGCCTTCTGCTTCCATTCCTGATGCGTCGTCATTTAGTATCCCCAATGAATTAAAGCTCGGCCCCGGCCGACATTTCCTTCGCCCAGATCGTCGCCGAGACCGCCACGTCCACAATGGGCCGAACCGGCAGCGAGCGCGGGTGCGGCTGGTTCAGCAATTGGCGCACGAGTTCGTTGGTCTGGCCCAGCGCATATTCGGCAATGAGCTTGCCCGACGAAGACCCCCGGCTCAGTCCCAGGCCATTGCATCCGACCGCTTCCAGGATGCCGTCTTCGCGCCGCCCGAACAGCGCGCCGTTGTTCGCGGAAAGGCATAGCGGGCCGCCCCACGTGTACTGAAGCTCGACGCCCTTGAGCATGGGAAAGCGCCGGTCGAACGAGCGCTGATGCAGACTCTTGGCCTTCGTGAGATCGGCATGGGACACCTGCAGCCCCGGCCGGAACGCGAAATGGTTGCGCACGCAAATACGGTTCGTGCCTAGCCTGCGCACGGTCGTGCCCATCGGGTCCGCGGGAATCAGCGACCACGAGGGCGTGCCGCCCAGCCTTTCGATCTCGGCCGCGTTCATCTCGCGCGTCATCGACGCGAACGTATAAACGGGCAGCAAGCCGTTCGGGTGAATGCCGAACGTCGCCGCATAAGCGTTGGTGCAAAGAATCACCTGCCCCGCGACGATCTTGCCGCCCGCGAAATGCAGCACTTTCACGTCGCCGCGATGCTCGATTTCAGTCACCGCGCTCAGCTCGAACACCTTGACGTTGTCCGGCTGCGTGGCCGCGAGGCCACGCATGAGCGCCGCGGGCTGCACCGTGCTGCAGCCCGGCGTGAACAAGGCGCCCTGATAGAAGTCCGTTCCCGTTACCGCGCGAATGGCCGGCTGATCGAGCCACTCGAAGGCCTCGTCGATGCGCCGCAGGCCCTCCGCGAAATGCGTGAGCGCATCGAGTCCCTTGCTGTTGACCGACGCATGAAATTTGCCGTCGTCGCGCCAGTCGCAATCGATGCCGTGCTGGCGCACGATCGAGCGCACATAGTCGATCCCGTGCCGCTGGAACCGCACGTCGGCCTTGTCTTCTTCCACGCTGCGCGAGTAGCTTTCGCTGCTGATGTCGTGCGGCAGGTCGACGAAGAACCCCGAATTGCGTCCGGCCGTCGTGCGCCCGATGCGGTCCGCCTCCACGAGCGCGATCGACGCCCCGGGCGCAAGCTCGGCGAGCCGGCGCGCCGCGCACAGTCCGGTGATGCCGCCGCCGACCACGACCCAATCGAAACGATGCTCCGACGACACCGTGCGGGCCGGCGTCGCGCCCGGCAGCGTCTCCCACCACCCGTTAACGCCGTCGGGCGCGGGAAACCGTGCGAATTCCAGGTTCGAGACCATGTTCGGTTATTGGGCGTTGCGGATCAGCGGCTTCACGAGCTGGGCAAACGCGCTGCGCTCCTGCTCGGAGAGCGGGCCGAGCGGTGCGCGCGCCACGCCCACGGGCAGCCCCGCGAGTTCGCAGCCGTAGCGAACGTATTGAATGAACTTGCCGCTGCGCTCGAGCAGTTCGAGCACCGGCAGCAATTGCGCCATCAGCTTGCGGCCCAGCACGAAATCGTTCTGCTTCACGCAGGCGTCGAAGAGCGCCGTGTGCGCTTCGGGCAGGAAGTTGGACGCGCCGCCCACCCAGCTCTTCGCGCCCCACGCGAAGAATTCGAGCGCCTGGTCGTCCATCCCGCAACTGAGCACCAGCCGGTCCTTGAGGTGCGTGACCAGATAATGCAGATGCGAAATATCGCCGGTGCTCTCCTTCATAGCCATGAAGTTCGGACGCTCGAGCAGCGTTGCGAGCACGCCATCGCTGATTTCCGTTCCCGTGCGGGCCGGGAAGTTGTAGAGCATGACGGGCATGTCGAGCGCGTCGTCCACCTTCAGCAGATGGGCGAGCAGTTCTTCCTGGGTCGGCTGCGCATAGTACGGCGCGGCCACCAGCAAGGCCTGCAAGCCCGCGCGCCTGGCTTCCTGGCCGAGGCGAATCACTTCGCTCGTGGTGGTCGCGTTGATGCCCGCGGTCAGATACGTCTTGCCGCCGGCGGCCTCGGCAACGGTGTTGAAGGTCTTCACGCGTTCATCGAAGCTCAACGCGTAGTATTCGCCCGTGGTGCCGCCAATCCCGAGCCCGGCCACGCGGCCGGCGAGATCCAGCGCGTGTTTGCCGAGCAAGGCATGGTCGATTTCACCGTCTTCCTTGAACGGTGTGACCAGCGGAGTATGTACGCCCTCGAAACTCATTTGGATTCCTCTCTTTATCGATCCTGAAACGGGTAATCACTCGCGTTACGCGATCACGTCACGCCAAAGCGTCCGCATGCGAATAAATCGGAAACTGGTTGCACAGCTCTCTCACGCGGCTGCGCACCGCGCGCTCGACCTGGTCGTCGCCGCCGGGCTCGCGCGCGAGCGCCGACAACACTTCAAGAATCATTTCGCCGATCTGCTCGAACTGCGCCGTGCCGAAGCCGCGCGTCGTGCCAGCGGGCGTGCCGAGCCGGATGCCCGAGGTCACGGTCGGGTTTTCCGTGTCGAACGGAATGCCGTTCTTGTTGCAGGTGATGCCCGCGCGTTCGAGCACTTTTTCGGCCTGCGTCCCCGTGATTTTTCTGGAGCGCAGATCGACGAGCAGCAGGTGGTTGTCGGTGCCGCCCGTGACGAGCGAGAGCCCGCCCGACTGCAGCACGTTGCCGAGCGCCTCGGCGTTGCGCAGCACGCGATCGATATAGGCCGGGAATTCCGGACGCAGCGCTTCGCCAAACGCCACCGCCTTGCCCGCGATCACGTGCATGAGCGGGCCGCCCTGCAAGCCGGGGAACACGGCAGAATTGATCTTCTTCGCAATGTCGCCGTTATTGGTGAGGATGAAGCCGCCACGCGGGCCGCGCAACGTCTTGTGCGTGGTCGACGTCACCACGTCGGCGTAATGGATCGGGTTCTCGTGGCGTCCCGCCGCGACGATGCCCGCGATATGCGCCATGTCGACCATCAACAGCGCGCCCACGCTATCCGCGATCTCGCGGAACGCTGCGAAGTCGAGCGCGCGCGGATAAGCCGAGTAGCCCGCGATAATGAGCTTGGGGCGGTGCTCCTGGGCAAGGCGGCGCACGGCGTCGTAGTCGATGCGGTACGTCTGCGGGCTCACGCCATACTGCACCGCGTTGAACCACTTGCCCGAGAGCGCGGGACGCGCGCCGTGCGTGAGGTGGCCGCCCGCGTCCAGCGACATGCCCATGACCGTCTCGCCGGGCTTGACGAGCGCGAGCATGACCGCGCCATTGGCCTGTGCGCCCGAATGCGGTTGCACGTTCGCGTATTCGGCGTCGAACAGTGCCTTCACGCGGTCGATGGCGAGCGCCTCGATGCGGTCGACGTGCTCGCAGCCGCCGTAATAGCGCTTCGACGGATAGCCCTCGGCGTACTTGTTGGTCAGTACCGTTCCTTGCGCCTCCATCACCGCGGCCGAAACAATATTCTCGGAAGCGATCAATTCGATCTGCGTTTGCTGCCGGCGCAATTCGAGCGCGATCTCCGAAGCAATGACCGGGTCACGGCTCTGGAGCGTTTCAGAAAAGAAGCACGAGTTTTCGCTCACTGGTCACTCCAGGAAGTAATCGTGTAAAGCAGGCCTTGCGAGACTGCGACCATCGTCGGGGCAGCGGCCCTTTCCTGCCCCGACGACCATGAAACTCCGGTTACGGGTGACTGCGCGGTTACTGCTGCAGCCACGCCTTGACCTTGTCCGGGTGCGCGTCGACGAACTTCTTCGCGGCGGCCGCATAGTCGTTGGTGCTGTTGCCGTCGAATTCGATGGCCTCGACGTCGGCGAGCGTCAGCTTGAAGTGCTTGAAGAACACATCGGCGCGCGGGAACTTGCCGGCGAACTGCTTGGACGCGAACGCGTGGATCTGCTCCTCGCCGCCCAAAGTCCCCTTGGGGTCCTTCAGGTAGCGCATCTGCCACTTCTGCCAGAGCCAATGCGGGCTCCAGACCGTGGCCACGACCCATTGCTTCTGCTGATACGCGCGCGACACGGCCGCCAGCATCCCGGCCTCGCTCGACGATTGCAGGTTGTAGCCCGACAGGCCATAGGCCTGCACCGTCTTCTCGGAGGCCTGCATCAGGCCCGAACCGGGGCCGATGCCCTGGATCGTGCTATTGAGCTTGCTTTTGACATCCGGTTTGTTCAGGTCCGCAATCGACGAGAGTTCGGACTCCGGAACATAGGCCGGCACCGCCCAGCCGTTGCGGCCGCCCGTGTAGATGACGCCCACGTCATCCATATCGTTCTTGTACTTGGCGTAGTACACCGCGTGGGTGACCGGCAGCCAGCCGCCCACCATGATGTCGAGGTCGCCGCGCGCCACACCCTGGTACTGGATGCCGATGTCGGCATTGACGAACTTGACCGGCTGGTTCAGCCTGGTCTCGAGCACGTACTTGGCGACGTTGGCCGTGGCCAGCACGTCGGCCCAGTCGGTGATCGCGAGCTTGATCGGCTCGGCGGCCGAGGCCGATCCGGCGCCCATGCCCATACCCATGGCGACCACGGCCGAGATCGCCACCTTGGCTACGAGCGATTTAAGAATGTTGTTCATCACATTAGGACTCCAGATTTATATTGACATTACGAACGCTGCGCAGAGGTCGGCCCCGTGATTTCAGATGGAGCCGGGACTGCTCAGGTACGTGCCGCGTCGGTGGCGCCCACCTTTGCCGCCTTCGCGACGGGTCTCCTCTTCTTCGACTTCACGCCGAACGTTTCCGTCAGGCGGTCCAGCACGATGGCCAGCAGCACGACGCCGAGGCCACCTTCGAAACCGATGCCGATGTCCAGACGCTGGATGCCGCTCAGCACATACTCGCCCAGCCCGCCGGCGCCGATCATCGAGGCGATCACCACCATCGAAAGCGACATCATGATGGTCTGGTTCACGCCGGCCATGATGGAGGGCAGCGCGTTCGGCAACTGGATCTTCCAGAGCAACTGGGCGTCGGTGCTGCCGAACGAGCGCCCCGCTTCCAGCAGCTCCTCGCGAACCTGGCGGATGCCCAGCGTCGTGAGCCGCACGACGGGCGGCATCGCGAACACCACAGTGGCGATCACCGCGGGCACGCGGCCGAGGCCGAACAGGATCACGGCGGGAATGAGGTACACGAACGCCGGCATCGTCTGCATGAAGTCGAGCAGCGAGCGCAGGATCACTTCCACGCGCCTGTTGCGGGCGCCCCAGATGCCGAGCGGCACGCCGACGATGAGACTGAAGCATGTCGCGGCCACGACGAGCGCCAGCGTGGAAGTGGTTTGCGGCCACAGGCCCATGTAATGAATCAGCATCAGCGCGATGCCGACGAACACCGCGAACGCGATGCCGCGGCGCCACAAGGCGAACGCCACGAGGAAGACGAGCATGGCGACGAACGGAATCGCCCCGAGGCCGTCTTCGAGCAGCTTGACAACGGCGCCCAGTGCCGCCGAGAACGCGTTGAAGCCGCCCTGGAAATGATTGAAAAGGAAATTGACCGCGTTCTCTGCAAACTGGCCGATGATCGACGAATTCATGCTGCCCTCCGCTCCATAACCTGCTTGAGTATCGTTCGGCACGACACGACGCCCGCGAGCTTGCCGGCCGAGTCGGTCACCGGCACGTCGTGCTGCTGGCCCAGCGCAATCGCGCTGAGTTCGTGCAGGTCGGTGTCGAGCGAGACCGTGCTCAGGTCCTGGAGCAAGGCTTCGCGCAGCGGCCGTGCACCGGTCTTGTGCAGCGACGCGGGCGTGACGCAACCCTGGTAGCGGCCCGATTCGTCGCACACGTAGCCGCACTCGACGCCGCTGTCGATCAGTTGATTGAGGTAGCGCTCGGCCGGTGCGCCGATGTCGGCGGTAATCAGGCCGCGCTCGACGCGGGTCAGCAGGCTATGGGCCTTGAGGAAGCGCGAGACGTCGACGTGGCGGAAAAAGTCCCGCACGTAGTCGTCCGCCGGCGACTGGATGAGCTCGGCCGGCGTGCCGACCTGAATCAGGCAGCCGTCCTTCATGATGCCGATGCGCCCGCCAATCTTGATGGCCTCCTCGATATCGTGCGAAATGAACACGATGGTGCGCTGCTCTTCCTTCTGGAGGCGCAGCAGCTCGCTTTGCATTTCGAAGCGGATCAGCGGATCGAGCGCGGAGAACGCTTCGTCCATCAGCAGCACCGCGGGATTGACCGCCAGCGCACGCGCGAGGCCCACGCGCTGCTGCATACCGCCCGAAAGCTCGACGGGCAGCAGCTTTTCATACGAACCCAGGCCCACGCGCGTGAGTGCGGCCCGCGCGATTTCGTAGCGCTCGGCCTTCTTCATGCCGGCCACTTCGAGGCCATATGAAATATTGTCGAGCACCGTGCGGTTCGGGAGGAGTGCGAACGACTGGAACACCATCGCCATTTTCTTGCGGCGGACTTCGCGCAGCTCCAGCGTCGACATCGGCGCGATGTCGCGGCCTTCGAGAACGACCTGGCCCGAGGTCGGCTCGATCAGCCGGTTGAGCAGCCGCACGAGCGTGGACTTGCCGGAGCCCGAGAGTCCCATGATGACGAAAATCTCACCGGCCCTGACGTTGAGGCTCACGTCGTTGACCGCCACCATGTTACCGGTGCGCTTGAAGACTTCGTCTCGTCCGAGCCCCTGCTTGATCAGTTGCGCGGCAAGCTCGGGCTTCGGGCCGAAGATCTTCGAGAGGTTCTTGACCGTCAGGATATCGGTGCCCGACACGGCGACGGGCCGCGCCACAGAGGCCGTGTCCGTGGGATGGATTGCGCCTGGCGGTAGCACGTCGTTCGGCGCGAACGTCAGATTTGGGGTCATTCTGTCTTCCCAACTGGCTGGTTCAAAAAATTGACGCTGGCGAACTCCCGCTTGAGAGGAAGCTCGCCCACTCGCCACCGCACGCCTGCCGTTGCTTTTTTGCTGCGTTGTTGCTACTCGGGCAAATTCGTGTGCTGGTGGGCCGTTGATGCAGTGATTGCAGCGTATCAATCCAATTTGCGCGCTCCAGCTACATTTTCTTCGCCCTTTTCCATACCTTTGGTAATGCAAAGGAGGCGCGGCGCGGGCCATCGCGCGGCGGCGCCGAAGGGGAAATGACGTGCAGGTGCCCTATTGGCGGGGCTGTGCGGGGAAATGAAGTGCCGTATGGGGGCGCCTGCGCCGCTCGTTCGTGGATCGGCGAAAACCAGGCTGGACAAGGGAAAGTCCTGGGGCGCTTATTCCAGGGAAACTACCAGGGCGTGGGCGAATGCTCGCACCAGAAAGGGGCAATGTGGCTCGCGCGAGCCGCCTGGGCTGGCGATATCAACGCACAAATCAGCGGACGAATTGAGGATCGCCCGAAGCAGAAAAAGATATCGGGAGCGCCTGGCTCATCCGTGGCTATACCGGAGATCGTCTTCTCCGCGCGCCACGCCTGCATTGTGCCGGTCGAGTGCACGCGCCAGATCCTCCAGATAAGCGTTCGCGGCCCGCTCGAATTCCGGCGATCCATAAGCGAAATCATCGGGATTCGTTTTCCCCTGGGCGCGGCGAATGACCGACACGGTCATCACCATGGCGCGATCGAAGGCGAGATCGATTTTCGCCTTGCGCTGCTTGCGATTTGTATTTTCCATGCCCGCTTTTTCGGCACGGATCGAGCGAACTTTAGGGTGCGTTCCAGATGCGATCCGCGTGACGACAAACGCCTAAAACACCCCGCTGCGCCCATCGCCGCCGCTGCGATAGTTCCGGTTGCTCTGCGCAGGATTCCGGTTCACCAGCGGTCTCGCATAGAGCGGATGGCGCTGGCTGCGGACCTCGTGTTCGAGCTTGAAGCAGTGCGCGCCGCTCACGGGATCGACAATGTCGGCGAATCGATATTGATGAGGCTCCTCGCCATAAGTCAGCCCGCGCGCAGCGAGCCACGCATGCGGCCCGGAAAAGTTGGCGACATAGATCTGGATATGGTGCCCGTCGTACTCGGGAATCGCCGCGCGCGTTTCCGCAAAGATCAGTTGCTGATGCGTGCCGACCGCGATGACCGCCTGCTGCAAACCGTTGCCGTCGCGGACCTCGGCGGGCGCGTCGAGCACCTCGCGGTAAAAGGCGGCAATCGATCCCGCGCAGCCGGCCGGAACGTCCAGTTGCACATAAGCAATGCCGAGATCGAGGCCCGACCACGGCGCGCTCCCGCGCGAAGCCTCTGGGTCGAGGCAGTCGTAGCGGTTGCCCCACGGGCAACTCACCTCTACCCGATCGGCCTGCTCCGTCCATCCGAACGCGGTTCCATCGAGCACCGGCCGGACCGCGCGCAGCCTCTCCAGCAACGCCTGGCGTGCGCCCACCACCAGGCCAACGCGCCCGCGCAAATGCTGCGCGTGGCCGTGCGGCAGATGAATCTGCGAGCGGCCCGCATTGATCCACATATTGGTCACGCCGGTCATCAGATACGGATCGCGCGTGAGTCCCAATGCGCTGACGTAGAACGCCGTCGCAAGATACTGGTCCGGTATCGTGAGGTTGACATGCTCGAGCAGCACGATATTGCCCGTGTCCTCGCGCGCGTAATCGGAACGTTTCATTTTTCGCCTTCCGAACATGCTGTGTCAGATGACGCCATGTTAACGAAAGCGCGTTGCGGATGTGTTCGCCTGAATCGCGCGGCGCGCCGCCAGCGTCGCGGCAATATTAGCAAATGTCCGCACGCGATCGGGCCGCTGGTCACGCTTTCTCCGCATGTCGCCGAGCCGCTATGATGTATCGATACGAACCACGGAGGACGCATGTTGAAACGCATATTGTTCGTGGTCCTACTGCTCACGCCAGGTATCGCCGGGCGTTGCATGGCCGCGCAGCCCGCCATGGAACTCACGATCGGCGGCAAGACGCAGTCGTTCACTCAGGCGGCCTTGCTCGCACGCCCCGACACCACCGAAATTCACGTTCCGCGCGACGTTGCCTACGGGACCTCGACCACGTATCGCGCAGTGCCGCTGGCCGATTTGCTCGAAGGCGCGGCGATACCCTCGGACGACGTGCTCGAAGCGCGCGCGACCGACGGCTTCGCCGCGCAACTGCCGATGGACCTCGTGCGCAACCGCGATCCCGCCACCGCCGTCGCGTGGCTAGCCGTGGAAGACCCGGCGCGGCCCTGGCCGTCGCTGCCGGGCAAGACGGTCAGCGCGGGGCCGTTCTACCTCGTCTGGATCGGCAAGCAAGCGGCGTCGGTTCGCAGCGAGCAGTGGCCCTATCAGATCGCGCGGCTCGCGACGCAGCCGTCTCCGTCCGCGCGTTGGCCCGCGCTCGCCGTCGATCCCGCGCTGCCCGCAACCGACCCCATCCGCGCAGGCCAGAGCCTCTTCATCACCCAATGTCTCGCCTGCCACCGGCTCAACCACGCGGGCAGCGCGAATACGGGCCCCGACCTCAACGTGCCGATGAATCCCGTCGAATATTTTCAGCCCGCCGCATTGCGCCGCTATATTCGCAATCCCGCTTCGGTTCGCGACTGGCCGGGCCGCACCATGCCCGCTTTCCCGCCGGACCAGCTCAGCGATCGCGAGATCACGCTGATTGTCGATTATCTTGCGTATATGGCGCGGCGAAAGGTTGGGCAGTGACGGACGCTTCTGCGGAATTCGTATGCGGCCTTGCCGCGCGATGATTACATCGCATGTAATTGGCGCATGGAGCAAGCGCTTTTACTCTTCGGCTAGCGCGCCTCCATTCCGGTGGCGCTCATCGCCAAGGAGTTAGCATGTCCCGCTATCCGCTTCACACGATCGACACCGCGCCCGCAGCCTCGCGGCCCGTTCTCGAACAGCTACAGCAGGCGTTTGGCATGGTGCCCAACGTCGCGGCCAAAATGGCCGCATCGCCGGTGCTCATCAACGGCTTTATCGGCCTGTTCGAGCGCGTGCATGCGAGCAGTCTGAGCGAACCGCAAATTCAGACCTTGCTGCTGACCAACGCCGTCACGAACGCAAGCGAATGGCCGGTCGCCTTTCACTCGGCGCTCGCGTTGAAGGCGGGCGTGCCTCGCGCCGAAGTCGACGCGATCCGGCACGGCGTCCTGCCCGACGACGCCGGACTGGCCGCGCTATCGGCATTGGCGCGCACGCTGATAGAAAAGCGCGGCCGCCTTTCCGAAGCGGACCAGAAGCGCTTTCTCGATGCAGGATTCAGCGACGAGCAGATCCTGGAGGTCATCGCGGTCGTGGCCGCGTCAACGATCACGAACTTCACGAGCAGCGCGACGCATCCGCCGCTCGAAGCGCAGTTCGAGACGTTCGCGTGGCAGGCGAGCGCGCCCTGATTCGTCGCCATTCATACAACGTCAGGAGAGCCAATGAACGCCACCCGTCCCGATCCGAAAGCACCCGGCGAACTCGGCGACTTGCTGCGCTATTGGCGCGACGTGCGTGGCGTGAGCCAGCTCGATCTCTCGCTCGAGGCCGGCGTCTCGCAGCGGCAGATCAGCTTTATCGAAAGCGGGCGCAGCGTGCCGGGACGGGACACGCTGCTCACGCTTGCGCAGACGCTCGACGTGCCGCTGCGCGAGCGCAATGCGCTGCTGCTCGCCGCCGGCTATGCGCCCGTCTATTCGGAGGCGCCCTGGAACGCCCAGGAGATGCACAGCGTCATCGGCGCGCTCGAGCGCGTCGTCCGCCAGCACGAGCCGTTTCCGGCCATCGTGATGGATCGTCACTGGAACGTGCTGATGACCAACGACGCGGCGCCGCGCTTCTTCGACTGCTTCATCGACATGGCCGCACGCGAAGGTCCGCGCAACATGCTGCATCTGATCTTCGATCCGCAGGGGATGCGTCCGTTCGTGGCCGACTGGGAGACGGTCTCGCGCAGCCTGCTGCAACGCGTGCATCGGGAATCGGTGGGGCACGTGGTCGACGCCGGCACGCGGCGCCTGCTCGACGAACTGCTTGCATATCCGGATGTGCCGCGCGACTGGAAAACGCCTCGCGAGTCGTCGGCCGCGCCTACGCTGCCCGTTATCCCGATCGGCTTCGTGAGCGAGGGCGCCGTGCTTCGATACTTCTCGATGGTGACGACCGTGGGCGCGCCGCAGAACGTCGTGGCCCAGGAACTGCGCCTCGAATGCATGTTCCCCGCCGACGATGAAACCGAAGCGCGGCACCGGGCGTTGCTGGCCGCGCATTCGAAGCATCACCGAACGGCGGGCTGAGGTTCGCCCGCGCGCGCGAGCAACCGGATCACTTCGTTGGTGTGGCGCTTTTCGACTACCGTGCGATCGGTCGCATGGAGCGCCCGATCGCACGGCTCTTATTGGCCGATATTACTGACCGATGCCGATCAGTTCGACTTCGAACGTGAGGTTGCTATTCGGCGGAATCGGGCCCACGGCGCGATCGCCATAAGCGGTCGCGGCCGGGCAGGTCAGCTTCGCCTTGCCGCCGACCTTCATCTTCTGCAGCCCTTGCGTCCAGCACGGAATCACCTGGCCGAGCGGAAAGGTCGCCGGGCCGCCATGCTTGGCGGAACTGTCGAATTCGGTGCCGTTCGCCAGCGTGCCGCGATAGTTGACGCGCACGACGTCGTTGACGGTCGGCTGCGGACCCGTGCCCTGCTTGATGTGCTCGACGACGACGCCGGACGGCAGCTTATCGATGGTGTTGGCCGCGAACGCAGTCGTTGCAAGGGTGGCGGTGGCGAGCAACGCAATCAGTGATTTCATAAATGTCCTCGTTGAATGGCCCGGCAATTATATCGGGTGCCTCGCGCGACCCCGAGTTGGCGGGCCATGCGTCGGCGAGCGATGCGTCGCGCGACCGGCATGCAGGCGAGAACATAGTCCGGATGTTCGCCCCGTTATGAGCCCCGCGCAGCAAGGCGCCCGCGCAGGCCCCGCAATTTCCCTCAATTGACACCCCGTTATATCAGCCCGTATACAGCAAGGAACGATGTCCAGTCACGGCGGTTCGCATGTCCAGGGAAGTCATCGACTCCTATTTGTTGAAGGTGCTCCATACGCTCATCACCGAAGCCAGCGTCTCGCGCACGGCGGCGCTGCTCGGCCAGTCGCAGCCGACGATCAGCGTCGCGTTGCGCAAGCTGCGTACCATGACGGGCGATCCGCTGCTCGTGCGCAGCGGCAGCCGCATGGTGCCCACGAGCCACGCGCTCACGCTGATCGAGCCCGCGGCGCAGGCGCTCGCCGGCATTGCCGCCGTGCTGCATCCGCCCAAGGCTTTCGATCCGGCCACCACGCGGCGCACCTTTCTCATTGGCTCTCCTGATTATCTGGATGCGTTCTTCCTGCCCGCCGTGGTCGATGCGTTCCGCACCGAGGCGCCGCGCGCACGGATCGAATTCCAGCATCTGATGATGGTGGACGGAGGCTACGAGCATGGTCTCGAAAGCGGCACGCTCGACCTCGTGATCGGCAACTGGCGCACGCCGCCCGAGCACCTGCATCTGCAGCCGCTGTGCAAGGACGACCTCGTTTGCCTGCTTCGCGCGGAACATCCGATCAAACCGGGCAAGCTGAGCCGGGCCATCTATCAGGAGGCCGAGCATCTGGCCGTCACGACGCACAATGCCACGGGGCTGGGCACGATCGATGTCGAGCTCGCGCGTAGCGGCCTGTCGCGCAACATCACGACCACGCTGCCCTATTTCGGCATGGCGCCCTATGTGCTGATGCGCTCGAATCTGCTTTTCACGACCACGCGCGCGCTGGCCGCGCACTACAGCAAATTGCTTCCGCTAAGGATGGAGCCGCTTCCCGGCGATCCTCAGGCGCTCACGTATTACCAGCTCTGGCACGACCGCACGCATCGCAGCGCGGCGGCCGTCTGGCTGCGCCATCTCGTGGCCGGTGTCGCGAAGGGACTCGCACGCTAAGCGTTTCAAGGCACGCGATACCAACGGGCGGCGTCCAGAAAAAAAAACCGCGAGCGAGGCTCGCGGCACGAAAACGCCTGGCCGCTCAGTCCGGGGACAGGGAGCCGGAAATGAACGCCAGTGCGCAACAGGTGTCGGTCAGCGCAAGCTGCCTGTCGTCGGGCGCGTGACGGCCGCGCGCCGTTGTTAAGGATTCCTCGCTACGTCTGGGTGGCCACGCGCGACGCCATCTGCTTGAGCAAAGCGGCCTTCTCCGTGGTGGCGGCACCCACCAGGGCGAAGCCCGTCAAGCATTGCGTCGCGGCGTCTTCGCAGAGCGCGCGTACCGCGTGCGCAGCGTCCTGTGCGACCGTCTCGACAGTCCAGCGGCCGCCCGTTGCCGTTGGCGTCACCACGACCGCAGGCACCGCCGGCGTCTTGACCACAACCGGCATCACCGGGAACTCGACGCGCGTGAGCGTGCCGGAGAGCGTGCGCGCGAGCGCGCGCGCCGCATGCATGATGGGCAGCACGTAGGGCTGCACGCGGCCTTCTATCGCGGCGCAATCGCCGAGCGCATAGACGTCCGGCGCGTCGGTGCGGCACCAGGCATCGGTGCTGATGCCGCCTTCGATCCGCAACCCGGCCGCACTCGCAAGCGCCGTTCGAGGCGCGAGGCCGATCGCCGAGACGACGATATCGACGTCGAGCGCATGGCCATCGGTCAGCGTCAGGCGATAACCGGCGCTGCGTCGCGCCACCGCCACGACCCCGCAACCGAGCCGCACGTCCACGCCCGCGCAAGACAGGGCGCGCGCATACACGGCCCCCGCCTCGGCCGGCAGCAGGCGCGAGAGCGGCGCGCTGGCCGGATCGATCAGGCAGACCCGGTGGCCCGCAGCGGCCAGATCGTTGGCGAACTCGCAGCCGATCAACCCAGCACCCAGCATCGCGACCGAATTGCTCGACGCGAGCACCTCGCGAAAACGCGCGTAATCGCCGAGGTCGTTGATCGAGAGCACGTCGCCGGCGCCGTCGCCTTCGAGCGGGACGCGGCGGGGGTCGGCGCCGGTGGCGAGCACCAGCGCGCGATAGCGCAGCCGCTGTCCGTCGACGACGATCGCGTGCTCGTCGGGCACGATGCGCTCGACATGGCGATGAGTCCAGACGCGCGCATCGAGTTGCGTGGCCATCGCCTGCGCCGTGAAGCTCGCGAGTTCGTGAGGCGCCTTTTTCATCGCCAGCGCATTCGAGAGCGTGGGCTTCGAATAGAAGCTACCGTCGTCGCGGCTTACGATGACCATGGGCAGGCTCGCGTCGAGCTTGCGCAACTCGCGCGCCACCGTATACCCGGCGAGACCCGTGCCGACGATCACGACCGGATCGCCCTCAGTGTGTTCGGAAGGCCTCATGCCGCCACCACCTGCATTTCGAAGTCGTGCTTGCCCGTTGCGCAGTCGGGGCACATCCAGTCATCGGGCACGTCCTCCCAGCGCGTGCCCGGCGCAATGCCCGCCTCGGGCAATCCTGCGGCCTCGTCGTAGCGAAACCCGCAAATCACGCATTCCCAGATCTTCATGAATTCTCCTTTGCCTCCCGCATCAGCGGACATAGCTTTGTCCGAGCCCGATTTCCGCGAGCGCGCGGCGGTAGGCACCCGAAGACCGGTCGGCGAAAATCGGCGCCTCCAGCGAGCGGTCGATCGGCAGATCCTCGGGACACTGCAGCTCCACAATCGCGCGGTCTTCCTCGAATACCTGGCGATTGAATTCGTAGACGTCGTCGAGCGGCAAATTCTGGTCGAAATTGCGCGCGATGGGCACGAACAGGCGCGTGAGCCGTGCCGATACCGGACTCGCAGCATTCAGGATTGCCAGGCGTCCGTGTTCAGGAAAATGCACGGTGAGGCGGGCGAAGAACGGCACGTCCACTTCGAACACCCGGCGCCACAGAAAGCCCTCGGGTGCGCGATGCTGCATCGACTTCGGGAAGTTGCTTACGGTGCTCACGTATTCGGCACGCAGACCGTTCGGGCGCCGCTCGACGCTATATTGCGGCACCACGGGATTTCTGCGGTCCGCGAAGCTGTCGTGATGAATCCACGCGAAATGCGCGACGTCGATGAAGCCCTCGGTTTGCCGCCCCGCCGAAGCGCGAATGTCGATCGACGGCGGCAGGATGCGCTGATAGCCGTCCGAGTTCCAGGCCGGGAACTCGGGCAACGGCAGTTCGCCGCCGCCGAGCGACACCCACACGAGCCCATACGCTTCCTGCGCCGCGTACGTGGTCAGGCACAGGCGGTCGGGTATCGCGCCCTCCGGCTGCGAAGGAATGTGATTGCATTTGCCGTTCGCCCCATATTCGAGGCCGTGGTACGGGCAGACGAGATTGCCTTCGTTGACCCAGCCGCGGCTCAGCGGCGCGCCGCGATGCGGGCACACGTCGCGCGCCGCGACCACGCGCCCTGCCGAGCGAAACAGCACGAGCGGTTCGTCGAGCAGCGTGACGCCGAACGGCCGGTCGCCCACGTCGTGCGCGAAGGCGACGGGGTGCCAGTAGCGGCTCAGGATCTCCCAGTCGCGGGAGTCGAAGGTGCAATTGCGGGGCATGGCGGGCGCCCCCGCCCGGGTCAGCGTCACCACCTGGGGCTGAGTCATTCGCGTCTCCTGAATCGTATGAGTGGGGTCATGGCGCGACGGGCTATTCATTCCGTCCCGCCATGTGCACAACGATAGGCGGATGCGAACGCGCTTCCCATCCCTCATTGGCCATGTAGTTCATGTACCGATCCACATGGCCCGAGCGCGCGAGAACGTCGGGCAACGCTCATTCGCGGCCGGTATCGGCTTGCTTCGCTTTTGAAACGCGCGGGCAGCAGGCCCTCAATCGTCGGCGAGCGGCAGCCGCGATGTTTCGCTGCTCGCGAGCATGGCAACGAGCGCGACGCCCGCAGCCCCCACGAGATACCACGCGGGCGCGAGCTTGCTGCCCGTCACCGCAATCAACCAGGTGGCGACCAGCGGCGCGGTGCCGCCGAACAGCGCATTGGCCGCGTTGAAGCAGAACGCGAAGCCGCTGTAGCGCACGCGGGTCGGGAAGATCTCGGAGAGAAAGCACGGCAAGGTGCCGTCGTTCAGCGTGAGCAACGCGCCGAAAGCAATCTGGATCATCACGATGGTCGCGAAGCTCGCGCCGGCCAGCCCCTTGAACAGCGGAACGGTAAGCAATGCGAACAATACCGAGGCGCCGATCAGCATGGTCTTGCGTCCCACGCGGTCGGACAGCGCGCCCATCAGGAAGATCAGGCCGATATAGGCGGCGAGCGAGAGGGTCGCGGCCACGAACGACGCGGTCTCGCTCATGCCCATTTCGGTCGACAGATAAGTCGGCATGTAGCTGAGCACCAGATAGAACGCCACGGCGTTCAGGCAAGTCACGCCGAACGCGATGATCATCCTGCCGCGATGGCGAGTCATCAGTTCCTTCACGGGCGCCTTCGCCACGTCGTGCGCGCCTTCGAGCGCCTTGAATCGCGGCGTATCTTCGAGCCGCAGGCGGATGTAGCGGCCGACCAGCCCGAAAGGCGCCGCGAGCAGGAAGGGCAAACGCCAGCCGAACGTATGCAGTTGCCCCGTGGTGAGCACCGCGTGCATCACCGCCACGAACACCGAGCCGAACAGCAGGCCCGCAGCCGTGCTGGCCGGCACGATGCTCGTGTAGACGCCGCGCTTGCCCGGCGGCGCGAATTCGGCGAGAAACGCCGACGCGCCCGCATATTCGCCCGAGGCCGAAAAGCCCTGCACGACGCGCACGAGCAGCAGCAACACGGGGGCGATCATGCCGACCTGCGCATAGGTCGGCAGGAACGCGATCAGGAAGGTCGAGCACGACATGATCAGAATCGACAGCGAGAGCGCCGCGCGGCGCCCATGCCGGTCGCCGAAGTGCCCCCAGACCATGCCGCCGAGCGGCCGCACGACGAACGACACCGCGAACACGCCATAGGCCGCGAGCAGGCCCGTCGTCGTGTCGCTCTTCGGGAAGAACATCACCGCAATGATGGTCGCGAGATAGCCATACGAGGCGTAATCGAACCACTCGACAAAATTGCCGATGAAGCTCGCGAGCGCGGCCCGCTTCAAAACGCCGGCGTCGGCGCCCGAAAGGCGCTTCGCTGCGCTGCTACCGTGGGCGGTTTCATCATCGCCCTGCTGCCACTCGCTGGCCGCCGCGAGGCTGCCCGGCATTGCTTTTCTGGCACTCATTCAAGTCTCCAATCCAAAGATGCTGCTGGTTCGCTCCGACGTAAGCGCATTCGCGTTTCCATCGCTGCCTCTCCGGGCATTGCCGGCTGTTGCGAATTGCGCGGGTTCAAGGAAATGGTAGAAGTTGCAGCCATTGGAAAATATCTTATTCGGACAAGCGACTTTCTCCATTCGACATCGAGGGTAAACACCGCCGGCACGCGTTCGCGCTGCACCGCAAGAAGGCATGGGCACGAGGGCCATGCACCGCTCGTGCACCGCTATGCGCTGAAGACGCGACATAGCCGTGCATACGCACAGTAAAGGACGTCGATGGGGAAAATGCGGAGAAAGAATTGGGCGCTCGCCGCGCGGGCGAGCGGGAAGAATCAGGCGAGCCGTTCGAGCGGACGCTGGCACGCCGCGAGCAGCGCGCCAACGAGCAGCACGGCGGAGGAGTAGACGAGCCCGCGCGTGAGGCTCGCGTTATCGGATACCCAGCCGATCGCGACCGGCCCGGCGATCTGGCCGGCCGCGAATACGATCGTGAACGCGCTGATGCCGCGCGTCCATTCGTCGGACGGAAGATTGTGGCGCACGAATGCCGTGGTCGAGGCCACGGCCGAGAGGAATGTCGAGCCGAAGATCACGCCCGAAACGGCCGCCGCCACGGGGTGAGCGAACGCGGCCGGCATGAGCGTCGCGAGCCCCAATAGCGCATTGAACGTGGCCAGCGCCAAGCCGCCGCGCGTGCGGTCGAGAAAGCGCGACCAGATGCGCGCCGAAACGATCGTGGCGATGCCCAACGCGATATAGAACGCGGCCACGGCGCCCTGGCTCATGCCCTCGCTGCGCAACAGCGCGACGATGAACGTCATGTAGCCGATATAGCCCACGCCGAAGAGCCCATATCCGCCCAGCGCGGGACCGTAGCGCCACCACGCGGTTCGCTGCCTGGCTGTATCGGCCGGCGTACTCGAAGTGGTTGCGCTCGCAACGTCTATGCTGCGGGCGGCGCCTCGCGCGAGCAGCGTGCAAGCCGCGCACGCGGCGGCCAACGCGAACCACGCGGGCTGCCAGCCATGCGGCGCGGCGCGCACGGTGACCGGCACGAGCACCGACGAGAGCACGATGCCATAACCGGTGCCGCCGTAATAAAGACCGAGGATCAGTCCGCCGCGCCACGGCACGGCCGCCGCGAGACGCGCCGCCAGCACGCCGCCGCTGATGAAGACCAGCGCGCTGCCGATGCCGGCCACGAGCCGCTGCGCGAGCAGCACGGAGGTATCGGAGACGAACCCGCACAAGGCCATCAACACGATCACCACATACGCGCCGGCAACGAACAGCGCGCGGGGCGAGCGATGGCGCGCGAGCCACGGGAACATGGCCGCGCCGATCAGATAGCCCGCCGCGTTGGCCGTGTTCATCGCGCCGGCCTGGGCGAAGCTCCATCCCAGATCGGCCTTCATCGCGGGCAGGAGCAGCGCATAGGAAAAGCGCACGAAACCGAGGGCCATCGCACTGCCCAGCGAAAGACGCACGGCAAGCCATAGCGGCGCAAGAAGCTCGCTATCCTCGCGATGCGTGAACGCCGGAGCGCTACGCTTGCGTGCCCGGCTGCGGGTATTCGCCTCCATCCCGGTTCAGTTCTCCGTCTTCTCGTTGTGCTCTCATACGTTTTGCTGATCGGGATCCGCACATTCGCAGACGGCCCGCACCGTCCGCGATAGTGCCAGAAAATGCCCTGCCTCGGGGGCATTCGGGGCGTGGGCGCAAAGCGTCCGCCCTTCGAAGCGCCTCACAGATCGCGATAGACCGGATAGCGCGCGCATAGCTGCGCCACCTCCTCGCGCACGCGCGCTTCCACCTGCGCATCGCCCAGATGATCGAGCACCTCGCAAATCAGCCGCGCGGTGAGCGCCGCGCCGTCCTCGTCGAAACCGCGCGTCGTGATCGCGGGCGTGCCGATGCGAATGCCGCTCGTGACGAACGGCGACTGCGGATCGTTGGGCACGGCGTTCTTGTTCACCGTGATATGCACGCGGCCGAGCGCGGCGTCCGCGTCCTTGCCGGTCATGCCTTTCTTCACGAGACTCACGAGAAACAGATGGTTGTCGGTGCCGCCCGAAACCACGTCGTAGCCGCGCGCATTGAAGACCGCCACCATGGCGCGCGCGTTGGCGAGCGTGCGTTGCTGGTACGCCCTGAATTCGGGGCTCTGCGCCTCCCTGAACGCGACCGCCCTGGCCGCGATCGCATGCATCAACGGACCACCCTGCGTGCCCGGAAACACCATGGCGTTGAGCTTCTTTTCGATCTCGGCGTTCGCGCGCGCGAGAATCAGGCCGCCACGGGGGCCGCGCAAGGTCTTGTGCGTGGTCGTGGTCACCACGTCGGCAAACGGCACCGGGTTCGGATACACCCCCGCGGCCACGAGCCCTGCCACGTGCGCCATGTCCACGAAGAGCCACGCCCCCACCTCGTCCGCGATGCGCCTGAAGCGGGCGAAATCGAGCACCCGCGAGTAAGCGGAGAAGCCCGCGACGATCATGCGCGGACGATGCTCGAGCGCGAGGCGCTCCACCTCGCCGTAGTCGATGAGGCCCGTGTTCGTGTCCACCCCGTATTGCACCGCGTTGAAGATCTTCCCGGAAAACGAGACCTTCGCGCCATGCGTGAGATGGCCGCCGTGCGCGAGACTCATGCCCAGGATGGTGTCGCCGGGCGAAAGCAACGCCAGGTACACGGCCGCATTGGCCTGCGATCCGCTATGCGGCTGCACGTTCGCGAAGTCGGCGCCGAACAGCGCCTTGGCGCGCGTGATCGCGAGTTGCTCGACCACGTCGACGTGCTCGCAGCCGCCGTAATAGCGCTTGCCGGGATAACCCTCCGCGTATTTGTTGGTGAGGACGGAGCCCTGCGCTTCGAGCACGCGCGGGCTCGCATAGTTCTCCGAAGCAATCAGCTCGATATGCGCTTCCTGGCGCGCGCGTTCGAGCTGCATGGCTTCGGCGAGATCCGGATCGAATCCGGCAATCGTTTGTTCCCTGGAAAACACGATAACGTCTCCTGCCACGACGAAAGGGAAAAGGGAGCCCGCAGCAGGCGCCGCGGGGCAGCGAGATCCGGATCAGGCCTTGATGATGTTGTGCTGCGGACCGTACGGGAACGCGGTGATGTTGGTGGCGCCCTTCTCGCCAACCACGAGGATGTCGTGCTCGCGGTAGCCGCCGGCGCCGGGCTGGCCTTCGGGCAGCATGATCATCGGCTCCATCGAGACGACCATGTTGGGCTCGAGAATGGTGTCGATGTCTTCGCGCAATTCGAGCCCCGCCTCGCGGCCATAGTAGTGCGAGAGCACGCCGAACGAGTGGCCATAGCCGAAGGTGCGGTACTGCAAGAGCCCGTATTCCGCGTAGATCTTGTTGAGTTCGAGCGCGATGTCGCCGCAACGCGCGCCCGGCTTGATGAGCTTCAGACCGGCTTCGTGCACTTCGACATTGACCTTCCAGAGGCGCAGATGCGCTTCGGGGCAATGGTCGAAAAACATCGTGCGCTCCAGCGCCGTGTAATAGCCGGCGATCATCGAGAAGCAGTTCAGGCTCAGGATGTCGCCCTTCTGCACTTTGCGCGTCGTGACCGGGTTGTGCGCGCCATCGGTATTGATGCCCGACTGGAACCACGTCCACGTGTCCATCAATTCCGAATCGGGAAAGCGGCGCGCGATTTCGCGCACCATCGCCTGCGTGGAGGCGAGCGCCACCTCGTGCTCGGGCACGCCTTCGCGCACCGCCGCCGCGAGCGCCGCGCCACCGATATCGCAGACGTTCGCGCCATGCTTGATGAGCGCGATCTCCTCGTCGGACTTGATCATCCGCATGCGCATCGTTTGCGCGCCGATGTCGACGAATTCGACCGACGGCAGCGCCGCCTTCAGCTTCGCGAGCACCTCGACCGGCACGTGATCGAACTCGATGCCCACGCGGCCCTTGTTCGCGATCTCGCCCTGCACGGCCCGGAAGAAGTTATCGCGCTGCCAGTCCGTGTAGACCACGTTGTAGTCACCGACCGTGCGCCGCCACGGCTGGCCGCCGTCGATGTTGGCCGAGATCGAGACGACCTTCGTGGGCGTGACGACGAGGCCGTATTTTCGGCCGAACGAGCAGTAGAGGAAGTCCGAGTAATAGTTGATGTTGTGGTACGAGGTGAACAGCGCGGCGTCGATGTTCTCGCGCGCCATCAGCTCGCGCAGCTTGTGTTGGCGGGTTGCGTATTCCGCGTCGGAAAACGTGTGCCTGGCCTTCTCGCCGTTCTCGATTCGAATCAGGTTCTCCATCTTCATGAGCTCGCTCCAGAGATAAATAAAGCGTGGTGGGTGTGAGCCAATGGTAGAAGCTGGGGGATTTGGAGAATTTCTGAAATGGACGGTGCAATTGTGGAATTGGACAAATCGGGTTAACCATGAATTCCGCCCGCCCGGGTGCTCCCGGCCGCTATCGGGGCGGCACTACAGCGCGTCCTGATAGCGGCGCCGGTCGGCGATTGGAGAGATCTGGAATTGCGCCTTGTAGCGCGTGGAGAAATGTGTCGTCGAGGTGAAACCTGTGCGTACGCACACTTCCTCGAGCGAAGTGGCCGTGCGATACAGAAGCTGCCGCGCGCGCAGGAGCCGAATCTCCAGGTAGGCTTCGGCCGGCGACTTGCCGAGGCGCTCCTGGAACCAGCGCTGAAGCTGCCGTTGCGAGACCCCCAGGTGGGACGCGATCTCGGGCACGGCCAGCGGCTCGTCGACGTTGCTTTCCATGAGTTGCAGCGCCTCGTCGAGCTTGGCGTGCTCCGCGCCGATATATTGGCGCAATGAGGTCTGCTGACGATATTCGCGGCTGCGCGGCTCCGCCACCAGCAGTTCGAGCACCCGCGCCGCCAGCGCCTGGCTGCCGGGCGGGTTCGCCAGCAGATGCACCATCAGATCGAGCGGCGCCACGCCGCCGCTGCAGGTATAGCGGTCGCGGTCGACTTCGAACAGCCGCGTGGAAACGGTCAGCCTGGGGAACTGCTCCATCAGCACGTCCTGGTCTTCCCAATGGATCGTGCAGCGATAGCCGTTGAGCAATCCCGCGCGCGCCAGAAAGTAGCTGCCCGTATCGAGCCCGCCGAGCGCCGCGCCCTTGCCCGCCTGGCGGCGCAGCCAGTCGACGACGGCCCCCGTGCCCTTGCGCGCAATGGGATTCGGCCCGACCACGAACACCACGTCGAAGGGCTCGCTGGCCGACATCGAAACGTCGGGGACGACGCGGATGCCGTCACTCGACGGAACGAAATCGCTGCCCGGGCCAATAAGGCGATAGTCGTACACCCGGCGCCCGACGATCATATTGGCGATCCGCAGCGGATCGATGGCGGCGCCCAGCGCGATCAGCGAAAAATTCTCGAGCAGCAGGAAGCCATACCGCATCACGCGCAGGTCGTGCATGCCGTCACGCGCATCACGTGGGTCACGTGGGTCACGTTCGTTGGACGGCGGCGAGTGCCGGAGCGGAGTCGTCATCATGGGAATCGGGGTCGACAGCAGGGAGTGGCCAGCCAGGTCCCGACATCTTAACGTCTGTCCATGCAAGCGACCAATCTGCGCTGACCCGCACTACGGGAGTGCGCGTTCGCGCCCCGGCGCGTCAACGCTCTCCCGCGCGCTCCAGCACGAAGTCGTAGCGCGCTTCGCTAAAGCCCTCTTCGAAGCCGAACTGCCGCCCGGTCTCGTCCCCCGCCGGGCGCTCGCAATAATCGACGAGCAGCGAAGACTTCACGCCGAATACGGCGTCCGATTCGAGGTACGGGTCGTTCTGGTTGAACAGGTGCGTCACGAGCGTGCTGTGGCCTGGCGCCGTAATCATGAAGTGCAGATGCGCGGGCCGCCACGGATGCCGCTTCGTCGCCTGGAGCATGCGCCCCACCGGCCCGTCGGTCGGAATTGGATAGCACACCGGAACAATCGTGCGGATCGCATAGCGGCCTTGCGCGTCGGTCCGGTAGCGCCCGCGCAGGTTGCCGTGCGGCTGCGCGGTGTCCTGCCCCGAGTACATGCCGTTCTCGGCCGTCTGCCACACGTCGAGCAACGCATTGGCCACGGGCTTGCCGTCGGTCGAGAGCACGCGGCCATGCACGAGCGCCGGCGTACCCGGCGTGAACGCCATGTTCTCGCCGTAGGTGCGCTCGGGCATGCCTTCGATGTAGAACGGACCGAACACGGTCGTGTCGGTCGCGCCCGTGGCGTAGCGGTGATTGATCGCGTCGACGAGCATCGAGACGCCCAGCGTATCGGATAGCAGAATGAACTCCTGGCGCACGACGTTATCGCACATCTGGCCCGTCTCGGTCAGAAAGCGGATGGCCGCCAGCCACTCGGCCTCGGTCGGCTCCGTTTCGTGCACGAAGGCATGCAGATGGCGCACGAGCGCTTGCATCAGCGTGCGCAGGCGCGCATCGGGGGTATCGGCAAAGCGCGCGACGACCTGCTCCGTCAAGGCGCGCTCGGCCTCGGTGCCATTGATCGACATGGTGTCTCCTTTCCGGTTTTTCTGGTGCCAGGCAGATACGCTTCGTTCAACCGCCTTGCCCACCGCTTTGTTCACTTTAGGGCCTTGATGGGGCGACAACAACCGCCACCTCAGCGATTACGGCATTCGCAGTTCGCAAATAATCGCGCTCCGCGCGGATGCTGCGCCGCGCAATCCGCGCGCGCGGCATTCAGCGCATGAGCTTGACGAGTTCGAGCGCAATGCCGGGCACGAGGATCACCACGACGAGCGCGACGATATTCGCGCAGAGAAACGGTAACGTACCGCGAAAAATGGTGCGAATCGACAAGTCGGGCAGCATGGTTTTCACCATGAACACGTTCATGCCCACGGGCGGATGAATCATGCCGATCTCCATCATCATCGCCACGTAGATGCCGAACCAGATCATGTTCGCGCCGAGCGGCTGCACGACCGCCGCGAAGACAGGAATCGTGAGCAGCATCATCGCGAGCGCTTCCATGAGCGAGCCGAGCACGATGTAGATGCCGGTGATGACGGCGATCACGCCGAGCAGCGGCAAATGCAGCGCGTGTATCCACGCCACCAGCGTGGCGGTGAGGCCCGAAAGCGTGATGAAGTTTGCGAACACCATGCCGCCGAAGGCAATGGCGAAAATCATCGCCGTGGTCTTGCCCGCCTCCACGAGCGACTCGAACAGCAGCGCCCAACTGAGCTTGCGGCGCAGGCCCGCGAACACGAGCGCGCCCGTCGCGCCCACGCTCGACGCCTCGGTCGCCGTGAAGACGCCGCCATAGAGGCCGCCCACCACGATCAGGAACAGCGCGAGCACGCCCCAGATCTTGCCGAGCTTGCGAAAGCGCGTGCGCCAGTCCACGCGCTCGCCGCGCGGGCCTTTGGCTGGATCGCGGCGCACGGTCCACCAGATCGACAGCAGAAACAGCGCGCCCAGCAGGAGGCCGGGGCCAATGCCCGCGATAAAGAGCTTGCCGATATCCTGATCGGTAAGGACTCCGTATATCAACAGCGGGAAGCTCGGCGGAATCAGCGCGCCCAGCGTGCCGCCCGAGCTCACGCAGCCGGCGGCGAGGCTGTCCGCGTAGCGGTGGCGGCGCATGGGCGGCATCGCGACCTTGGTCATGGTGGCGGCCGTGGCGATCGAGCTGCCCGACATCGAGGCGAAGCCCGCGCAGGCCAGCACCGTAGCGTGCGCGAGTCCGCCCTTGAAGTGGCCGATCCATGCGTTGGCCGCGTCGTAAAGCTCCTCGGCTAGATCGGCCTTATAGATGAAGGTGCCCATCAGGATGAACATGGGCAGCACGGAAAGATTCTCGTTGGCCGCGAGATCGGCGATCGTCATGCCGGCCATGGCGAGCGCGGGCTCCCAGCCGCGAATCAGCGCGAAAGAGGCCACGCCGATGCCGAGCATCGCAAAGCCGAGCGGCACGCCGACGAACGCAAACAGCAGAACGGCGACGAAGCCGGAAAGGGCGAGTGTCATGGCGATTCCTTGCGGCCGAGCGCGGCGAGATGATCGAACGTGAGCGCGAGCAGCACGAGCAGCGTGACGCCCGAGAGGACACTCATGAAATAACTGAGCGGTGCGAGCGGCCATTCGAGCACGGTCGTGGTGATGCGGTTGCGGGCGAGATCGGCGCCGTCGCTGGCAAGCTGCCAGGTCATGATGCCCACGGCCGCGAGACTCACGAGCAACACGAACAGATGTTGCAGCCAACTGCCCATGCGCCCGAAGCGCCCTTGCAGCAGGTTCACGGTGATGTGCTGCTGGCCGAGCGTGACGAGCGGAAACGCCGAGAAAATGAGGATCGCCATGCCGAAACGCACGATCTCCGATGCGCCGCGGATGGGCGCGGAAAACCAGTAGCGCATGAACACGTCGCAGAACGTGAGGCCCATGATCGAGAGCAGCACGAGCGCCACGACCGCGCCGAGAATGCGCCGCAGCCAGCGTGCGGCGACGCGTTCGCGGCGGCCGCACGCGCCATCGGCGAGCATGCCTGGCGGGTGCAATGCGGCGGAAGGATTCGCGTGGCTCATCTTGCCTCCTGTTTCGCTTCGTCACGGTAGTAGGCGAGGGCCGCCGCGCCGTCCACGTGCAGCTGGTCCGCCTCGGCGATCCATTGCGCGTCCAGCGGCTGCGCCAGCGCACGCAGCTCGGCGACGAACGCGGGCGGCGGATCGACGAGCTTGAGTCCGCTAGCCACGGCTTGTTCGCGCGCCTGCCGGTTCGCCGCGTCGATCACGGCCATCCGGTGCGCGAACGCCTCCCCCGAGAGCGCCGTGATGGCCGCGCGGTCGGCCGGCGCAATCGACGCCCAGACCTGCTTGTTCACGAACAGCGAGAAGCTTGGCGCGGTAATGCCGCCGGGCACGGTCGTCTCGAAGCGCGCATAGCGGACCACGTTGAAACGCGCGGCGTCCATCTCCGGAATGCCGGCGAAGCCGTCCACGGTGCCCCCCGCCACGAGCTCGCTCATTTTCGCGGCGGGCGTGGCCACCACGCCCGCACCGCCGCGGTCCATCAGCGTCGAGGCAATACCTGGCAGTGCCCAGTATTTCACGCCGCGTATCGCCTGCATCGACGTGACAGGCCGCTTGAGGCTGTAGATTTCGCCCGCCGGAAACACCACGAGCGCGAGCAGATGGACGTCGCGATACTGGTCCGCTTTGGCGAAATACTTCTCGTAGGTGCGCCAGAGCGCGACCGACATGCCCTCGGCGGACGAGGAGCCGAGCGGCAGATGCGCGAGCTGCACGAGGCTCGCCTGGTTCTGGATGAGGCCGTTGAAGATATAGGCGCCGTCCACGATGCGCTTGCGCACGACGTCCCACTGCTGCTGCGGCGAGCCGATGCTGGTGGGCGGAAAGACGACCTTGACGCGCCCTTGCGTGACGCGCTCGACGTCCTCGGCCCACGGCTTCATGACCTCGGCGTTGAAGATGTGCTGCGGCGGCAGAAAGGCGTTGACGACCAGCGTCGTGGCGGCGTGCGCCATGGCCGGTAACGCCAGCGCCAGCGCCACGAGCGGGGCTGCGATAAGGCGATACATGGTGTCTCCTGCATGTTTGAATTTATGAGCCGGCTCGACTGCGGCGGGGGCCGGCGCCCGTGAAAACCCCTACCAGTCGCCGAGCAGGATGCCGCCCTTCTCCGAGACCTCGGTCCAGCGCTCGACCAGGCGCGCAGGCGCCGTCTGCCTCAACGTGCGATGGCGCAGCCAGTCGAACAGGCGCTCGTGCAGTTCGGCGCGCACGCTCGCGTGCTGCGCGTCGGACCCCAGGTCGTTCAGCTCGCGGGGGTCCATCGCGAGATCGAACAGTTGCGGCGCGAAGCCGTCGTAATGGATGTATTTCCAGCGGCCGTCGAACACCATGAAGCAACGGCAGCCGTCGAGTTCGCGGCCCAGCAGCGTGCGCGTGCGCGAGCGGAACGAATAGTCGAACTCGCTGAACACGGCGTCGCGCCACGACACGTCACGCGCGCCGTGCAGCAGCGGCTGCAGCGAGCGGCCCTCGACGATATGGCCGGGCACTTCCACGCCCGCCGCTTCGAGAAACGTGGGCAACACGTCGATCGCCTCGACGAGCCGCCGCTCGACGGTGCCGCGCGTGGCGTCGGCCTCGCGGCGCGGATCGACGACGATGAGCGGCACGCGCGACGAAGCATCGTGAAAGAGCTCCTTCTCGCCGAGCCAGTGGTCGCCCAGGTAGTCGCCGTGGTCGCTCGTGAACACGATCATCGTGTCCTGCTCGCGGCCCGTTTCGCGCAGGAATGCGAACAAACGACCGAGGTGGTCGTCGATCTGCTTCACGAGCCCCATATAGGTGGGAATGACCGTCTCGCGCACTTCGTCGCGCGAAAAGCTCACGCTTTCGTCGTGCTTCATGAACGCGCCGACGACCGAGTGCGGACGCTCGCGCTCGTCGAGCGCACGCACGGCGGGCTTGACGTCCTCAGGGCCGTACATGTCGTGGTAGGGCGCGGGCGCCATGTACGGCCAGTGCGGCTTGATGAGGCTCAGATGCAGGCACCACGGCGCGTCGCCCTGCTCGCGGATGAACGCCATCGCGCGATCGATCATGTACGGCGTTTCCGAATGCTCCTCGCGAACGCGCGCCGGCTTTGCCGCGTGGCGCATCTTCCAGCCGCTCAGGATCTCGCCGTTCTCGCCCTCGGCCGAATTGGCATAGTCATGCCAGGGATTGTCGCCCTCGTAGCCCTTGCCGCGCAGATAATCGCAATACAGCGTTTCCACGCGAGCGCCAAACAAACCCGGATGGATGCCGTCGTCGCGATCGAAGGGCTCGAAGCCGCACTCCTCCACCAGCACCGCGCCCGGTGACTCATGGCTCATGCCGAGGCGCTCCATGCCCGCCTTGTCGGCGACCATATGCGTCTTGCCCGCGAGCGCGACGCGCATGCCGCGCGTGCGCAGGTAGTCGCCGAGCGTGAGTTCGCCCACGGGCAGCGGCACGAAATTCCAGTACGCGCGATGGCTCGCCACGTAGCGGCCCGTGTAGTACGACATGCGCGACGGCCCGCACACCGGGCTTTGCACGTACGCGCGCTCGAAGCGCACGCCGCGCCGCGCGAGCGCATCGATATGGGGCGTGTGCAGCGTCGGGTGGCCGTAGCAGGACAGGTAGTCCCAGCGCAATTGATCGCACATCACGAACAGGATGTTCTTGACTGTCTCCATCGCTTCTCTCCTTTCGATGGAGGCAAGCGTAGAACAGCCCAGGTGCGCGACCCAGCGATTTCTGAGAAGATTTCACTCAGTGAAACGCAATGGATTCGGCTATGTGGTCCCCCAAAGTCAAGACTATCGACGCCCTCGAACGGGGGCTCGTCACGCTCAAGACCCTGCAGGAACTGCAGGCCGCGAGCCTGCACGACCTGCATCTGCACACGGGCATTGCCAAAGCCACGCTGCTGCGCATTCTTCTGACGTTAGAGCGCCAGGGGCTGATCTGGCAACGGCTGGCCGACGGGCTGTTTCGCCCGAGCTATACGCTGCAGGCACGCGCGCGGCGCCTTGATCGCGTGGACCATCTGATCGAATGCGCGGTGGCGGAGCTGGACCAGTTGCAGGGCCACATTCTCTGGCCATCGGACCTCGCCGTGCGGCGCGGCACGACGATGGCGCTGTGCGAGTCGAACCGCACGCGCTCGTACTTCGTCGTGAACCGCGACAAGCTCGGCTATGAGATCAACATGCTGCGCTCGGCGGTCGGGCGCGCGTATCTGGCGTTCTGCCCCGACGAGGAACGCGAGTCGATACTCGAAGCGCTGCGCGAAGGCCAGCGCCCCGGCGACGAGCGCGCCCACGACCGGCGCTACGTCCAGCAACTGCTCAACGAAACGCGCCGGCGAGGCTATGGTGCGCGCGAGCGCAATTTTGGCGGCGCGTACGACAAATCGCGCGCGCAATACGACGATGGCTTGTCCGCGCTCGCGGTGCCGATCGATGCGCCCGATGGCGCGATTGCCGGGTGCATCAACATCGTGTGGTTCGACCGGCTCTTCAAGGTCGAGGAAATGGCCGCGCGCCATCTGGAGGATCTGCGCGGCGCGGCCGCGCGGATTGGTGCGCGTCTCGCTAGTTCGCCCTAAACCTGCCACCCCGCCTTCAACCCTTCGTACACGGCCTCCTCCGCCGTGCGCGGCGCCATGCAGTCGCCGATCACGATCAGCTCGGCGAGCGGCGTATCACGGCCATCGGCGAGCGGTCGCAAGGCCGCTTCGAGCCCCGACTCGGGCCGATGCCCGTGGCAGAGCACGAGCGTATCGACGCCCTCGAACACGATGGGCTCCTCGCTCGTGGTGTGCTGCATGAACACGGTGTCGCCATCGCATCCGTACAGGCGCGCGTAGGGCGTCACCGGAATCTGGCGGCGATGCAATTCGGCGGCAATGTCGTCGCGCACATAAAGCGGCAGCATCTCGCCCGCGTGCGTGCCGTTCACCGCGAGCCGGACCGCCGTGCCCGCGCGCGCGAGCAGTTCCGCCACGCCGGGCCCGATCCAGTCGGAGCGCCAGTCGACCACGAGCGCGCGAGCACCCACTGGCACTTCGCCGCGCAGCACCTGCCACGCGTTCACCACGACCACGCCGCCGTCGCTCTCGAACTCGGGCAGATAAGGCGTCGCGCCCGTCGCGAGAATGACCGCGTCGGGCCGCAGATCGCGGATCATCGCCGCATCCACGCGCGTGTGCTTCACCACGCGCGCGCCCGACAATTCGAGCTCGCGCGCGAGATTCGTCGCGAGGCCGCCGAATTCGCTGCGGCGCGGCAGCAACTGCGCGATCAGCGCCTGGCCGCCCAACTGGTTGCCGGCCTCGTAGAGCGTGACGTCGTGCCCGCGCTGCGCCGCCGTGGCCGCCGCCTTCATGCCGGCCGGGCCGCCGCCCACCACCACGACCCTGCGCCGCCGCGCGGCCGGCTTCATCTCGCCGTAAGTGAGCTCGCGCCCCGTCTCGGGATGCTGGATGCACGAGATCGGATAGCCGCGATGGAAGTGGCCGATGCAGGCCTGATTGCAGCCGATGCACGCGCGAATATCGTCGGTCTTGCCCGCCTGCGCCTTGACCGGCATCTGCGGATCGCAGATCAGCGCGCGCGTCATGCCGCACACGTCGGCCTGGCCCTTCGCAATGACCGCTTCGGCTTCGTGAGGCTGATTAATCCGGCCGCCGACGAACACCGGAATCGAGAGACGCTCCTTGAACGCTCGCGAATCGGCGGCCACGTAGGCGTTGGCGAACGCCATGGGCGGCACGATATGCACCGCGCCGCCCAGCGACGCCGAGTTGCCCGCGATGATGTTCACGTAGTCCAGATGCGCCTGAAGCTGCGTGCACGCGTGAAGCGCGTCTTCGGCCGTGAGGCCGCTCGCGTCACGCTCGCCCGCGCTGATGCGCATGCCGATCACGAAGTCTTCCGAGGTCTCGCGACGGATTTCGTCGAGCACTTCGCGAAGGAAGCGCAGACGGTTTTCAGGCGTGCCGCCATAGGCGTCGGTGCGATGGTTCACGCGCGGATTCAGGAATTGCGAGGGCAGATAGCCGTGGCTCGCCACGAACTCCACGCCGTCGAGTCCCGCTTCGTGCATGCGGCGCGCGGCCTGTCCGTAGCCGCGCACGATCTCGTCGATCATCGCGTGCGAGAGTTCGCGCGGCATCACGCGAAAGCGCTCGTTGGGCGCCGACGACGGCGCATAGGCCACCGCGAGCAGCCCGTCGGCCGACTCCATCAGCTCGCGCCCGGGATGAAAAAGCTGTGAAAACAAGCTGCAACCGTGCGCGTGCACCGCATCGGCGAGGCGCTGGTAGCCCGCAATGCAGCTGTCGTCGGTCGCCATCAGCAGGTGCGAGGTATAGCGCGCGGTCTCGTGCACGCCAGCGACCTGCATCACGATCAGTCCCGCGCCGCCGCGCGCACGGGCCTCGTGATAGGCGACGAGCACGTCGTTGACGTGACCGTCGGTGGGCATCGTCGTGTCGTGCCCCGTCGACATGATGCGGTTCTTGAGCGTCACGCCGCGCAGTTTCAGCGGCGAGAAAAGCTGGGGAAACAAGGAAGCATTCATGAAAGCGTACCTGACCGGTTGCATCAATGAGTTCTGCCAACGAAGCGCGCCGCGCGTTTCTCGAAGAACGCGTCCAGCCCCTCGCTGAAATCCGTCGTCGCGGCACACGACAGAAAGCCCGCGAGTTCCGCCGCGAGCTGCTCGTCGAGCGAACGATCGAGCGACGCGCGCAATAGCTGCCGCGTGCGGGCCAGCGCAACGGGCGGCCCGTCGGCAAGGCGGCTCGCCATGGCCTGCGTCGCGGTCTCGAGATCCGCGGCGGCGACCACGCGGTTCACGATGCCCAGACGCAGCGCCTCATCGGCGTCGAAACGCTCGCCGAGCAGCGCGATCTCGGCCGCCTTGCGCAGCCCGACGAGCCGCGGCAGCGTCCACGAGGTCGAGCAATCGGGCGACGTGCCCACCTTCGCGTAGGCAAAGTCGAAGCGCGTGCCCTCGGCGGCGATGCAGAGATCGGCGGCCAGCGCCAGGCCCAGACCGCCTCCGGCCACGGCGCCCTGCACGCTCGCGATCACGGGCGCCGGCATCGCGGCCAGCAGCACGATGGCCTCGTGCATGGGCCGGATCAGCGCATGCGCGCCTTCGACGGGTCGCTCGCGCATCGAGGCGAGATCGCCGCCGACGCAAAAGGCGCGGCCTTCGCCGCTCAGGACCACGGCCCGCACGCTCGAATCGGCGGCCACGGCGCGGCACGCATCGCGGAACGCGAGCGCCGTGGCCTCGTCAAGCGCGTTCAGCGCCTGCGGACGGTTGAGGCGGATATGCGCGACACCGGAGCGGTGCCAGCAGCGCACGCGGTCCGGCGTGTCGTGCGGCGGCAGGAACGGCGCGTCGTGTTGCACGATGGAATCTCTCCGATGGTTGCGATGGTCTGAATTCGTGCATCCCGCACAAATCCTTCGCAGTTCTTATGGATCGAGCGCGCCACCACGCCAGTTGGCCGACGGCTGCGAGCCGGTCAGCTTGAGCGCGACGTCGCCCTGCGCGATCAGCCGGTCGCGGCTACGGGTCACGACCCGGCCGCATTGCGGCGCCCTCAGTACGACCTCGCTGGACAGATCGCCCGGCCGCGCGACGATGCGCGCAATCGGCGCGCCCTGCGCCACCCGCTCGCCCAGCTCGCAGGTATAAACGAGCACACCCGAGACCGGCGCGAAAACCGTTTCCATGTGCGCGATGGGCACGGCCTCACCTTCCCAGTCGGTGCGCTCCACGGGCTCGTCAATGACGCCGCGCGCGCACAGGAAGCGGTAGAGGCCATCGGCATCGCGCTGCGCGAGGGCGTCGCTCACGTCCGATTGCCCGCGCAGCTCGATCGTCGCCGCGAGGCGCAGCCGCGGCTCGCGCTGGCCGTGCGCCACGATCGCACCTTCGAACGCGCCGTCGTCGTCCTCGTCCCAGACGATCGCCACTTCGGCACGCAATGCGGCGGCAAGATCGCGCGCCTCGGGCCAGAAACTCCCATGAACGTAGAGGTAAGGCAGTGCGTCCGAATCCGTATGCAGGTCCAGGACGATCTGCGCCTCGCGCGCGAGTTCGAAGAGCGTCTTTTGCCACGCGGCGAACGTGGTGGGCCCGCGCTCGGTGGCGATCGACTCGTGAAAATGGCGGTTGAAGTTGCGACTCGTCGCGTCGTGGAAGCGGCCGAGCAGCCGGCCGTGGCGGAACTGCGCGAGGCCAAGCGGATTCGCCTGCGGCACGACCGTGACCGTGCCGGCGAGGCGCCCGTTCTCGCGCGCCTCGCGCAGGCGCGGCAATAGCGTGTGCAGTACGTGCATGCCCGCGATCTCGTCCGCGTGCAGGCCTGCCTGCAAATAAACGCTGGGGCCGCCGGGTCCGCTATCGCGCCCCTGCAGCCGCCAGGCGCACAGCGGCAGCGGCGCGCCCGAGTCGCCGGCCACGCTCAGATCGAGCGCGTCATGCATCGACCGCCTCCAGGCTCGCGACGAACGACGCGATCCGCTCGCAGGCATCGACAAGACGCTTCTCGTCCACCACGAAGCCGAAGCGCACGAAGCCCTGCGCGGTATCGCCGAACGCGCTCGCGTCGAGCAGCGAGACCTTCTGCGCATGAAAGAGCTGCCACGTGAACGCGTGCGTATCGAGCCCGGTGCCGCGCACGTCCACCATCATGAACATGCCGGCCTCCGGCAACAGGCAGCGCAGGCCGGGCACGCGGCTCAGGCGTTCGTGGACGACGTCGCGGCGGCGCCGGTAGACATCGCGCATCGCGCTCACGATCTGCTCGCGCTGTTCGAGCCCCGCGAGCGCGCCCTCCTGGATGAAACCTGGCAGTCCGTAAAGCATGCACAGCGCGAGCCGTTCGAGATGCTCGACGAGCGGCGCGGGCGCCACGGCCCAGCCCACGCGCCAGCCCGGCATCGCGTGCGACTTGGAAAAGCTGCCCAGCGTGATCGTGCGCCCGGCCATGCCTTCGAGCGATGCAATGCTCACGTGCTCGCGCTCGAACACGAGGTCCGCATAGACTTCGTCGGCGAGCACCCAGAGGTCGTGCTTGCACGCGAGCCGCGCGATGGCTTCCAGATCGCTGCGCGGCATGACCGCGCCCGTGGGGTTGCACGGCGTCGCGAAGAAGATCGCTTTCGTGCGCGGCGTGATCGCCGCTTCTAGCCGCGCGAGGTCGAGATGGAAGCCACGCGCGGGATCGACGGGCACGGGCACGAGCGTCGCGCCCGAGGCGCGCACGCTGGCCTCATAGGTCAGATACATCGGCTCGGGCACGATCACTTCGTCGCCCGCTTCGCAGATGCACTGGGCCACGGCGTACAGCCCGTTCTGCGCGCCTGCGGTGACGATCACGTTGTCCATCGTGACTTCGCAGCCCGTCGCCCGCGTATGCTCGCGCGCGAGCGCCGCGCGCAGCGCCGGGCGGCCCGCCACCTCGCTATAGTGGGTGTCGCCGCCGCGCAAGGCGGCCACGGCGCGCTCGACGATGGGCGCGGGCGTCGCGAAGTCGGGGTCGCCCACGCTCAGCATGATCACGTCCTGCCCTTCGGCCAGCGCGCGCTGCGCGGCGTAGTGAATCTCCCAGGCCGAGGTGCGCTTGCCCTGCAGGCGCTCAACGAGTTTCGAAAATTTCATGGAGTCTCCTTGCGGCGGCCACTGCGCCGCGCCTTGTTCCTGAGTTGTCGTTTCCGACGGTGCTGTCTCGTCCCTTCAACGTACCCTCAACGTACCTTCAGCGCGCCGAGCGAACCGGCACGCGACGTTCGAGATAGCCGAAGCCCCGCTCGATCAGGAAGGCGAGCACGACGTAGATCACCGCGATCGCGAGCAGGGGCTCGTAGGTGCGCAGCGTTTGCGCGCGAATATAGTTAGCAGCGCCAAGCACGTCCATGACCGCCACGGTGGAGGCGAGCGCTGTCGACTTGAGCAGCATCACCGACTCCCCGGCGAGCGTCGGCAGCAGGATCTGGATCGCGCGCGGCAGCCAGACGCGGCGCACGATCAGCAGCGGCCGCATGCCCATGGCGCGCGCGGCCTCGAGCTCGCCCTTGGGCACGCCGCGCAGCCCCGCGCGAATCACCTCGCCCACATAGGCGCCCACGCTCACCACGAGCGCGAAGGCCACATACCAGAAGCCGTCGCGCAGGAACGGCCACAGCACGCTCGTGCGCAGCCACGGCCACTGCGCGAACAGCGAGCCCACGCCGTAGTAGAGGATGTAGATCTGCACGAGCAGCGGCGTGCCGCGTATCAGCGCCGTGAAGCCCTTGCTCGCGCCCGCGACGAGCGGGTTGCGCGAGATCCGCGCGAACGCGACGATCACGGCAAACGCAAAGCCCGCGACGCCCGAGACCAGCAGCAGCTTGAGCGTGACCACGAGGCCCAGCAGCAGCATGTTTCCGTACGACGATATGACAGTCCAGTCCATCACAGTCACCTGCGAGAGTCAGGCCGGCAGCGTGCCGGCCGCGGTTTCATCAAGCCTGCGGCATCCAGCGGCCGAAGCGGCGCTCGATCTCGCGAAAGAACGCGCCCGAAACGGTTGTTATCACGAAGTAGACCGCCGCCACCATCAGGTAGTAGTGCAGATATTCGCGCGTCGATCCCGCCGCCTGCTTGGCCGTATAGAGCAGCTCCGAATACCCCACCACGCTGATCAGCGCACTGTCCTTGACGAGGATGAGCCAGAGGTTCGCGAAGCCCGCGAGGGCATAAGGCGCCATCGCGGGCAGGATCACGCGCCGGAACACGAGCACGGGCCGCGCGCCGAATGCGCGCCCCGCCTCGATCTGCCCGTACGGAATCGCGAGCACCGCGCCCCGGATGATCTCGGCCGCGTAGGCGCCCTGCACGATGCCGAGCACCGTCACCGCCGCGGCGAAGCCGTTGACGCTCACGTCGCCCACGCCGATCGCGCGCATCAGCAGATTGACCGCGTCCGTGCCCGCGTAATAGAGCAGCAGGATCAGCAGCAACTCGGGCACCGCGCGGCACAGCGTCGTATACGCGTTGGCGATGCGCTCGAGCGTGCGCACGCCCGAGAGCTTGGCCGCCGCGCCCGCAAGCCCGAGCACGATGCCCACGGCAAAGGCGCCGAACGAGATTTCGAGCGTGACGAGCGCGCCCTGCAGCAGGGCAGCGCCCCAGCCGTCCGGGTCCATGCCGAGATACGCCACCCAGGTCCACGTATTCATGCTATTCCCCCGTTATGCTTCGCGCGCGCGGCGCTCAATGCGGCCAGAGGTCGATGGTGAAATACTTCTTCGCGATGTTGTCGTATTTGCCCGAGTCGTGGAGCTGCACGAGCGCCGTGTCGATACGCTGCTTGAGTGCCGCATCGTTCTTGCGCAGGCCCGCGCCAATGCCGCTGCCATAGATCGCGGGGTCCATCTTCACGCTGCCCGGGCCTTTCATTTCGACCGTGGCGCCGTCCTTCGTCTTGAGGAAGTCGATCACGCCGAGCTTGTCGAGAAACATCACGTCGATGCGGCCCGCGACGAGGTCGGCATTGCAGTCGTCCTGCGTGTTGTAGAGGCGCACCGTCGCGGTCTTGCCATAGGCGGCCTTGATGAACTCGGCGTTGCCGGTGGAGCCCTGCACGCCGATCACCTTGCCCGCGAGACCCGCCGGCGTGAGCGTCAGCGGCACGCCCTTCGGTCCGACGAAGACGCCCGGCGTTTCATAGTACGGGCGCGAGAACGCGATGACCTTCTCGCGCTCGGGCGTGATCGACATCGAGTTGAAGATCACGTCGATCTTGTCGCTCTGCAGCGCCGGAATGATGCCGTCCCACGACACTTCCTTGATCTGGCATTGCGCCTTCATCTGGTCGCACAGCGCACGGATCAGGTCGGCCTCGAAGCCGGTCCACTGGCCCGTGGGCGTCTTCATGAGAAACGGCGGATAGGGCTCGGCGGCCACGCCGAAGCGCAGCGTGTCGGCGGCCTTTGCACTGCCCGGCACGCTCAGCATCGTCAGGGCGGCGGTTGCAACCACAGCGAGGGCGCGAATCATTTTCTTCATGGTGGTGTACCTTTTTCGATCAACGGGTTGGACGCTACTGAGGCAATCGAGTGCGCCGGCGCCGTGTCTCGCGGCGCCGGGCGCGCATGACATTCAACGACGCTGCTGATGCGCAGTGACGAACTGCCGGCAACGCTCGCTCTGCGGCGCGCCGAACACCTGTTCGGGCGTGCCGCTTTCCTCGATACGCCCCTGGTGCAGGAAGACGACCTTGCTCGACACGTCACGCGCGAAGTCCATCTCATGCGTGACCAGCAGCATCGTGCGGCCTTCGCAAGCGAGATCGCGGATCACCTTGAGGACCTCGCCCACACGCTCGGGGTCGAGCGCCGAGGTGGGCTCGTCGAACAGCATCACCTTGGGGCGCATGGCGAGCGCGCGCGCAATCGCCACGCGCTGCTGCTGGCCGCCGGAAAGGAACGCGGGATAGACATGGCGCTTGTCGGCGAGACCGACGCGTTCGAGCAGTTGCTCGGCGCGGGCGATGGCTTCGGCGCGCGGCTCGCGCAGCACGTGCACCGGCATTTCGATGATGTTTTCAAGTACCGTGCGGTGCGGCCAGAGATTGAAGCTTTGAAACACCATGCCGAGCCGCGTGCGGATGCGCTCCACCTGGCGCGCGTCGCACGCGATGGTGCGGCCCTTGCGGTCGGTGCCGAGGCGGATCTCTTCGCCGTCCACCACGATCCTGCCGCTCGTGGGCATCTCCAGCAGGTTGATGCAGCGAAGCAGCGTGCTCTTGCCCGACCCGCTAGCGCCGATCAGCGAGATCACCTCGCCTTCGTTCGCGCTGAGCGATACGCCCTTGAGCACCTCCAGATCGCCAAAGGACTTGTGCAGGTTCTCGACGCACACACATTGCGCGCCCCCTTCCCGCTGTGCATAGCGGTTCTGCGCAGGGTCCGCAGTTTCGTTAGCCACGGCCAGCATGTTGTCTCCAGTGCCATCTGCTGAAGCGATACGGAGCCTCGCCCGCAGTGGCTTGTTGAATGGTCAACCAACCTTCATGGGTTCACGAGTATATGTTCTATTGAACGGTGGTTCAACACGTTTCGATAAACTTTTTGAGTCGCGAAGCACCGGTGGCTCTGGGGTCGTAGCCCGTCAATTGAACAGATTTCCGACAGTCGCATATAATCAGCCGGGTAACGATAGTGAAAGGTGAACTGTGCCAAAAACCACTCGCAAGGAACCGGTGCCCACGCGCGGGCGCGGCGTGCGCGAAACACCTGAAGTACGCCAGCAATCGATCATCGAGGCGACGATGCGCTGCATCGCGCGCTACAGTTATTCGGACACGACGATCGATCGCATCTGTGCCGAGGCCAAGGTCTCGCGCGGGCTCATCAACCATCACTTCCAGTCGAAAGACGAGCTGATGGTGCAGACCTACAAGCGTCTCGCCGCCGATCTTCAGGAGGTCTCGCGCGCGGCGGCCGCGAATGCGTCGGGTCCCGAAGCGAAGCTCGATGCGATCATCCGCGTGTGCTTCGCGTCACCCGTGTTCGCGCCGAAGAACGTGAAGGTCTGGTTGGGCTTCTGGAGCGTCGTGCATAGCGATCCGGTGATCCGCAAGGCGCACAAGGAGCTCTATGCCGGCTACCGGCAGGCGCTCAAGAAGCTGTTCGACCAGATCGGCGAAGTCCGTGGCGTGGAGGTGGACAGCGAGCTCGCGGCGCTGACGCTGACCGCCTTGATCGACGGCTTCTGGCTGGAACTCGCGCGCGACCCGAGTTCGTTTACGGCCGAGGACGCGCTGCAGAGCTGTCTGGGCGCCGTCGAGAACTTCGTGACGGCCAGGGCGATACGCAAGCGCGCGTGAGCGCGTTGGGGTTCGTTTCGGCTCGTTTCGGCCCGCGTCAATGAAGAAGCCGCCGCCTTTTTTAAAGGGCGGCGGCTTTTTTTGCAGTGCGTTTTTGAGTGCTATTTCATGCGACGCAGATTTCGATCAGCGTCGGCGCTTCCTGCGCGGCCGCGCGTTGCAGTGCCTCGCCGAACGCTTCGCCTTCGGCCACGCGTTGAGCCTGCCAGCCATACGCCTGCGCGAGCGCGACGAAGTCGGGCGTATGCAGATCGACGCCGATCGGCTCGACGCCACGCTGCACCATTGCGTTCTTGATCTCGCCGTAGCCGCGATTGTTCAGCAGCAGCACGATCACGCGCGCGCCATGCTGGACCGCCGTGCCGAGCTCGCCGAGCGTGTACTGCAGGCCGCCGTCGCCCGCGAGACACACGACCGGCCGCGACGGGTCGCCCAGGCTCGCGCCGATCGCCGCCGGCAAGCCGTAACCGAGCGAGCCGAAGCCCACCGACGCGTTGAACCAGCTACGCGGCCGCGGCGCCGCATAACCGATGTTGCCCGAGTAGACCATGCGCGTGGAATCGCCCACGATGCACGCCTGTGGCAACGCCTCGCGCACGCTGTCGAGCAAGGCGAGATCGCGCTGCGTCTGTGCATCGGCTTCGAGCCGGGCCGCGTCGCGGCACGCGGCCGCGCGCTGCGCGCCGGGCGAGCCCGCCCCTTCCGCGCGCGCGCCGGGCTCGCTCCACGAGCGGCGCAGCGCCGCGAGGGTCTCGCCCACGTCGCCCAGCAGCGGCAGGTCGGGCGGCGCGTTGCGAAAGAGCTGCTGCGCGTCGATGTCGATGCGCGCGAGCGTGCGCGGCGCGACGAAGGTGCCGTCCGCGTAGAGATCGTAGTCAGTGGGCCCGAGCTCGGTACCCAACGCAATCACGAGATCGCTCTCGCGCATCAGCGCGCGCACGGCCGCACTCGAAGCCGACCACGAGATCGCGAGCGGATGCGTGGGCGCGAGAATGCCGCGCCCGTTGATGGTCATGACCACGGGCGCATCGAGCGCTTGCGCGAGCCAGCGCACCTCGTCGGCGGCGCCCAGCGCGCCGCCGCCTGCGAGTATCAGCGGCGCCTTCGCGTGCCGCGTGGCCTCGCGCAGCGCGTCCAGTGCGTGCGCGGCGGCCGGGCCGACCTGCACGCGCTTCGGCGCGGGCGGCGGCGACGGCAATGCGCCCGCAGGCGCGTTGATGACGTCGAGCGGCAGCTCGATATGCACGGGGCGCGGGCGCTCGCCCGAAAACACGGCGAATGCGCGCGCGAGCACTTGCGGTAGCTCCTCGCCGCGCGTGACGGTATGGCTGAACGCAGCGACGCTGCCCGCGAACTGGCGCTGGTCGGGCAGCTCGTGCAGATGGCCGTTGCCCGAGCCCATTTTCCCGAGCGCGTTGACGCTCGAAATCACGAGCATCGGTATCGAGTCCGCGCTCGCCTGGGCCATCGCCGTCGCAATGTTCGTGACGCCGGGCCCCGTGATCACGAAGCACACGCCGGGGCGCCCCGTGGCGCGCGCGTAGCCGTCGGCCATGAAGCCGAGGCCCTGCTCGTGACGCGCCGTGATGTGGCGCATGCCGCTGCTTTCGAGGCCACGGTACAGGTCGATGGTGTGCACGCCGGGAATGCCGAAGACGGTATCCACGCCATAGGCCGCGAGCAACTCGACGAGGTACATGCCGACTGTTTTCATAAGCTGTCTTGAATGAATCGGTGGAGATATTGGGAACCGGCAAGCCGATCTGTCATGAAGCGAGGCCCGGCAACAGTTCGCGTATGCCTTGCGCCAGCATCTGGAACGCGATGGCGGTCAGCACGATGCCCGAAAGCCGCTCGACGATGGTCCGGCCGATCTCGCTCAGGCGCTTGCACCACGAGCCCGAGCACAGGTACGTGACGGCGATCACGCCCGCATGCAGCACGCAGGCGGCGCTCACGATGCACAGGTCGGTAATCGTATGAAAGCGCGTGGCCGTGGTGATGACGAGCGAGATCACGGCGCTGCCGATCGAGAGCGGGAAGATCAGCGGCACCGCGATATAGCTGCGCCACTGCGCGTGCTCGAGCCGGCCCGTGCCGCCGCGCCGCTCGTCCTTGTCGGCGTGCGTGCCGCGCATCATCGGAATCGACCACAGGCACAGCACGAGACCGCCGGTGAGCGTCAAGGCGCCTAGCGTGAGGCCCAGCATGCGCAGCAGAAACTGGCCGGCCCACACCGCGGCGACCATAGCCGCTGCGATCCACACGAACAGGCGCAGCGCGATTTGCCGCTGCGTCGCGTCGGGGAAATGACCGGTGACCGCCGCGTACATCGGCATCGCAACGGGCGGGCAAAACAACGTGAGCAGGCCCGTGAGGAACAGCAGCAGGTCGCTGGACGTCATGGTGGTCTCGGTCTGTTTTGTTGGGCGATTGGGAATCAGGCCGGTGCGTTCGCCCACTCGGGAACGGCCGCGAACAGATCGCCCACGAGGCCGTAATCGGCCACGCTGAAGATCGGCGCTTCTTCGTCCTTGTTGATCGCGACGATTACCTTGGAGTCCTTCATACCTGCGAGGTGCTGAATCGCGCCTGAAATTCCCACTGCAATATAGAGCTGTGGCGCGACGATCTTGCCGGTTTGACCCACTTGATAGTCGTTGGGGACGTAGCCCGCATCGACCGCCGCGCGCGAGGCGCCGAGTGCCGCGTTGAGTTTGTCGGCGAGCGGTTCCAGCACTTTCGTGTAGTTCTCGCCGCTGCCCAGGCCACGACCACCCGAAACGATGATCTTCGCGCTCGTGAGTTCCGGGCGATCGAGCTTCGTGACTTCACGGTTCACGAATTGGGAAAGGCCGCTGTCTGCTGCTGCTTCGATCTTTTCAACCGATGCACTGCCGCCTTCGGCCGCGACGGCATCGAATGCCGTGGTGCGGACCGTGATGACCTTGATAGGGTCTTGCGATTGGACCGTCGCAATCGCGTTGCCCGCGTAGATCGGACGCTCGAACGTATCGGGCGAATCAATGGCCGTGATATCGCTGATCTGTGCGACGTCGAGCTTCGCGGCAATGCGAGGCGTGACGTTCTTTCCCGCTGCGGTAGCCGGCGCAAGGATGTGCGAGTAGTTCTTTGCAATTGAAAGCACCGTCGCTTCGACGTTCTCAGCGAGACCCACTTCGAGTTGCGGCGCATCGGCCAGCAGCACCCTCGAAACGCCTGCGATCTTCGCCGCTGCTTCGGCAGCGGCTTGCGCGTTGTGACCCGCGACCAGCACATGCACGTCGCCGCCAATCTTCTGTGCCGCAGCAATCGCATTCAGCGTTGCCGCTTTAATCGACACGTTGTCGTGTTCCGCAATAACCAGGTTCGTCATTTCTTTCTTGCTCCACTAACCTTTAAAGCACCTTGGCTTCGGTCTTCAGCTTTTCGATCAGCGCCTTCACGTCGGCGACCTTCACGCCGGCGGTGCGTTTGGGCGGCTCGGCAACCTTCAGCGTCTTCAGGCGCGGCGCGACATCGACACCGAGGTCCTCAGGCTTGACCGTCTCCAGCGGCTTCTTCCTGGCCTTCATGATGTTCGGCAGCGTGACGTAGCGCGGCTCGTTCAAGCGCAGGTCCGTCGTGACCACAGCGGGCAATTGCAGGGAAAGCGTTTCCGCGCCGCCATCGACTTCACGTGCCACAGTGGCCTTGCCATCGGCGATGGTGATCTTCGAAGCGAAGGTCGCTTGCGGCAAACCAGCCAAAGCGGCCAGCATCTGTCCGGTCTGGTTCGAATCATCATCGATGGCCTGCTTGCCAACGATGATCAACGAAGGCTGCTCCTTATCGACGATGGCTTTCAAAAGCTTCGCCACCGCGAGCGGCTGCAGATCCTCATTCGATTCGACGAGAATCGCGCGATCCGCGCCGATCGCCAGCGCCGTGCGCAGCGTCTCCTGCGCCTGCACGGCGCCCGCCGACACGGCGATCACTTCCGTCGCCACCCCTGCTTCCCTCAATCGCACCGCCTCTTCAACGGCAATCTCGTCGAACGGATTCATCGAGAATTTCACATTGGCGATATCCACACCCGTGCCGTCCGACTTCACACGCACCTTGACGTTGTAATCGACCACGCGCTTCACACCCACCAGAAGCTTCACACTCATCGCAATCTCACCGATTAATTAGTTATGCACAGCGAGCGCACGCGGGCGCATCTCCGAGTCGAAGTCGTCGAGCGTCGGAAATTCGAGCGGCTTCAACTGGTCGAGCTTCGTGAGCGTGTCGGCATAGTGCTCCAGCATGGCCACGCGCGCTTCGTTGGCGATATACGGCACGTGATACGCGACGAACGACGGCAGCACCTCGAACCCCGCATAGCCCAGCGTGCCGCGCAACATATGGCGCAGCATGAGGTCCATCTCGCCATGCACGCCATCGGGGCCGAACATGAAATCGCGGCCGCCGCACGTATAAGCGAGCATCGCGCGCTTGCCGCGCATGCCGCCCCGGTCGTAAAAGCGCAGGCCACCATACACCTTGCCCGAGACCATCACGCGATCGATCCAGCCCTTCATGATGGCCGGCACCGAGCACCAGAACAGCGGGAAGCTGAAGATCACCAGATCGCACGCCAGCAGCTTTTCCAGTTCCGCCGCGATGTCGGGCGCGATTGCCTGCGCGGCCACGTTCTCGCGCTGCTCCAGCGCATAGACGAGGTAGTCCGCGTTGCGGCGCATGCCGAAGTCGGCCGCGCTCGCCACCGGATTCCAGTTCATGGCGTAGAGGTCCGATACCATGACCTCGTGACCCTGCGCTTCGAGCGTGCGCACCGCGCAATCCTTCATCGAGGTGGTAAACGACTGCGGCTCGGGGTGGGCGTGAACGATCAATACCTTCATGTTGTTTATTTCTCCAGTGCAGCAGTTAGAGTTCGCCAGCCGTGCGCCGGCGCGCGAGCGACACGGCAATCGCGGCGCAGGTGCCGACGAGCATCAGGGTGGACACGGCGGCAATCGCCGGATCGACGTTCTCGCGCATGCCGTCCCACATGCGGCGCGGCAGCGTATAGATATGGCGGCTCGAAATGAACAGCGTGACCACGAGTTCGTCCCACGAGAGGATGAACGCGAACACCGCCGCCGAAAGCACGCCGGGGCGTATCAGCGGCAGGATCACGTGGCGCAGCGTCTGATAGAGGTTCGCGCCGAGATTGCGCGAGGCCTGCTCGACCTTGAGCCCGAGCGTCGCGAGCGAGGTGGAGACGGACACCACCACATACGGCACCGTGAGCACCACGTGGGCGAGGATCGTGCCCGTGTAGCTGTCGAGCAGGCGCCAGTCGGCCCAGAGCCGGTAGAACGCGAGCGCCGAGACGATGGGCGGCACGATGAGCGGGAACAGGATCACGAGCCGCACGGCCTCGCCGCGAGGCGACGCGATCTTCCACAGGCCGATCGCGCAGAGCGTACCGAACGTGACCGATATCGACGCCGAGACCAGCGCAATCACGCCGCTTTGCGCGAAGCTCGCGAGCCAGCCGTCGTCCTCGAACAGCACGGCGTAGTGGCGCATGGAGATCGTGCCGCCCGGCATCGAGAGATAGTCGTTCGGCGTGAGCGACACCGGCACCGAGACCAGCAGCGGCAGCAGCAGGAACAGGATGGCGGCCCATGCCACGCCGATCACGAGTGCGCGCCGGATGGTGAGTCTGGAATTCATGAGATCTCCTTGATTTCCGTGAAGCCGCTTACTTCGCGCCGAACAGCTCGCGCAGGTTGATGAAGCGCGAGAGCACGACCAGCACCGCGACAATCGCCATCAGCAGCACGGAAGCCAGCGCCGCGCCGCTGCCCCAGTTCACCAGTTGCAGGATCTGCGTGCTGATGTATTCCGCCACCATCACCGTGCGCCCGCCGCCCAGGATCACCGGCGTCACATAGAAACCGAGCGAAAAGATGAACACCAGCAGCGCCGCGCCGAAAATGCCGGGCAGCGTCTGCGGGAAATACACCTTGCGGAACGTGAGGAAGGCGCTCGCGCCGAGCCCTTGCGAAGCGCGCGCGAGCTGCGGATCGATGCCCTTCATGTTCGAGTAGAGCGGCAGCACCGCATACGGAATCATGAAATGCACCATGCCGACCACCACGCCGAACTGGTTGCGCATCAGCTGCAGCGGCTCGTCGGTCATGCCGAGCGCCATCAGTGTGCTGTTCACTAGCCCCTGCTCGCCGAGCAGGAACAGCCACGAGAACGCCCGGATCAGCACCGAGGCCCAGAACGGCACCAGCAGGCCGAAGAACAGCGCCATGCGCTGGCGCGGCCCCACGTGCACCATCGCGAACGCAATCGCATAGCCCAGCGCCACCGAGATCACCGTGGTCATGCAGCAGATGCGCAGCGTGGTCCACAGTACGCGGTGCACGCTCGCGTTGTCGAAGAAGCGCGCGTAGTTCTGCAGTCCAGGCTGCGGGACGGAAAAGCTCAGCCACAAGACGCGCAGCAAGGGGAACAGATACAGCACGGCCAGCAGCGCGAGCAGCGGCAGCACCAGCAGCCAGTAGCGGTCGATCCGCTTGCGCGGCAGCGCAACGAGTTCGGGCGCGGAAGAAGTAAGCGTGTTCATGGCGCGACGTTCAATGAAGGTTCGGCGATGTTTCGGATGATTCGGCGCGTCGCCCGCGGGGTCATGGCCGGCGGCGGTCGATGGATTTCACGATGACATCAGGTCCGTATAGCGCTGCAGCGTTGCGTCGTAGTTCTGCGCCCACCATGCCGGATCGACCTTGCACTGCCTGGCCCAGTTCTCCGGCGTACCCGGATTGTCGGCGCGTAGCGTGGCGGGCACCTGCGCCGTTGCGACCGGCGTCACCGGCCCGTTGCCGAGCGCCGAGAGCAGCTTGAGTTGCGGCTCGATGCCCTGCACGAACTTGATGAACTGCCACACCTGGTCGCCGGCCGGATTATTCTTCGGCACCGACCACACGTCGCACGAAGCCAGCCCCTGCTCCCACGTATAGCGGAAACGCCCCTTGCTTTCGCGCTGGATCGCGTTCGCGCGCGTGTGCCAGATGCAGGCCATGCTCACTTCGCCGTCGCGCAGCAGTTGGAGACTGTCCGCGCCCGAGTCCCACAGCAGCACGTTGGGCTTGAGCACCTTGAGCTTGTTGAATGCGCGCTGCGTGTCGATCGGGTAGACCTTGTCCTTGTCCACGCCGTCGGCCATCAGCGCGGCTTCGAGCGAGCCGCCCATCCATTTCCACAGCCCGCGCTTGCCCGGGAATTTGCTCACGTTCCAGAAATCGGCCCAGTTCTTCGGCGGATTCGCGCCGAACTTCTGCGAGTCGTAGGCGAGCACGTAGCTCAGCAAATAGGCGGGCGCGCCATAGTCCGAGGCGAGCCCAGGCAGCGCGAGCCGGTTCACGACCGAATAGTCGATCGTGCGCAGAAAGCCCTGCTTGCCGAGCTTGATGGCCTCGAAGCCGTCGAGGTCCATCACGTCCCAGATGACGTTGCCGTTCTCGACCATCGCTTTGATCTTGCCGTCGTCGGGCGATGAATCGTAGTCCATACGAATTCCGGTCGCCTTCGTGAACGGGTCCATGTACGCGGTGCGGAACGCCGTGCGCCCTTCGCCGCCCCACGCGCTCAGCACGATCTCCTTCGGGTTCGAAGCGCGCGCCGCGCCGCTCCAGACCGACAGCAGCGTGGGCGCGATGCCCGCCGCCGCGCACAGCTTCAGGAAGTTGCGCCGGCCCTGTTCGGTGCGGGGCTCGAGATCGCGCGCCTGCTCGATGAGGTCGCGCATATGGCGTTGCGTCATGGTGTCTCCTTGTTATGCTTCGCTCGATGAGTGAACCGATGGATGAACCGCGAGATAGACTTCAGGCTGCATGCCGGGCCGCTCGCCCCGGCGGCAATCAACTGGCCGCAAGCGGCGAGGTCGCGTCGGGCTCCCATTGCACGAAGACCTCCATGCCGGTATGCGGCGAGGCGAGCCCCTTCCAGGCCGGCACGTCGGCGATCATGCGTCCGAGTTCATCGGTCTGGACTTCGAAACGAAACGACGCGCCAAAGTAGTTCCAGTGCACGACGCGACCGCGCACTTCATTGAGCGCGCCGTGACTCGACGTCGTGGCGATGCCGACCTTTTCGGGACGCAGCGCGAACACGACCTTGTCGCCGGCCCGCGCGCTGCCCGCGCCCGCCACAAATTGACGGCCGCCGCTGCGATAGGCCGTGGCGCCGTCGTGCGTGCCCAGCGCCTCGCCTTCGATGAAGTTGCTTTCGCCAAGGAAATCCGCCACGAAGCGATTGCCGGGCCGCTCGTAAAGCTCGCCCGGCGCGCCGATCTGTTCGAGCCGCCCGTCGCGCATGATCGCAATGCGGTCCGACATCGACAGCGCCTCCTCCTGGTCGTGCGTGACGAACAGGAACGTGGCGCCAAGCCGCTCGTGCAGCGCCTTCAACTCGATCTGCACTTCACAGCGCAGCTTGCGGTCGAGCGCGCCGAGCGGCTCGTCGAGCAGCACCACGTCGGGGTTGAACACGAGCGCGCGGGCGAGCGCCACGCGCTGCTGCTGGCCGCCCGACATCTGGCGCGGCAGGCGCTCCGCGAGATGGGCGAGGCGCACCTGATCGAGCGCCTGCTTCACGCGCTTGACGGTGTCCGGCCCTTTCTGGCCGCGCACCATCAGCGGATAGGCGACGTTCTGCTCGACCGTCATGTGCGGGAACAGCGCGTAGCCCTGGAACACCATGCCGAAATTGCGCTTCTCGGGCGGCAGCGCGACGATGCTTTTCGCCCCCACGCGCAGGTCGCCGCCCGTGGGCTGCTCGAAGCCCGCCACCATCATCAGCAGCGTGGTCTTGCCCGACCCGGATGGCCCGAGGATGGTCAGAAACTCGCCACGCGGAATGTCGATCGTGGTCTCCTGCACCGCCACCACTTTCCCGTAACGCTTGGACACCCGGTCGATCAGCAGCCCCGCGCCGGCCGCCACGCGGCTCGCGCTGGCCGGCTCCGCCCCGGCGCGCCAGGCGACATCCATTTCCGCACTCGCATGACCTGCTTCCACTCTTCGTCTCCTGATCGTCTTTCCGATTTGGGTTGAACGTTCATTTAACAGAACTTATACTATGCCGGAATGGCGGCTGCAAGTAGAGCGGACCCTTGCCCGCCGCGGGGGCCCGCACAATCAATCAACAACCCAGCGCAACGCCGTTGCATGGGACACAGGAGACTGGCGAAAACCATGATTACCGAAGAGATCCGTATCGATTCGCGCAACGGCGTCGTCACCGTGCGCATCGACCGGCCGGCGGCACGCAATGCGCTCGCGCGTCCTCATCTGGACCGGCTGCGCGAACTGCTCGAAGGCTACGCACAGGACCCGTCGGTGCGCTGTCTCGTGATCACGGGCACCGGCAACGCGTTCTGCGCCGGCGCCGACGTGGAGGAATGGGCTCAGGCGCAAGCCAATGGCGAGCTCGACACCTATGGCTGGACCGACAAGGCCCATGCCTTCGTGCAATTGCTCGCGGCGTTTCCGCGCCCCACGGTGGCGGCGCTCAATGGCTCGGTGGTGGGCGCCGGCACCGACATCGGCTTCGCCTGCGACTTTCGCATTGCGGCCGCCAGCGCGTCGCTGCGCTGCGGCTACACGGGCATGGGCTACAGCCCCGACATGGGCGGCAGCTGGTTCCTCCCGCGGCTCGCGCGGCCCGACGTCGCGCGTCGCTTCGTATTCCTGAACGAACGCTGGAGCGCCGCGCAGGCGCTTGCGGCAGGCCTCGTTTCCGAAGTGGTCGACGACGACGCGTTCGAGTCGCATGTCGCCCGCTTCGCCGCGCAGCTCGCAGCCGGTCCGAGCGTGGCGCTCGGCCATACCAAGGCCCTCTTCGCACGCTCGCTCTCGAGCACGCTCGCCGAACAGCTCAAGGCCGAGCTCGCCGCCGGTCTCGCGTGCGGCCATAGCGAAGACGGTCAGGAAGCCCTTCGTGCGTCGAAAGAGCGGCGCGCCCCACAATTCGCAGGGAGATAACGCGTGGAATTCTCGTTGACCCATGAGCAGGAAATGCTGGTTTCGTCGGTGCGCACCTTCGTGGAAAAGGAGCTGCAGCCGCACGAGTTCGCCGTGGACCGCGCCGACGAAGTGCCGCCGGCGCTCGCGGCCTCGATCCGCAAGAAAGCCATCGAGCTCGGCCTCTACGCGTTCAACATGCCGGAGAGCGCCGGCGGCGCGGGGCTCGACTATCTGAGCCAGGCGCTCGTCGAGCGCGAGCTCGGGCGCACGAGCTGGGCGCTGCACGTGTTCGTCGCGCGGCCGAGCAAGATCCTGATGGCCTGCAAGGGCGAGCAGATCGACCGCTATCTGAAGCCGAGCGTGCGCGGCGATCGCGTGGACTGCTTCGCGCTCACGGAGCCCGGTGCGGGCTCGGACGCCATGGGCATCCGCACGCGCGCGGTGCGCGACGGCGACCATTACGTGATAAACGGCAGCAAGCACTTCATCAGCCATGCGGAGACCGCCGACTTCGTGATCCTGTTCGCCGTCACGGGCGAACAGGAGTGGCGCGGCCGCCCGCGCAAGCGCGTGACCTGCTTCCTGATCGACAAGGACACGCCGGGCATGACCGTGCGGCGCGGCCCGCATTGCACGAGCCTGCGCGGCTATCACCAGTCGGAAATCTTCCTCAGTGATTGCCGCGTGCACGTCTCGCAGATCCTCGGCGAGGAGCATCACGGGTTCGACCTCGCGAGCGAATGGCTCACCGCCGGGCGCGTGATGGTGGCCGCCAACAATATCGGGCGCGCGCAGCGCGCGTTCGACATGGCGGCCGAATGGGCGGCCACGCGCCAGCAGTTCGGCAAGCGCATCGGCGACTTTCAGGGCACGTCGTTCAAGCTCGCCGACATGGCCACGGAGATTCGCGCGGCGGAGCTCGTGACCTTCTACACCGCCGACAAGCTCGACAAGGGCACCATGACCGACGGCGACGCGGCGCTCGCGAAGCTGCTCGCGACCGAAACGCTAGGCCGCGTCACCGATCACGCTGTGCAGATCTACGGCGGCATGGGCCTCATGGACGAGCTGCCCATCGAGCGCTTCTGGCGCGATGCGCGCATCGAGCGCATCTGGGAAGGCACCTCGGAGATCCAGCGACATATTCTCTCGAAGGAAATCATGCGGCAATATAGCTAGCCGACGACCCAGGCGGGCGCGCCACGGTGCGCCCGCCACCGCATGCGCTTATACGCTCAAGCGCCCTGATTTTTGCAATCGGCTTCGAATCGATTTCCATCCGGCATCCACTCCATACACCCGCCATGGCCCATACCCGTGCCACCGAGCGCGGCGACACCGCTTTCGCCGCCAACCTCCATCGACTTCTCAATCCCGCCAGCATCGCCTTCATTGGCGGACGCAGCATTGCGGCCGCGCTGCAGCGCTCGCGCGCCTTCGGCTACAAGGGCGACATCTGGCTCGTCAACCCCACGCATGCCGAGATCGACGGCGAGCGCTGCTACGCGCGCGTCGAAGACCTGCCGCGCGCGCCCGACGCGACCTTTATCGCAGTGCCCTCGGCGGCGGCGGTCGGCGTGGTGCGCGAGCTCGCGGCGCGCGGCGCGGGCGGCGCGGTGGTCTACGCATCGGGCTTTTCGGAGACCGGCGCCGAAGGCGCCGCGCTGCAGGCGAGCCTGCTGGAGGCGGCGGGCGAGATGGCGCTGCTCGGCCCCAATTGCTATGGATTGCTAAACGGTCTCGACGGCAGCGCGCTATGGCCCGTGGCGCACGGCGCGCAGCGTGTCGAGCGCGGCGTCGCCGTAATCACGCAAAGCGGCAATCTCGCCTACAACCTCTCGATGAGCGCGCGCGGCCTGCCCTTCGCGTATCTCGCGAGCGTCGGCAACCAGGCGCAGGTGGACGTGGCGCGGCTTGTCGATGCGTTCGTCGACGACGAGCGCGTGCGCGCGATCGGCGTGCACCTCGAAGGCCTCAAGGACGTGAGTGCGTTCAGCGAGGCCGCCACGCGCGCACTCGCGCGCGGCGTGCCCATCGTCGCGCTCAAGAGCGGCGTTTCGGAGTTGGGCGCGCAGCTCGCGTTGAGCCACACCAGCTCGCTCGCGGGCTCCGACGCGCTCTACGACACCCTCTTCAAGCGGCTCGGCGTGATCCGCGCACGCGACCCGGTCGAGCTCGTGGAAACGCTCAAGCTGCTCTCGATCGCCGGCGTCCCCAAGAGCAGCACGCTCGCGGCGCTCGCGACCTCGGGCGGCGACGCGGGCCTCGTCGCCGATCTCGCCGAAGCCGAGGGTATCGGGTTTCCCGCCGTGAGCGCGCAGGGCCGCGCGATGCTCGGAACCGTGCTGCCGCCCTACGCGAACATCGCCAACCCGCTCGACTTCACGACCACGCCCTGGGGCCGCCCCGACGCCATGCGCGCCTGCTGCGACGCACTGCTCGGCGAGCGCCCCGGCGCGGCCGCGATGATCCTCGACTATCCCAAGGAAGACACCGGCGAGCGCCCGCAATGCGATATCGCCGCCGACGCCTTCGCGGCAAGCGCCCGCGCCAACGGCGTGCCGGCCGCGCTGATCTCCGTGTTTCCCGAACTGACGCCGCCCGAGCACGCGCTGCGCATGGCCGCCGCCGGCGTCGCGCCCTTGCAGGGTTTGCGCGAAGGCATTGCGGCGATCGGCGCGGCGATGTGGTACGGCAAAACGCGCGCGGCGCGGCTGGCCGAAGATCGCCTCTCCTCGCTGCCGGTGCTGCGCCTGCGCGCTGCATCGGGCCATGACGACGATGGCCGCTTGCTCGACGAATGGGAGAGCAAGCGCCGGCTCGCCGAGTACGGTCTCGACGTGCCCGACGCCGTCTGCGTAAGTCCCGCCGAAGCGCCGGCCGCGGCTGCGCAGCTTGGCTTCCCGGTGTGTGCGAAGGTGGTGAGCGAGCGGCTGCCGCACAAGACCGAAGCCGGCGCCGTGGCGCTGCGGCTCGATTCGCCCGAGGCCGTTGCCGAAGCGGTCGCGCGCATGACGCAGAGCGTTGCGCGCTACGCGCCCGACGTCGCGGTCGAGCGCATCCTCGTCGAGCGCATGGCGAGCCCGCCGCTGATGGAGCTGATCGTGGGCATCAAGCGCGACGCCGGCTTCGGGCTCGCGCTGGTGCTCGGCAGCGGCGGCGTGCTGGTCGAGTTGATCCGCGATACGGCGACGCTGCTGCTGCCCGCGAGTGAACAGGATGTGCGCGCGGCGCTGCTAGGTTTGAAGCTTGGGCCGCTGCTTACGGGGTACCGCGGCAGCGCGGCTGCTGATCTTGATTCGGTGGTGCGTAATGTGATGGCGATTGCGCGCTTCGCGCAGGATCATACCGGAACGTTGCTTGAGCTTGATGTTAATCCGCTGCTGGTGTCTAAGGAGGGGGCCGTGGCGGTTGATGCGTTGGTGCGGCTTGTGGGGTGATGGTGCGTTTTCTTGTTTGGGCGTTTTCTTGTTTGGGCGTTTTCTTGTTTGGGCGTTTTCTTGTTTTCGTGTCGGTCTGCCAGGGTTGCCCCTGTGCGGGGCGGCACCTACTTTCTTTGCGGCGGCAAAGAAAGTAGGCAAAGAAAGCCGCTCACACCGCCAGTGTGACGAAGTCCGCAAACAGCCGTTCAGGGGAAATGGTATAGGAGCATCTGTCACCTCGCACCACCAGACGAAGTGACAAGGCACTCGCACATCCGGCGGCGCTGCGCGCGCCGTGGGGCATAACCCCAAACCAGTGGGGTGCATGCGCCTTCGCTGGTTTGTGTAGCACCCTGGGTTTCCCACGCAGACCCGACCGCTGCGCGCGTAGCGCGCAGCGGGATGAATGAGTCCTTTGTCACTGGGTAGAATGGTGCGAGATGGCAGACGCTCCGGAACCGCTCCGGCTGAAGGCGAGCGAAGTACTGCGTCACACTGGCGGTTTGAGCCGCTTTCTTTTGCTTACTTTTCTTTGCGGCTGCAAAGAAAAGTAAGTGCCGCCCCGCACAGGGGCAACACTTGCATACCGACACGAACCCAAGGAAACGCGAAAACCCAATCCCCTATAGCCCACAAAAAAAACCCTCAAACCACCTTCCCAGGATTAAGAATCCCACGCGGATCAAACGCCACCTTAAGCCGCCGCATGGCGGAAATTTCCTCAGGACTCCGAGACACCTCCAACCAGTCCCGCTTATAAACCCCAATCCCATGCTCGGCGGAAATCGATCCCCCGGCCTCACCGACAAACCGATAAACAAGCGCCTCGACATCCTGCGCGCTCTCACCGGACGCATAAGCCACCGACACACACAAATGCAGATTGCCATCCCCCAGATGCCCAAAGAAGAGCACATGGGCGCCCGGCCAGCGCGCATCGAGCGCAGCCTCGCACCGGGCAACAAAATCCTGCATCCCCCCATGCGGCAGACTCACATCGAAATTCACAAGATCGGGCAACGCATCGATCGCCAGCCCTTCGCGCAGCGTCCAGAACGCTCGCGTATCGGCTTCGCTCTGGGCCAGCGCGGCATCGTCGATGAGGCCTTGCTCGAGCCAGTCCGCCAGCACGGCCTGAAAACGCTCGGCCGTCTCCTGAGCGTCGCGGCCCGCGCATTCGATCAACACCCGCAGCCCCGCGTCGCCAGCAAACGGTACGCGCAGGTCGGGTGTATGCGCCGTCACGTAGTCACAAAAGCGCGGCCACATCACCTCGAAGCTCAGGAGTTCGGGCAACGCTGCCCGCGCGGCATGCAGCAACGCGAGCGCGCGGCTGAAGTCCGCGGTAACGCATAACGCCGTGGCAGGCGCCGCGAGGCGCGGGTGCATTCTCAGCACGACGCGCGTGACCACGCCAAGCGTGCCCTCGCTACCGACGAACACCTGGCGCAGATCGTAGCCCGCGTTGTTCTTCAGCATCTTGTTGAGCGAGGTGAGCACGGTGCCGTCCGCGAGCACCACTTCGAGCCCGAGCACCTGCTCGCGCATCGTCCCATAGCGGATCACGCGATTGCCGCCCGCATTCGTCGCCACATTCCCGCCGATCTGGCATGAGCCGCGCGCGCCCAGGTCCACGCCCAGCGTGAAGCCGGCCGCTTCCACGGCTTCCTGCGCGGCCTGCAAAGTCGTGCCGGCCCAGACCGTGACCGTTGCCGCGTCGCGGTCGATCTCGTCGATGCCGGCCATGCGTTCGAGCGAAAGCACGATGTCGCCCGCGCGTGGCGACGCGCCGCCCGCGAGGCCCGTCATGCCGCCCTGCACGACGACGGGCACCTGAAGCGCATCGCACAGCGCGAGCGTGCGGCTCACTTCGTCGACGCTGCGCGCTCGCACAAGCGCGAGCGGCCGCGTGCCCGGTGCCTCGCCGTAGTTGGTGAAATAGCGCTCGCCGATGGCGGCGCCGCGGCTCACGCAGTCCGCGCCGAGCACGTGCACGAGGCGCTCGACCGCCGCCTCCATGCACGGGATAGTCTCTTCAGGCTGATTCATGATCCTCATGCCGGCGCGGTCCGCGCCCGTTCAGAAGTTGTGGCGAATGCCCACGCGCGCAGCGGTTTGCGTGCGGCTCGACGAGGGCTCGAAACTATAGCCGATCACCGCGTCCACGCCGTTCGACGCACGCAGCCAGTCCACGGCCGCGTAGATGTCGGTGCGCTTGGAGAGCAGATAATGCGTGCCGAGCGCGACTTCGTGCCAGTGATGTCCTTCAAAAGTCGTGTACTGATAGCCGGCCACGAGCGAGAGCGGCGCGTTCACCTGATAGATGCCGCCGCCTTCATAAACGCGCATCGTCGACGACTGCCCATAGCCCTTGAACGTCGTGTTGGAGAAGTCGCCGCTCACGGTGAGGTTGCCGAACACATAGGATGCGCCAATGCCGAAGATCGATTGCGAATCGACCTGGAAGGGCTTGTCCGAGTACAGGTCGGTAACGGCGCCCGTTTGCGGATCGACGCTCGCGACCTGCTGGCCGAGCATGGTGCTCACGCCGATCTGCGCATACGGGTCGACTGCGGCGAGCCCCTGCGGCTTGTTCAGGCGCGTGTAGTTGCCGCCCGCCGAGAAGTTGCCGATCGAATACGTGGAGCCGACGCTCCAGGCGCTGCCGTCGTGGAAGTTGCCCGCGGCGTTGCTGAACGAGTACATGCCGCCCACCACGAGCCCGTGGTAGCTGTTGCTCACGAACTTGACCGCGTTCTGCAGGCGGTCGCCGCTCTGGCGGTCGAAGTCGCCCTGGTGCACGCCGTAGCCGCTCGCGAACGCGCTCACGTTGAACGCCTCAGTGAAGTCGAACGCGAAGTCGTATTGATTGCCGAACGTAAGCGTGCCCCAGTCGTTACCGAGGCCCACGTAGGCCTGGCGCCCGAACAGCGCCCCGCCCTGATTGAGCTTGCCGTTGCCGAGCCTGAAGCCGTTTTCGAGCTTGAAGACGGCCTTGTTGCCGCCGCCCAGATCCTCCGTGCCCATGAAGCCGAGCCGGTTGCCATAGGAAATGCCGTCGTCGAACAGCCAGGCGTGTGCGCCGCCCGTGTTGCTCGCATAAGTGATGCCGGCGTCGATGATGCCGTACATCGTCACACTGCTCTGCGCGAATGCCGGTCCACCCGCCACTGCGCAGGCCACGCCCGCTGCCAGGAATCGTTTTTTCATCGTCGAGGTCTCCAAACCTGTGTTGCTCTTTTGTTGATCAGCGATCGTGGCCGAGTATAGAATTTGCTGAATGAATGTTCAACCCAGGAAGAGCCTGCGCAGGCAACTGGTTTTACCCGTATTTTCCCGTACATCGCCCGATGTTGAAAAATTGTTCAATTAAACATACCATCGGGCCGGACAGCATCAGAGAACGGAGCGCCACGCGTATGAACCGCCACGATCCCCTGAATCCGCATCAATTGCGCTCGGCCTATGAAGGCCAGCCATCGCGGCCCTTCGACCTCAATGCGCCGGTGGCCACGCCGCTGGAACTGCATCGCTGCACGGTGCAGCCGGTCTGGGTCGACTACAACCAGCACATGAGCGAGTCGTGCTACCTCTATGTGTTCGGCGACAATTCGGACGCGTTCTTCCGCTACTTCGGCATCGACGACGATTACCGCGAGCGCGGTCATTCGGTCTATACGGTCGAAACGCATATTCGCAACCGGCGCGAGGTCGCGCTCGGCGAGCCCTTAAGGCTGACGCTGCGCCTGCTCGACTTCGATCACAAGCGCCTGCATATCTTTCACGAGATGTTCCATGCCGAAAACGGCACCTTGCTGGCGAGCGCCGAGCAGATGCTCATGCACGTCGACATGCGCGCGGGCCGCTCGGCGCCGTTTCCCGCCGGGATTCAGCAGCGCCTCGCCGTGATTCACGCCGCCCACAGCCGCACCGCGCGCCCCGCCGACGCGGGCCGCGTGATCGCGATCGAGCGGCGCGATACACCAGGCGGCGCGCGGGCCGTAGCGGCCTGAGCGGGTTAAACCGCCATCGACCGCGGCACCCTTTCATTCAATACATTGAGGAGTACGACGCATGACTGAAGCAGTGCAGGATTGGGCCGCGCGGGCGGCAACGCTTGCCATCGAGGGCCGCGCATGGATCGACGGCACATACTGCGCCGCGCACGACACGCAGACGTACCCGTGCGCGAGCCCGATCGACGGCCGTGCGCTGACCGAGGTCGCTCATTGCCGCACGGCGGACGTCGATCGCGCCGTGCAGGCCGCGCGAACCACGTTCGAGCGCGGCATCTGGCGCGGCCAGGCGCCGCGTGCGCGCAAGGCGGTGCTGCTGCGCTGGGCCGAGCTCGTGCGCGAGCACGCCGAGGAGCTGGCGTTGCTCGAAACGCTCGACACCGGCAAACCCATTGCGGACACAACGAGTGTGGACATTCCGTCGGCGGCCTGCTGCATCAGCTGGTTTGCCGAAGCTATCGACAAGACGGGCGGCGAAGTCGCGCCCGTCGGCGAGGAATTTCTCGGTCTCGTGACGCGCGAACCCGTGGGCGTGGTGGGCGCCGTCGTGCCCTGGAACTTCCCGGCGCTGATCGCCATGTGGAAATGCGCGCCGGCGCTCGCGAGCGGCAACAGCGTCGTGCTCAAGCCCTCGGAGAAGTCGCCGCTCACGGCCTTGCGGCTTGCCGGACTGGCCGCGCAAGCGGGCCTGCCCGCCGGCGTGCTCAACGTGGTGCCGGGCTTCGGCGACGCGGGCGAGGCGCTCGCGCGCCATCACGACGTGGACTGCCTCGCGTTCACGGGCTCGACGGCGGTCGGGCGCAAGATCGCGCGCAGCGCGGCCGACTCCAACCTCAAGCGCGTCTGGCTCGAACTCGGCGGCAAGTCGCCGCAAATCGTGCTGCCCGACTGCCCCGATCTGGAGCGCGCCGCCCGCAGCGTCGCGCACGCCGTGTTCTACAACACGGGGCAGATGTGCACGGCCGGCTCGCGCCTGCTCGTGCATCGCGAGATCAAGGCGTCCTTCCTCGAGCGCGTGCTGGCGATCGCAGCGGAATACGCGCCGGGCGACCCGCTCTCGCCGGCCACGCGCATGGGCAGCCTGATCGACGCGGCCCAGGTGGATCGCGTGCTCGGCTATGTCGAGCAAGGCCGCGCGACAGCGCGACTGCTGCGCGGCGGCCAGCGCGTGCGCAGCGAGACCGGCGGCCAGTATGTCGAGCCCACGGTATTCGATTGCGCCGACACGCAAAGCCCGATCGTGCGCGAAGAAATCTTCGGGCCGGTGCTCGCGGTGACGGCGTTCGAGACCCTCGACGAAGCCATCGCGCTCGCGAACGACACGCCCTATGGCCTGGCGGCCGCGGTCTGGAGCGCCAACCTCACGACGGCGCACGAAACCGCTCGGCGGCTGCGCGCGGGCACGGTGTGGGTGAACGGCTACGAAGAAACCGACGACATGAATTTCCCGTTCGGCGGCTTCAAGGAGTCCGGCAACGGCCGCGACAACTCCTTGCATGCGCTGGAGAAATATACGGAGCTCAAGTCCACTATCGTGCGTTTGCGCTAGGCACCCGCGTTATGCGTGTTCGAGCCTTGCCAGCGGGGCTCGAATACGCATACGAAGAACACGAAAAGGAAAAATCGGGCCACCCGGAGAAAGCTTGCAAAAAGCTGACAGCCAGGCTTTAATGAGATGCACGTCGTCTGAATCGCTCGCCGACACATCATCTTTGCAGGGTCCTGGCCATGTCTTCCATTCACGCTCCGCGCCTCTCGATTCGCCGCCTCCCATGCGCAGCGGAAAAGGACGTAAGCCCGGATACGACCATGGCGCCTGGAAGACGCATCCGGAGCCGCAGCGGTCTCGCGGATAAATCAGCACTCCTCTTTGCCCGGCGCTTCGCATAACCCCCAACAGCATCGCGAAGACCGGGCGCCTCCCCTCGCTGTACACCCACTCCTGCCATGCGCGTGCACGCGGGTCGTGAAGCGACGCGCCACGAGCATACGCGTGATCGCGCGACGCATTCACGGGCGTTGCGCGGCGCATGCGGCTATCGGCTGGATATCTGAAAAGCGGCCACTGGACGCTCTACGAGCAAGCGGGAAAACCATGAAAACGCGAAGGAAGCTTTTACGGGCGACCCCGATTACGACCGGGAGACCGGACGCGGCGCAGCCCGCCCCCATGGTGCAGGGCGATGGCATGGCAGGCCTCGATCAATGCACCGAGCACAACGGCTACCGTCTGAGGGCGCTTGCGAGCCCGACTCACTGCGGCCTCTATGCAGCCGATCTGATCATCGAGCGGCCCGGCTATCCGTCACGTCATTTTCACGCCCTCGATCATTTCTACGAGGCAAGGCAAGCCCTTCGCTACGCGACCCGCTGGGGCATCATCTGGGTCGACCATCAGGTCAAGAAGCTTGCGGCCCAGACCCATCGTCTGGACTGCCGATTGCGGCAGGCTTGACGCAGAACCCGGCAACAGAGATGGATATTAAGGTATGCAGACGATATCGAACCCTCAAGGCCGCCCGGCGTTGCGGTTTGTGATCCGGGACCCGGCCAATCCGGCGGCAGCGCTGCTTTACTGGCTGGGCACGCCGGAACCCTCACGCGAGGCGAGTTTCATCGACGCCACCCGGCGTTTCGGTCCCCTGATGCAGGTCGTTTTCGCCGATGAGCGTCCCGGCGCGTTCGTCAACCGCCACGCCGTGCGCGAGGTGGTCGGGTTCGGCATCATCGACCGTCTCGTCTTTGACGATCGTTCGTGGCTGGACATCTGGAACGACAGCCGCTGCTCGGACCTCTGCAATCTGCATGCGTGCCGGCGGCACACCTGCCAATGACCGTCACCGCCAGCTAAGCGCCTGCCTGATGCGCCTCCCCGCGCAATCCATACGCCCTGCGCGCCAGCGCCTGCGCCAGCACGTTCGCCGGATCGACCAGCGTCCACTCGCACGCCTCATCCACGAACGGCAGCGCGAGCGGGATTTCCGTGCAAGCCATGACGATCGGCAGTCCACCATGGCGCCGATGCAGCACGCGCCCCACTGAGCCGAAGCGTTCGCGCGCGATATCGAGCCGCCCCGCCTTCACGCCGTCGTAAATCCCCTCCATGAGCGCCTGCTGTTCCTCGGGCCGCGGCAGCACGCACCGGATCCGGCAATCGCCGAACGCGGCCTGATACAGCCCCATCCGGTAAGTCCCCTGAGTCGCGAGCAAGACCGCCGCACCGGCGCCGCGCTCGCGCAGGCGGATCGCCGTCTCCCGCGCGATGTGCAGCAGTTCCACGTCGTCGCGTCCGCGCTGCAGCGCGCCGTGCCACGCGTGCGCGGTATTGCACGCAATGGCGATGGTGCGCGCCCCCACGGCGGCCAGTTGCGCAAGCGCGCGCTCCATGCCTTCGAGCGGCTGCGGCGCATCGTCTTCGAGTAGTGCGCGGCTGCGATCGACCACGGGAACCTGCACGAGCCAATGCTCGGGAAACGCCTGATCGACGATCGGCACGCCCGCCTCGCGCAGGTGCTTTTCACACGCCGCGAGGAACAGCCTCACGAAATCGACACCGGCGGCGGGCCCCATGCCGCCGAGGATGCCGACCGGATGCGCGTTCTGCACGAAACCCGCACCACCGGGCGCACCTGCGGGAAAATTGCGACGTGATGAAGACGGGACGGGGGTCATGGATTTGCCTCTCTCCGAACCTGACCAAGGGTAATCCCCAATGAAAATGAATTTTCTGTATATATATTCTGGCGAAAACCTACTTACATGCGCAAGCCCCAAAACGACCACCAACCTCCGATGAGCCAGTCAGACCTCTCCGTAGTCGAGCGGATTTCCGGGCTGCTGCCGGCCTTGAGCGATGCTCACCGGCGCCTCGCCGACTACGTCCTCGCCAAGCCGTTCAAGGTCGCCGTCATGACCATCGACGAGTTCGCGAGCGCTTGCGAGGTGTCCAACGCCACGGCCAACCGCTTCGTGCGCCGGCTCGGCTTGCCAGGCTACCCGCAGTTCCGCACGCTGCTCGCGCAGGGGTTCGAGGACGCCCTCGCGCCCGTCGAGCGTCTGCGTCTGGAGCGCTCGCGCACCGCCTCGGCGGCGGACATCTTCGCCGCCTCGCTTTACGAGGATCAGCGCAATTTCGAGCTCACCCGCATGTCGCTGAGCGCGGAGCAATGCGAAAAAGCCGTGCAGGCCGTGGTGGACGCGCAGCGCATCTTCATCATCGGCTTCGGTTCGAGCGGCTTTCTGGCGGGGCTGCTGCAGCGCAATCTCGCGGTGCATTGCGATATGGTCCAGAGCCTCGCGACGCCCGGCGGCGTATCGGAAACGGCGCGCCAGGTGTCGCGTTTGCGCGAGGGCGATCTGGTGATCGCGATCTGCTTTCCGCGCTATCTGGCCGATACGGTCACGCTCGTGAAGACGGTGCGCGCCAAGGGCATCGGCGTTCTTGCGCTGACCGACAAGCCCACTTCGCCGCTCGCCACGCACGCCGACATTTGCCTCTATGCGCGCAGCGAGCGCCAGTACCTCTCGAATTCGGAAACGGCGGTGCTCGGCATGATCGAGGCCTTGTCGGCGGCGGTCGCACACCGCTCCGCCGATTCACTCAACGACGTGGCTCAGCTGACCGAATCGGTGATGCCATGGCTGACTCACAGGGACGACAAAACATGAACCAGGCAGTACTGGCAATTCATGGCGGCGCGGGTGCGATGGCGCGCGCCGAGGCCTCCGACGAGGCGCGCATGGCCTACGAAACGGCGCTTGCCGAAATTCTTCGGAGTGCTGGCGGTATTCTCGAGCAAGGCGGCACGGCACTCGATGCGGTGACCGAAGCCGTGCGTCTGCTCGAAGAATGTCCGCTCTTCAATGCGGGCCACGGCGCGGTGTTCACGAGCGACGCCACGCATGAGCTCGACGCCTCGGTCATGGACGGCAGCACGCTCAAGAGCGGCGCCGTCGCGGGCCTGAAGACCGTGCGCAACCCGGTGCTCGCCGCGCGCGCCGTGATGGAGCACAGCCAGCACGTGATGTTCGTCGCCGACGGTGCCGAGGCCTTCGCGCGCGCACAAGGGCTCGAATGCGTGGCGCCCGACTTCTTCTCGACGCCGCTGCGCCGCGAGCAACTAGAGCGCGTGCAACAGGCCCAGACCGGGCAAATGGCGCTCGATCACGACGCGCTCGCATCGGGCGCCGCCGGCGTGCCGTTATCGTTTTCCGCCAATGCAAAAGCATCGGCCAACCCGGCGGCCAACCCCGCCCCGCTCGACGAAGACCGCAAGCTCGGGACCGTGGGCGCCGTGGCCTGCGACGCGCACGGCAATCTCGCCGCGGCCACCTCCACGGGCGGCATGACCAACAAGCAGCCGGGGCGCGTGGGCGACTCGCCCATCATCGGCGCCGGCTGCTACGCGAACAACCGCACCTGCGCCGTCTCCACCACCGGCACCGGCGAGATGTTCATCCGCATGGTCGCGGCGCACGACATCTCGGCGCGCATGGAATATACGGGCGCCTCGCTCGAAGCGGCCGCCAACGCCGTGGTGCACGAGAAGCTGCCGCAGATCGACGGCCGCGGCGGTCTCGTCGCCGTCGATGCGCAGGGCAACGTCGCCATGCCGTTCAACACGGAAGGCATGTATCGCGGTTTCATCCGCGTCGGGCAGGCCCCGGTCGTCGCGATTTACGCGTGAGCTGAGCGCGCGCTTTCCACGCTCCGATTCTTTCCGCAAGAAGCACTACGATGAGCCACACAGTTGCCCCCATCCCGGATATGCCTCCAGAACGCGTCGTTCAGGTGAACGAACTGAATGTCGAGTTCCGGGGTTCCGGGCGCACGCTCCATGCGGTCAAGCATCTTTCCTTTCACGTGGATAGCGGCGAGACGCTGGCCATCGTAGGCGAATCCGGGTCGGGGAAATCGGTCACGTCGCTCGCGCTGATGCGGCTCGTGGAATACGGCGGCGGACGCATCACGGGCGGACGCATGGCGCTGCGCCGCCGCAATGGCCAGGTCGTCGATCTCACGCAGTGCCCGGCGCAGCAGATGCGCGCGATGCGCGGCGCCGATCTCGCGATGATCTTCCAGGAGCCGATGACCTCGCTGAACCCCGTGTTCGCGGTGGGCGAGCAGATTGCCGAATCGATTCGCCTGCATCAGGGTCTGGGCAATCGCGAGGCGCGCGCGGAGGCGCTGCGCATGCTCGACCAGGTGCGCATTCCCGATGCAAAGAACGTGCTCGGGCGCTTTGCGCACCAGCTCTCGGGAGGCATGCGCCAGCGCGTGATGATCGCGATGGCGCTCGCGTGCAAGCCCGCGCTGCTGATCGCCGACGAGCCGACCACGGCGCTCGACGTGACGGTGCAGGCGCAGATTCTCCAGTTGATCCGCGAATTGCAGCGCGAGATGCGCATGGGCGTGATGTTCATCACGCACGACATGGGCGTGGTGGCCGAGATGGCCGACCGTGTGCTCGTGATGCTGCGCGGCGAGCCCGTGGAAGTGGGCGAGGCGCAGCAGATCTTCGATCACCCGGCCCACCCCTATACGCGCGCGCTGCTCGCGGCCGTGCCGCGCCTCGGCTCGATGCGCGGCACCGACCGTCCCGCGCGCTTCGACCTGCTCGACGCGGCGGGCCCCGCCAGCGAGCCGGCGTCGCTTGTGCAGGGCGCGTCATCCACCACGCCCGCCGCTGCGCCCTCGCGTGACGCCGAGCCGATCCTGAGCGTGCGCGATCTCACGACGCGCTTCGACATCCGCACCGGCCTGTTCGGCCGCGTGACGCGTCGCGTGCATGCGGTGGAAAAGGTCAGCTTCGACCTCTATCGCGGCGAGACGCTCTCGCTCGTGGGTGAGTCGGGTTGCGGCAAATCCACCACGGGCCGCTCGCTGCTCCAGCTCGTGCAGAGCCAGGGCGGCCGCATCGTTTTCGAAGGCGAGGAGATCAGCGGCCTGCGCGGCACGGCGCTGCGCAATCTGCGCCGCAACATCCAGTTCGTGTTTCAGGACCCGCTCGCGTCGCTGGACCCACGCCTCACGGTCGGCTATTCGATCATGGAGCCCATGCGCATCCACGGCGTCTACCCCGGCGCCGAAGCCGAGCAGCGCATGCGCTATCTGCTCGAACGCGTCGGCCTGCCCGCCGACGCGGCCCAGCGCTATCCGCACGAGTTCTCGGGCGGCCAGCGCCAGCGCATCTGCATCGCACGCGCGCTTGCGACCAATCCGAAGGTCGTGATCGCCGACGAATCGGTTTCGGCGCTCGACGTCTCGATCCAGGCGCAGATCGTGAACCTGCTGATCGACCTGCAGCGCGAAATGGGCATGGCCCTGCTGTTCATCTCGCACGACATGGCCGTGGTCGAGCGCATCAGCCACCGCGTGGCCGTCATGTATCTGGGGCAGATCGTCGAAATCGGCTCGCGCCGCGACATTTTCGAGAATCCTCAGCATTCCTATACGAAGAAGCTGATGAACGCCGTGCCGATCGCCGATCCGCGCCGTCGCCATCTCGACCACAAGCTGTCGTCGGGCGAGATTCCGAGCCCCATCCGCAACGTCGGCGACGAGCCCGTGGTGGCGCCGCTCAAGCAGATCGCCCACGGCCACTACGTCGCGCAGCACGCCATTGCCGCGCAGTTTTGATACACCATTCCGCTACGAGGAGCAAAAACAATGCGAACGATGCGAACATTTCGCGCGAAACAATGGGTCGGGGCCATCGCACTGGCTTTCGGCGTGTTCACGGCGCCGCTGGCGATGGCGGCAAAGGACGTGACGGTCGCCGTGCCAATCACCATCGACTCGCTGGACCCCTATAACACCAACTCCACGCTCGCTCAGGCGGTCGGCAAGGCCTATTACGAAGGCCTCTTCACGTTCGACAAGGATCTGAAGGTCCAGCCGCTGCTCGCGCAAAGCTACACCGCCAGCCCCGACGGGCTCGTCTACACCTTCAAGCTGCGCCAGGGCGTCAAGTTCCAGGACGGCACCGACTTCAACGCGCAGAGCGTGAAGGTCAATCTCGATCGCGTGCTCAACAAGTCCAATGGCCTCGCGCGCTACAACCAGTTCAACCGCATCAAGTCCGTGGACGTGGTGGACCCGTACACGGTCAAGATCACGCTGACCGAGCCGTTCTCGGCGCTCATCAACGCGCTCGCGCATCCTTCCGCGATGATGATCTCGCCGGCCGCGCTCAAGAAGTGGGGCAAGGACATCGCGTTCCACCCGGTCGGCACGGGGCCGTTCGAATTCGTCGAATGGAAGCCCGCCGAATATCTGAAGGTCAGGAAGTTCGCCGGCTACTGGCGCCAGGGCTACCCGAAGGTCGACACGCTGACCTTCCGCACCGTAACCGACAACAATACGCGTGCCGTGGTCGTGCAGACGGGCGAGGCGCAGCTCGCCTACCCCGTTCCCTATGAACAGGCGCCCATTCTCAAGGCGAACGCGAAGCTGAACCTGATCGCCACGCCGTCGATCATGGCCAATTATGTTTCGTTGAACGTGCAACAAAAGCCGTTCAACGACGCGCGGGTGCGCGAGGCGCTCAACTACGCGATCAACAAGGACGCCCTCGCGAAGGTGGCCTTCGCCGGCTACGCGTTCCCGTCGCAAGGGGTCGTGCCGCAGGGCGTCGCGTTCGCCGACAAGATGGCGCCGTGGCCCTACGATCCCGCGAAGGCGCGCGAGCTGCTCAAGGAGGCTGGCTACCCGAGCGGCTTCTCGACCACGCTCTGGTCGGGCTATAACGACGGCACCTCGGCGAAGGTCGTGCAGTTCCTCCAGCAGCAGCTTGCGCAAGTGGGCGTCAAGACCTCGATCGAGATGATGGAGTCGGGCCAGCGCGTTCAGCGCGTGCAGCAGGTGCAGGACGCGAAAACGGCGCCCGTGCGCATGTATTACGGCGGCTGGTCGGCCTCCACGGGCGAAGCCGACTGGGCATTGCGTCCGCTGCTGACGACCAACGCATGGCCGCCCGTGTTCTACAACACCGCGTACTACTCCAACGCGACAGTCGACAAGGATGTATCCGACGCACTCCTGACTACCGATACGGCCAAGCGCCAGCAGTTGTATACGGATGCGCAGCAGCGCGTCTGGAAGGATGCGCCGTGGGTGTTCCTGACCACGCAGCGCAACCTCTCCGTCGAGAACAAGAACCTGAGCGGCTTCTACGTGATGCCCGACGGCTCGTTCAACTTCAGCGACGTCGATCTGAAGCAGTAATCCGATCGCCTCTCCAGTAGCCGGGCGCGCGCGGTCTCCACCGCCCGCGCCCGCCCATCCGGTTCCGCCATGCTTGCCTATATCGTCAAACGACTCCTGGGCGCCATCCCCACCCTGGTGCTCGTCACGATCGCCGTCTTCCTGTTCGTTCACGTGCTGCCAGGCGACCCCGCGCGCCTCGCAGCCGGTGCGGACGCCGACGAAGCGACGGTCACGCTCGTGCGCCATCAGCTCGGCCTCGACCTGCCGCTGCCCGAGCAGTTCGTGCGCTATTTCGACCACCTGCTGCACGGCGATCTCGGCGAGTCGCTGCGCACGCGCCGCCCCGTCTCGCGCGAGATTGCCGAGCGCTTCATGCCGACCTTCGTGCTGACGCTGACCAGCATGGTGTGGTCCGTGGTGTTCGGCCTCGTGGTGGGCGTGGTGTCGGCGGTCTGGCGCAATCGCGCGCCCGACGCGATCGGCATGACGCTCGCCGTATCCGGCATCTCGTTCCCGGCCTTCGCGCTCGGCATGGTGCTGATGCAGGTGTTTTCGGTGCAGCTCGGCTGGCTGCCTTCGATCGGCGCGAGTTCGTGGCGGCACTACATCCTGCCGTCGATCACGCTGGGCGCGGGCGTGGCGGCCGTCATGGCGCGCTTCACGCGGGCCGCGTTCGTCGAGGTGATGCAGGAGGACTACGTGCGCACCGCGCGGGCCAAGGGCGTGGCCGAGCGGCTCGTGGTCGTCAAGCACACGTTCCGCAACGCGCTGATTCCCGTCGTCACGATGATGGGGCTGCAGTTCGGCTTTCTGCTGGGCGGCTCGATCGTGGTCGAGTCGGTGTTCGCGTGGCCCGGCGTGGGCAACCTGCTCGTGGACTCGGTGAACATGCGCGATTACCCCGTGATTCAAGGGCTGATCCTGCTGTTCTCGCTCGAATTCATCGCGATCAACATCGTGGTGGACGTGCTGTACGGGCTGATCAATCCGACCATCCACTACAAGTGAAAGAGGCGAACATGAGTCAAAACATGAGCCCCGTTCAGGCAAATGCGCAGGTGCCGGCGCTGAATGCAGGCGCCGTGCCGAGCGGCCGCGTGCGCACGCCGGCGCGCGAATTCTGGCGCAAATTCCGCAAGCAGAAGCTGGCCGTGCTGGCTGGCGCGTTCGTGCTGCTGTTGCTGCTCGTCGCGATCTTCGCGCCGTGGCTCGTGCCGTTCGATCCCGAGAATTACTTCGACTACGACGCGCTGAACGCCGCGCCGTCCTGGGTCCACTGGATGGGCGTGGACGCGCTCGGCCGCGACGAGCTGAGCCGCATCGTCATGGGCTCGCGCATCTCTCTGGCGGCAGGCTTCCTCTCGGTCGCGCTGGGCGCCGTGGCCGGCACCGTCATGGGGCTGCTCGCTGGCTATTACGAGGGCTGGTGGGACCGCATCGCGATGCGCCTCTGTGACGTGCTGCTCGCCTTCCCCGGCATCCTGCTCGCGATCGGCGTGGTGGCCGTGCTGGGCTCCAGCATGGCGAACGTGATCATCGCCGTGGCGGTGTTCAGCGTGCCGGCCTTCGCGCGGCTCGTGCGCGCGAGCACGCTGTCGATCAAGCACATGACCTATATCGAGGCCATGCGCAGCATCGGCGCGTCGGACGGCGTCATCATCTTCCGCCACATCCTGCCCGGCACGATTTCGCCGATCGTGGTGTATGGCACGATGCGCATCGGCACCTCGATCATCACGGCGGCGAGCCTCTCGTTCCTCGGCATGGGCGCCCAGCCGCCCACGCCCGAATGGGGTGCGATGCTCAACGACGCGCGTGCGGATATGATGCTCGCACCGCACGTGGCGATTTTTCCGGCACTCGCCATCTTCCTGACCGTGCTCGCCTTCAATCTGCTCGGCGACGGCCTGCGCGACGCGCTCGATCCCAAGCTCGACCGCTGAAGCCGGCGCGAGCGACCTGCAACCAGCACCATGTCCGTACTACAACCGCCGGCCAAAACGGCCGGCTCCCTCTCTCCCGCTTCCAGCGATGCGCCGCGCGTCGGCATGCTGCCTTCGGGGCCGCTCGATCTCATCAGCGACGTGCCCGGCGTGAGCGTCGGTCACGCGACGCTCGAAGACGGTGATCATCAAACCGGCGTAACCGTCGTCATGCCGCACGCGGGCGACACCTTCCTTCACAAGGTGCCGGCCGCCGCCACGGTCATCAACGGCTTCGGCAAGAGCGTCGGGCTCGTGCAGCTCGAAGAGCTCGGCGTGCTCGAAACGCCCATCGCGTTGACCAATACGTTTTCGGTCGGCACCGTGGCGACGGCGCAGATTCGCGCTGCCGTGAGCCGCCATCGCGAGATCGGCCGCGACTGGCCGACGCTGAACCCGCTCGTATTCGAATGCAACGACGGCTATCTGAACGACATTCAGGCGATGGCCGTCACGGCCGAACACTACACGCAGGCCTGCGACGCCGCGGCGGCGCAGTTCGCGCAAGGCTCGGTGGGCGCGGGACGCGGCATGAGCTGCTTCGGCTACAAAGGGGGCATAGGCTCGGCCTCGCGCGTGGCCACGCTCACCGACGGCCGCTCGTTCGTTCTTGGCGCGCTCGTGCTGGCCAACTTCGGCCGCCTGGAAAACCTCTGCATTGCAGGGCAGCCGCTGGGCCGCCGGCTTGCTGAACTTGCGAATACAAAAGACGCAGCAGACGCTGAACCTTCAGGGCCCGAAAAAGGCTCGATCATCATGATCGTCGCCACCGATGCGCCGCTCGACGTGCGCCAGCTAGGCCGCGTGGCGAAGCGCAGCGCCGCGGGGCTCGCGCGCACGGGCTCCGTTTACGGCCACGGCAGCGGCGACATCGCACTCGCATTTACTTCGGCCTACCAGGTACCCCATTCACCCGACGAGCCGATGCCGGCCGTGCCCATGCTCCACGAGACTCGTCTGGACGCGCTATTCGAAGCCTGCGCGGAAGCCGTGGAGCAGGCCATCGTTCACGCCATGTGGCGCGCCGCATCGGTCACGGGCCGCGACGGCCATCGACGCCGCTCGATCACGGAAGCGTTGCCCGACTGGCGCCGCCTGATCGGCCCTATTCAAACGAGGAATGAGATTTGAAGATTCTGATTTCGACCGACATCGAAGGCGTGGCCGGCGTCACGCACGCCGAGCAGACAGGCAGCGGCAACCCCGAATACGAACGCGCGCGCGCATGGATGACCGCGGAGGCGAACGCCGCCATCCAAGGCGCATTCGAAGGCGGCGCGACGCAGGTGTACGTCAACGATTCGCATGGCAGTTTTCGCAACCTGCTGCTGGACCGGCTCGACGCGCGCGCGCAAACCATTACGGGCAAGCCGCGCTATCTGGGCATGATGGCCGGCGTGGATCTCGGTTGCGATGCGGTCTATATGGTCGGTTATCACTCGCGTGCGCAGACGCGAGGCGTGCTTGCGCATACGATCAATAGCTTCGCGTTCAGGAACGTGGCTGTGAATGGGGTTGCGTTTGGTGAGGCGCAGCTTTATGGGGCGCTGGCTGGTGAGTTTAATGTTCCGGTTGCGCTCCTTTCAGGCGACGATGTTTTTCTCGAAGAAACGGCGCCGGTGTTTCCTGGTGCGGTTGGGGTGGAGACCAAGCGGGCTCAGGGTAATGGCGTGTGTCTGAGTCTTGCGCCGGAGCGTGCCTGCGGTTTGATTCGCGAGGCCGCGAAGGCTGCGGTGGCGAATGTTGCGGACTTGCGGCCGTTTAAGGTCGCGGGACCGGTTGAGTGCGAGCTCACGACGCAGACTCCGGCGCTTGCGGATCTGTTTTGTCAGTGGCCGATGATGGAGCGTGCTGAGGCCAGTGTGCTCAGGTTTCGGGCGGAGAGTATGCAGTCGGTGGTGAGGATGCTTAATTCGCTTTCGGCGATGTCGTTTATGTTGAGGTAGTTTTTTTGGGAGGCGCGTTTCCTTGTTTTCGTGGCGGTCTGCTAGCGTTGCCCCTGTGCGGGGCGGCACCTACTTTCTTTGCGGCGGCAAAGAAAGTAGGCAAAGAAAGCCGCTCACACCGCCAGTGTGACGAAGTCCACAAACAGCCGTTTAAGGGGAATGGTATAGGCGCGTCCGCCATCTCGCACCATTCCACTCAGTGACAAAGGACTCATTCATCCCGCTGCCCGCTACGCGCGCACCGGCCGGGTCTGCAAGGGAAACCAGGGGTGCTGCACAAACCGGTGAAGGCGCATGCGCTCCACTGGTTTTCCGTTATGCCCCACGGCGCGCGTAGCGCCGCCGGATGTGCGAGGGCCTTGTCACTTTGTTGGGTGGTGCGAAGTGACGGATGCGCCTATACCTTTCCCCCTTAACGGCTGTTTGCCGACTTCGTCACACTGGCGGTGTGAGCGGCTTTCTTTTGCCTACTTTTCTTTGCCGCTGCAAAGAAAAGTAGGTGCCGCCCCGCACAGGGGCAACGCTAGCAGACCGCCGCGAATACAAGAAAACGCAACAACCAGGAAAACCCAAAAAAATCAGAACTCCAAACCACCCGCATGCCCATACATAATGACCGTAATAAACCGTATAGGCAGCTTGATCAACCGCTCGGGCCCATGCGGCACTGACCCACGAAACGTAAACGCATCACCGGGCTGCAGCAGGTAGCTACGATTACCATGCCGATACTCCATCTTCCCCTGCAGCATATAAATGAACTCCGTCCCCGGATGCTCAAAAGTCGGAAAGATCTCCGACTCATCATCCATCGTAATGAGGAAAGGCTCGAACAACTTGGCCGGCCCCTGATCATAAGCCAGCAGTTGATAAGTATGCCCCTTGGTCGTCCCGCGCCGGACCACCTCCATACCCTTGCCCGCCTTAACATGCTGCGCCGTACCTTCCTGCCCTTCAAAATTGCGAAACAACGTGGACATCGAAATACCCAGCGCGCGAGCAAGGCTAACCATCGATTCGAGACTCGTCGACACCTGCCCATTCTCGATCTTCGACACCATGCTGCGCGAAAGCCCGCTCTGCTCCGCAAGCTCGGCAATCGTGAGCCCCTGATTCGTGCGGTTTTCGCGCACGACCTTGCCGATGAAATGCTCGATCGACATCGCGTGGTCGGGCGCCTCCGCTGCGGCCGGTGGCGCTTCTCCCTCGTCCCGCTCAAAGCGCTTCGTCATCTGCCTGTTCCAGTTAGTTGGGTGTGCCTGGCATGCCCGGCGTACCCTGCGTACCTTGAGTGAGGCCGTCGCCCCTCGCCTCGCCCGCCGCGAGCGCGGTGTCGATCATGTCGAGCGCGCTCGGGAATTCCTTCTGCGCAAGCGCCCAGCCCACTTGCGCCGTGACGCGGAATTCGTGCCCCTCGACGCGCAGCGGTCGGCTCACCATCGCGCGCAAGCGCTCGGCCAGGATCTCGACTGCCGCCGTGCTGTTCTCCGGCATCAGCGCGGCCACCTTGCCCGCGCACTCGCACCAGTCGAGCGCCGCGGGTGAGAAGTCGGTAAGCATGATCGCAAAATCCTGCTTGTCGAGCAATGTCGCGCCATTGAGGTCGCTCTCGATGGTCTGCAGGCGCCGCCCCAGTTGCACCAGCACGCGGTCCGCGTACTCGGGGCCGAAGCGTCCCGTCACCTCGTCGAAGTCGATCACGCGCACCGCGAACACCGCGCAAGGCTGGGCGTTGCGGCGCGCGAACGCGACGGCGAAGCTCAGCCGGTCCATGAACATCGTGGAGTTGGTAAGGCCCGTCGAGCGATCGAACACGAAGCGGCGCCGCGCGCTTTCCTCGGCGAGCTGGCGCCGCGTCACTTCGATCACGAAGCCTTCGAGACCGAGCAGCTCGTTGCGCGCCGAGAAGATGCCGCGCCCCTGGTCCCAAACCCATTTGGTCTGGCCCGAGCGGTCGATGATGCGGTAGGTCACTTCGTAGGGCTCGCCCACGGCCACGCGCGCCTGAATTTCATTCCAGACGAATTCACGGTCCTCGGGGTGAATGAGCGACACGAACTTCATCACCGATTCGTCGAGCAGTTCGCCGGCTTCGTAGCCCGTCAATTCGAAGCAGCCCTCGCTCACGAACTCCATCGACCAGAGGCGGTTGTTCTGTCCGCGATAGATCATCGCGCGCACGTTCGCGAGCAGCATGCGCAGGCTGCGGCGGCTCGCGTGCAGCGCTTCTTCGTTGCGCCGGCTGTTCGAGACGTCGAGCGCGAGGCCGACCGCGCCAATCAGGTGCCCTTCCTCGTCCGCCACGGCATGGCAGCGCAGCTCGACATGGAACATGGTTTCGTCGGCGCGGATCATGCGCACGACCGTGATGAGCTCGCTGATGTGGCCGTCGAGCAGCGTGGTGAGCCGTGCGCTCAGCGTCGCGCGGTCGTCGGGATGCACGAAGCCCGCGAGCGGCGGAAAATCGCTGCCGCCGCCCACGATACGCAGCATGCTGCGCCACGCGGGATTCACGAAGATCAGGTTCTGCTCGCGGTCGGTGCGAAAGAGCGCTTGCGGCAGTTGCGCGACCACGTCCTGGCAATGCTGCTGGATCTGCGCCACGCTGCGCTGCGCATCGGCGCTCGCATAGGGCGCGGGAAATTGCAGCAGCGTGAGCCGCGAGCCCCGGCCGCGCAGCACGGTCACGGGATGGCGCCTGAACGTGCCGTCGCCATAGGCGAGGCGCAACGAGCCCGAGGTGCGCTCGGCCTCGCCGCCGGCCTGCGCGAGCAGCTTCGTGAGCTCGAGCAGCGACTGCGGATGCACGAGATTGCTGAACGGCATGCCGACGATCTCGTCGACGTGGTGCTCCCAGCGCGCATGCTTGAGGAACGCGCCGTTGACGAACACCAGCGCGTCGTTGTCGAGCAGCACCGCGGGCGTGGAGAGATTTTCGGCGAAGGCGGTGAGCTCGGGCGCCGCCGAGCCGCGCATGCCGCGCCGCACGGCGCGCTTCGCGCCGAACGTGAAGGCAAGGCCGAGCAGCCCGCTTGCCAGCGCGAGCGCGAAGGCAATGGCGATATAGAGCAGCACGTCGACGCCCTGGCCCGGTCCGAGCCGCGGCAGCACCAGCCCCACGACCAGCACCAGCAGCGTGGTGGAAAACAGATACACTGTCATCATGCGTTGGCCTCGCGAATCCGCAATCAGGACGCCGCAATGAGGTTGCGGTGATGCCGCAACCGGCGCCCATCAGTTCCTTCTTCGCTACTAGTCTCCAGTCCAGATGAATGCCGCCGACCGCGCCTGGTTGCGCCGTTATCCGCTCTACGCAAAAACCTGCATCGTCCTTGCGTGCCTCGTCGCGCTCATCGCCCTGTTGTTCGTCTGCACGCGCGTTCAGCTCGACAACAAGGGCCTCTACGAGCAGGCCACCGTCTCGCTCGGCGATGCCGCCAGGCTGCGCCGCATCGCCACGAGCATCGCGGCCGCCACGCCTGCTACGGCCGCCACGCTGAACGCCCAGGCCACGGCGCTCGTACGCAACGATACTTTGTTGACGCACTGGCGGCAACGTGGCGCGCCCACGCCGCTCATCGCCACGATACTGCAGACGCTCGACAGCGAGCACCCCGCGCCCGACCATCTCGATGCGCTGCGCGCCGAGATCGATCGCCAGGGCGACGCGCTCGAAGCCGTCATCACGCTGCTCGAAGCCTGCACCGCCGCACTTCTATTCGCGGGCATCTTCTCGCTCGCATGGGGCGCGCGCCGCGCGATGGTGCTGCGCCCCGCGCTGCCGCTGCACATGCTCGGCCAGGTCGGCATCCAGGTGCCCGCGGGCCGCGACGAAATCGATCGCCTCATCACGGTGCTCAACGCGCTCGTGGCGCGGCTGCGCAGCGAGCAGGACGAATCGGCCCGGCTCAAGCGCATCGTCGAGGACCATATTGCATTTGCGGACCAGTCGCTCGACCTGCTGCATTATATCTGCGCCCAACTCGCCGAAGATGCCCCCACCGGCGGCACGCTCGAAGCGCTGCTGCAGCGGCTCGTGGGCATTTTGCGCGTGCAGCGCATCGCGCTCGTGCTCTCCGAGCCTTCGGCGCAGCTGCTCGGCGTCGATACGATCGTGGCGCCCGCCGATCTCGCGCCGCACGTCGTGCGCGAGCGCGTCGTCAACGAGCTGATGTCGCTCTCCGGCGTGCGCTCGCTGCCGCACAGCCAGTCCGACGAACTGCTGACGATCCTAGCCGCGCCGGTGCGCGTGCCCTTTGGCACCTATGGCGTGCTGATCGGCGAAAGCGACGCCGAGACGCGCTACGAGCAACGCCATCTGCATCTGCTGGAGACGATCGCGAGCGTGCTCGCGCAGGCCATCTCCAACCTGAGCCGCGACGTGCGCGACCGGCGCATGACGCTGCTCGAAGAGCGCAACGCCATCGCGCGCGAGCTCCACGATTCACTGGCCCAATCGCTCTCGTACATGAAGATCCAGCTCGCGCGGCTGCAGGCCGTGCTGCCCGACGAGCTCTCGCAAAGCGACGTCGGCCAGATCGCGCGCGCGATCCGCGAAGGGATCGACAGCGCCTATCGTCAGCTGCGCGAGCTGCTCACCACGTTCCGCACCTCGGTGCATGCGCGCGGACTCGCGGCAACGCTGGAGGAAGCCGCCGAGGAGCTTTCCTCGCGCAGCGAGGTGCAGATCTCGATTGACAACCGTATCCGCCGCGTGCGCCTCACGGTCAACGAGGAGCTCCATATCGGCCAGATCGTGCGCGAGGCGCTCACCAATGTCGTGCGCCACGCGCGCGCGTCGAGCGCGCTCGTGACGCTTTCGTCCAACGAGCGCGAGGTCACCGTGACGATCGAGGACGACGGCCGCGGCATCGCCACCGAATCGGGCGGCGAGCATCACTACGGGCTCTCGATCATGCGCGAGCGCTCGCGCAGCCTCGGCGGCCGGCTCGAGATCCGCTCGAACGAGCCGGGCTCGCGCATCGTGGTGACGTTCGTGCCGGCCTCGTTCGCCCAGCAGACGCGCGCCGGCTCGGGCGGCGCCACGCGCTAGCGCGGCGAATATGCGCTTAATGTGCGCTTGAGGCTCGCTCAGCCGCCCGTCGGCAGCCGCCGGCCGATGTGCTCGCGGTGCCACACGACCGCTTCGAGCCGCGAATGCAGATCGAGCTTGTGCAGCAGATGCTTCACGTGCACCTTGACAGTGCCGACGCTGATGTCGAGCTCGCGCGCGATCGCCTTGTTGCAAAGCCCCTCGACGAGATAATCGAGCACCTCCTGCTCGCGCGCCGAAAGCAGCGTCTCGCTCGCGCAGAACGACTGGCTGCCCGAGAGCGCCTGCACGAGGTTGCCGGTCGCGGCCTCGCTGAGCACCGCGGTGCCTTTGAGCACCTTCTGCAGATTCACGCACAGCTCCTCGGGCTCCATGTCCTTGAGCAGATAGCCGTGCGCGCCGGCGCGCAGCGCGGCCACCACGTCCCGCTCGCTATCGGAGACCGTTAGCATGACGAAGCGTGCCCGAACACCCTGCTCGCGCAGCGCGGCGATCGTCTCCACACCGCTCATCTCCGGCATGTTCAGATCGACGAGCATCACGTCGGGGTCGAGCTCCAGCGCCATCTCCACGCCCTCGCGCCCCGAGCCCGCCTCGCCGACGACCCTGAACGCCGGGTTCATCTGAATGAGCTGCGCCACGCCGCGCCGGAACAGCGCGTGATCGTCGACGAGCAGAACGGTGGTGAGAGATTCCATGCCCTTTCCTCCTGCTGACGGCACAAGGCCGAACGCCTCCAGTATGGCGCGCCCGGCGCGCTCGGCAATCTACAAGAGGAGATTCCACTTTGGAGGTATCGGGGGGAAAGGACCGCGAGGCAAGGAAGTGAAAAGGGCTCATGCGGCGGCGCGCATGAGCCCGGTGAGATACGACAAAGTGCGGTGGAGCCTGGTCAAACGCGGCGGCGCGCGATACAGCCGCCGTTACCGCCAGGCGTGCTCGATGGCGGGCAGCTCGCCGGGCACTTCGGCGTCGGCCTGCACGCCCATGAACGCCGCCAGCCGCCGCGAGAAGTGGTCGCGCACGAGCAACTGCCTGCCGCAGCCCGTGCACGGCGTCACGTTGGCCGTCACGCCTTCGCTCATCGCGCGGCAATGGATGCAGTAGACGCGCCGCTGCAGGCTCCCGCTATGCTCCACCCTCACGGCCTCGGGCGCGAGGCCGCCGCGCTCGGCGATCTGCCGCACCGACCAGATGAACGGCTCGGTGCCGAGCGCGTAGAGACGAATGCCCACGCGCGCGCCGCGCAGCGCCTCGCCTAGCGCGCCAAGCAATTCGCCCTCGCCGTCGAAGTGCCGCGCGACGGCGTGAGGCTGCGCGCAGACGCCGCCGGCGCCCGCGTGCGCGAGGTCTTCGTCCACGGACCAGACTTCGAGCGGCGCCGTGGCGAGCGTGCCCAAAGCCTTCAGCACGCGCTCGCGGTCGGCCTCGGTGGCGCCCGAGGTCAGGAACCAGTGCTGCGTACCCTGCGGATCGGCTTCGAGCGGCGCATACACCGGGCGGCTCATGGTCAGCGAAGTCATCATCGGGGGCGCCCTCCGTGGCTGTGAGTGTTACTGATAGACCGCGATGGCGTGCGTGATCCAGATCACCGCAATACCGGCCAGCACGGTCACGTAAGGCAGAATCCCGGCGCGCTTCGCGACCTTGCCGTTGCCGAGCAGCTCCATGTCCTCTTTCATCGTGTCGGGGAAATGCCCCTTGTCGGTCACGTAGTGGCGGAACATGAATACCGGCAGGATCATCGCGGCAAAGACCAGCCCCGACACCAGCGTGCCCGCGCCCCACGTGTCCGCGCCCATGCCGAGCAGCGCGAGATTGACGAACGAGAACAGCGTGCCCAGCACGATCAGCCAGTTGGGCGCACGGAACGGACGCACCCAGTCCTTGCGGTCGAGCCGGTGAATCCACGCGGAATTCAGGTTCAGGAAGTTGAAGATGATGTAGCCGACGTTGGCAATCGCGAGCACGAACACATAGTCCGACATCAGCAGCAGGATCAGGTTGAAGCAGAGGTCGGTCCACATGGCGCGCGTGGGGGCGCCGTGCTCGTTCACGTGCGAGAGGTACTTCGGCAGCCAGCCGTCCACCGAGGCCTGATACAGCGTGCGCGAGGAACCCGCCATCGAGGTCATGATCGCGAGCACCAGTGCGAGCACCAGCATCACCACGAGCACGCGCTCGACCAGCAGGCCGCCGCGGATCATCGGCGCCATGGCCTTGGCCACGCCCATGCCGCTATAGATGTCCGGCGAGAGAATGCCGCTGTAGACGGCGGGCGTCACCACGTTGCCGGCGGCGTCCTTCACGTCGGGCGTGACCAGATGGCCGAGGCCGAGCACGCCCTGGAACGAGAGCGGCACCACCGTGAACACGAAAATGCACAGGAGACCTGAGTACAGGATCGCCTTGAACGTGTCGCGCTTCGGGTCGCGGAATTCACGCGTGTAGCAGACGGCCGTCTCGAACCCGTAGGTCGACCACGCGGCCACGAACAGGCCGCCTGCCATCAGCGTGATGCCCGCCATGTTCCATGTGCCGTCGATGATCTGCCCGCCAGCGTCCTTCGCGAGCGGCACGAGCGGAAACAGGTTATGCGCGGCCACGTCGCCGGTGAACAGCGGCACCATGCCGACGAGAATCAGCGGCACCAGCGCCGCGATGCCCAGGATGGTCTGGATGCGCGCCGCGTTCATGATGCCGCGGTGCTGGATCGCGAACGTGATGAGCAGGATCGCCGCGCCGAGTATGAACGTTGCGTTGATGCGCAAGCTCAGACCGGAGCGCAACCAGTCCAGACTCACGAGCGTGATCTGCCAGGTGTTGATGGCCGAGTCCGCGGGAAACAGGATCGAGAGCACGTAGCCCGCCGCGAGCCCCGAGCCGATGGCGAGCACGGGCGACCACGCGAACCAGTTGCACCAGACCGAGAGCGGCGCAAACAGCTTCGAATAGCGCACCCACGCAATGGCGCCGTAGACCGAGGCGCCGCCCGACTTGTGCGGAAAGAGCCCGGCGATCTCCGCATACGAGAACGACTGGATGAAGCCGAGGCCGATCGAGATGATCCAGACGGCCCACGAGAGCTTGCCGACCGTCGCCGCAATCGAGCCGATCGAGAACAGCACCAGCGCCGGGACTCCGCTGGCCACCCAGAACGCGCCGGTCCAACTGATTTTTCGCTGTAACGAACCTTCCGATTCGACAGCGAGCTCTTCGGAAATCGTATTCATATGTCTCTTCCTTTCTCTGATGAGGGACCGCTGGGTGGCGGCCGGAATACGGCATGTGGGGATGCGAACGCCGCCACGTCGCGCACCGCCCAGCGGCGCCGCTTGAAGCGCGGCGCCGGCACGGCACGCGGCATGACCACGAATGACTCAGGAACCGGCGAAACTCGGGCGTGTGTGCGACTCGTGGGACTCGTCGAGCGGCGGCCTCAGGCGTTCGACTTCGGCCTGGGTGCCGAGCGTGGTGGGCTCGCCGTCGTCGAACTGCGCGAGCCATTGCCGCGCGGTGTCGCGATAGCGCACCAGCCCCTTATATTCGGCAAGCTCCTGCGGCAGCGTGCTCAGCACGCGATGCAGGCGCTTGCCCCACTTCGGTACGCGCGCGAGCTCGTCGAGGCCGATCAGATAGCAGCGCACGCAGAACAGGATCGCGTTGCTGCGCGGCAGTCTGAACAGCGTCTGCAATTCAACGCGCAGATGCAGCTTGCGGCCGACATTCCCGGGCGTGATGCTCGCGCGGTCCGGGCCCCACTCGGGGTATTGCTCGGGCGAGGTGTCCAGACGCGGATTGACGGTCATGGTCCAGTTCAGGCGGCGCACCGGCGCACCCGATTGCAGGCGCAACAAGAATTTCAGCGCGCGCTCGAAGATGCCGGCCTGATGCGCGAGCGGCACGGGGCCGTGCCATTCCATGAAGCTCATGCCGAGGTCGAAGTCGAGCGACCAGTCCGCCTGGGTCGTCACCGTGCCGCCGTCCATGAACAGGTTGTCGTCGCGATGATCGAGCAGCACGAAGTCGCCCTGCGCCTGGCGCGTGATGTATTCGAACGGCGGGCACGGCAGCGTGTCGGCGTCGCCGAACACGAACGATTGCGTGAGCCCCAGCGGGCGGTTGGTCCAGGTCCAGTTCGTGCCATCGCGTTCGAGCTCGAAATACTCGGGGTAGTCGTGCGCGAGGCTTTCCATGATCAATTCGAGCGTGTCCCACTGCGCGGCGTCCATGTGATCGAGCACCTGGCAGCGCAGCGGATCGCGTTCGAGCGTGAGCGCGCGGTCGCGGCATTCGGCGATGTAGTGCTCGTCGATGTCGAACGCGGCGCGCAGCACCGTGCCGGGCGCGCCGCTCGTATGCGGCTCGATATTCACCGAATACATGTAGCGGTCTTCGGGGAACGGAAACGGAAAACGCAGGATCGCTTCGTCGCTGTTGCGATACGTGTAAGCGTCGCGAAACGACTCGTCGGGCTTGAAGGCTATGGACATGGCGTTGGGCTTCCTGGTCAGATGTTCAGCACGAGACGCTCGCTGCGCGCACGCGATACGCAAGGCAGCACGTTGCAGTTGGTCGCGCGTTCGGCGGCGCTCTGGAAGAAGTCGCGATGCTCGGGCTCGCCCTCCAGCACTTCGAGCGCGCAGGTGCCGCACGCGCCGCCCCGGCACATGTACGGCGCGTCGATGCCGGCGGCCTCCAGTGCTTCGAGCAGGCTCTCGTCGGCGCCCACCGCCACTTCGCAGCCACTCTTCGCGAGCACCGCGACGAAGGGCTGGCCATGCGAGGCGCCGCCGAAGCTTTCCTGGTGAAAGTGGCTCTCGGGCCAGCCGCGCGCGCGCGCCACCTCGGCGAGCCCTTCCATCAATCCCACCGGCCCGCACGTATAAAGATGCGTGCCGGGCGGCTGCCCGGCGAGCAGCGAGCCAAAGCGCGTTTCAACGTCCTGCAGGTCGGTGTAGATGGCCACGCCGCCCACGATGCGCTCGGCGATCAGCGCCTGCAGCGCGTCGGCGTCCTCGGGGCGGCAGCACAGGTGCATCTCCACGCGTGCGCCGCTCGCGGCCAGCTCCGGCAGCATCGAGAGGAACGGCGTGATGCCGATGCCGCCCGCCACGATCACGTGCCTGGTCGCAAGGCGCGCGAGCGGAAAGAAGTTCGACGGCATCGAAATTTCGAGCTCGCTGCCCTCGCGCACTTCCGAATGCATGAACGCCGAGCCGCCGCGCGAAGCGGGCACGCGGCGCACCATGATCTGGTACGCGTCGCGCGCGCCGGCCGCCTTCGTGAGCGAGTAGGCATTGCGCCAGGTACGCGCCTCGCCCCGCATGGTCACGACGACGTGACTGCCCGCGGAATACGCCGGCAGGGAGTCGCCTTGCGTCGGCACGAGCGTGAAGCGCCGGATATCGGCCGTGATGCTCTCCACACGTTCGACGCGTACTGGTATCGCCTTTGGTCCGTTCATGCCCGTTGATCCTCACGTCAAGAATCTGTACGAACAGAATCGGCGAGCAAAAAAGGGAGAGCAATGATTCATTGGGGGTAGCCCCCGCGCTACGCCCTGGAGGGTGCACCGGGGCCTGCGCCATGCAGCCGAATGTCCATCCGGCGGGCCTCGCGGGCCCACTTGTGTACATGCACGCTTACACGACCGGGCATGTTGCGGCGCATTTGAAAGCTTCGCGCGACGGGCCGAAGTATCGCGCCTACCCACTCGGAGGTAGCGCCACGGGGCGATTGTGACGCCGATTTTAACGAAGGAGACTGAGTGCCATCCAGCGACTATCCAGCGGCCCTCGTCGCGGCCCACCGGCCAGAACGCGTCGGCCTTTCTTCATGTAAGTCACGCAAGGCTCTCAACCTCGGGAAAACGCTATGACAAGGCAATCAATTCTGAATATCCGCCATCGCGAACTTGGCTCGAAGCTGGACGGCGATATGTGGAACGACATGCCGCTGCCCTGGTACTACAACAGCGACCCGAACGACGAGGTGGTCGCCGTGCGCTCGACCGCGGGCCTCTACGATATCAGCGCGCTCAACATCCTGCGCGTGAGCGGCCCGGACGCGTGCGCCGTGATCGACAGTATCTGCGCGATCGACGTCACGAAGATGAAACCCGGCACCGCGCGCCTCGCGGCGGAAGTGGACGAACGCGGCGTCGTATGCGACGACCTCATGGTGATCTACGACGCGCCGAACCAGTACCGCATCTCGCACGGCGGCGGCTCCACGCAGGACCATCTGCGCCGCGCCGCGCAAGGCCGCGACGTCGAATGGCACCAGGACTTCGACGTGCACATGCTCTCGCTGCAAGGCCCGCGCGCCGCGGCCATCATCCAGCCGCATATCGGCATCGATCTCGCGAAGCTGCCGTATTTCGCGCACGTCGAGACGAGGCTGTTCGACCGCAAGATCATCATTTCGCGCGGCGGTTATTCGGGCGAGCAGGGCTTCGAAGTCTCGTGTTCCGCGAACGACGCCATTGCGCTGTGGGACGCCATTCTCGAAGCGGGCAAGCCGTTCGGCATCGTGCCGGCCTCGTGGACCTCGCTCGAGCTCGCGCGCATCGAAGCCGCGCTGCTGTTCTACCCCTTCGACATGCCCGAAGGCGACGTCACGCCGTGGGAGCTGAACCTCGACTGGATGATCGACGTCGAGAAGCCCGGCGACTACACCGGCAAGGCCGCGCTGCTCAACGCACGCGGCAAGGAGCGCTTCAAGCAGGCCGGCGTGCTCGTAAAGCACGACGGTGCGGTGGCGGCGGGCTCGAAGATCTTCATCGGCAAGGAGCAAGTGGGCGTGGTCACGAGCGCGACATTCAGCCGGTATCTGATGCAGTCGCTCGCGATGGTCCATCTGAAGCCTTCGCATACGGCGCTCGGCACCAAGGTGGAGATTCACGACGCGGCCGGCACCGTGAGCGGCACCGTCACCCGCACGCCTTTCTATGACCCGCAACGCCTGCGCACCCGCGTAGCGGCCTGAGCCTCTACGCACCCTCTACGCACTCTACGCACCCTCGACTCACGCAGCCCCACAAGCACACTAAACACACAAGGAGATACGTCCCCATGTCCCGCGATCCCCGCTATGACGTGCTGTTCGAGCCCATCCAGATCGGCCCGAAGACGTTGCGCAACCGCTTCTATCAAGTCCCGCACTGCATCGGCGCGGGCAGCAACCTGCCCGGCTTCCAGGCGGCGCACCGCTCGATGAAGGCCGAAGGCGGCTGGGCGGCGATGAACACCGAATATTGCTCGATCCACCCCGAGTCGGACGACACGCACCGCCTCTCGGCACGCATCTGGGACGAAGGCGACGTGCGCAACCTGCGCGCGATGACCGAGGAAGTCCACAAGTACGGCGCGCTCGCCGGCATCGAAATGTGGTACGGCGGCGCGCACGCGCCCTGCATGGAAAGCCGCGCCACCCCGCGCGGGCCGAGCCAGTATGCTTCGGAGTTCGAAACGCTCACGTACTGCAAGGAGATGGATCTCGACGACATCCGCGACGTGCAGCAATACTATGTCGAGGCCGCGCTGCGCGCACGCGACGCCGGCTTCGACATCGTCTACGTGTATGGCGCGCACTCGTATCTGCCGCTGCAGTTCCTCTCGCCCTACTACAACAAGCGCACCGACGGCTACGGCGGCTCGCTCGAAAACCGCGCGCGCTTCTGGCTCGAAACGCTCGAAAAAGTGCGCCGCGCCGTGGGCAGCGACTGCGCCATCGCCACGCGCTTCGCCGTGGACTCGCTCTATGGCGCCGGCGGCGTCGAAGTCGAGAAGGACGGCATGAAGTTCGTCGAAATGGCCGATTCGCTCGTCGACCTCTGGGACGTGGACGTGGGCGACATCGCCGAATGGGGCGAGGACGCGGGCCCGTCGCGCTTCTATCTGCAGGGCCATCAGGTTCCGTGGACCAAGTTCATCAAGCAGGTCTCGAAGAAGCCGGTGCTCGGCGTGGGCCGCTTCACCGATCCGGAGAAGATGACCGAGATCGTCACGAAGGGCTATGCCGACATCATCGGCGCCGCGCGTCCGTCGATCGCCGATCCGTTCCTGCCGAAGAAGATCGAGGAAGGCCGCGTCGACGACGTGCGCGTATGCATCGGCTGCAATGTCTGCATCTCGCGCTGGGAAATCGGCGGCCCGCCGATGATCTGCACGCAGAACGCCACGGCCGGCGAAGAGTATCGCCGCGGCTGGCACCCGGAGAAGTTCGAGGAATGCAAGTCGGGCGACTCGGTGCTCGTGGTGGGCGCGGGCCCGTCGGGCTCGGAATGCGCGCGCGTGCTGATGCAGCGCGGCTACACGGTCCACCTCGTGGACAGCGCGGAGAAGATCGGCGGGCACCTGAACAGCGTGGTCACGCTGCCGGGCCTCGGCGAATGGGGCTATCACCGCGACTATCGCGAGACGCAGATCACCAAGCTGCTGAAGAAGAACAAGCAGAGCCAGCTCGCGCTCGGCGTGAAGCCGCTCACCGCCGACGACGTGCTCGACTACGGCGCGGAAAAAGTCGTGATCGCCACGGGCGCGCATTGGGTCGGCGACGGCACCAACTGCCTCACGCACGATCCGATCCCCGGCGCCGATGCTTCGCAGCCCGATCAATTGACGCCGGAGCAGGTGCTCGGCGGCAAGAAGCCGATCGGCAAGCGCGTCGTGATCCTCAACGCGGACACCTATTTCATGGCGCCGAGCCTCGCCGAGAAGCTTGCGGCGGCCGGCCACGAAGTCACGATCGTGAGCGGCGTGCATCTGGCGAACTACATGCACTTCACGCTCGAATACCCGAACATGATGCGCCGGCTCCATGAGCTGCACGTGACCGAACTGGGCGACCATTTCGCGAGCCGCATCGAGAAGGGCCGCATCGAGATCTACAACATCTGGGGCGACGGCTCGAAGCGCACCTACCGGGGCGCAGGGCAACTGCCGCGCGACGCGAACAAGACGCACCGCTGGCTCGAGTTCGATTCGCTCGTGCTCGTCACGGGCCGCCGCTCGAACGACACGCTCTACCGCGAGATCAAGGCGAAGCAGGACCAGTGGGAGAGCAAGGGCGTCAAGGGCGTGTACCTGATCGGCGACGCCGAAGCACCGCGCCTGATCGCCGATGCGACCTTCACGGGCCACCGCGTCGCGCGCGAGATCGAGGAAGCGAACCCGCAGTTCCCGCTGCCGTACAAGCGCGAAGTGGCCGTCTGGGGCACGCCGCACCTGCCCGAAGGCACGTACCAGATCCACTACAAGAAGTAAGTTGGCACGAGCCCGGCGCACCTGCCGGGCTCCGCCCGCCGCCACGGCGCCCGCATCGCCGGGCACCGCGGCGCAACAGGATCGGTTCGCATTGCTAATAGAACCTGGATCGTCAGGCGCGCTCGACGGCCTGACACGGATGCGCTTTGCCTGAAAAAAGCGCCCCCTCCCCCCAATTCATCAAACGGACGAGCCATGCAGACCCCAGCGACTTTCGACCCCGCGACCGTCACGCGCATCCTGTTCGAGGGCTTCCCGTCGTTTGCGATCGCGCTGTTCTATCTCATCGGCCTCACCGCGGTCGGCGTATTCGCGTGGGGGGTCTACGTCCAGATCCGCAAATACCGGCGCGGCCAGCGCTTGTCGAAATCGTTCGGCAAGATCGATCTGCAGGCGCGCTTCAAGGACATGGTGCGCGTCGTGCTGAGCCACCGCACCGTGGCGCGCCGCGACCCCGCCGCGGGCCGCGCGCACCGGATGATTTTCTACGGCTTCGCGGTGCTGTTTCTGGGCACCGCCACCGTGACCGTCGATTACGACATCACCGCGCGCTTTCTCGGCTTCCACTTCTGGAACGGCGACTTCTATCTGCTGTTCAAGCTCGCGATGAACGTGGCGGGTGTCTCCATGATCGCCGGGCTCCTCTACATGATGGTGCGCCGTGGCTGGATCAAGCCGCCCAAGCTCGACTACAAGCGCCCCGACCGCCAGCCCGGCGACCCCGACTACGACCGCAGCGGCTACCGCCGCGAAGACTGGGCGTTCCTCTGGACGCTCGTGCTGATCGGCATCACCGGCTTCGTGCTGAGCGGGCTGCGCCTCGTCTGGCTGCAGGACCGCGCCGTGGTGTGGGACACGCGCTGGTGGTCGCCCGTGGCCGCGCTGCTCGCCGAGATCTTCAAGGGCGTGGGCGTGAGCGCCTCGGCCGCCTACGTGATGCGCACGGGTCTCTGGTGGTTTCATGGCCTGCTCGCGCTCACCTTCATCGCGCTGATTCCGTACACCAAGGTCAAGCACATCTTCACGGCCTCGGGCTCGCTCATGATGCGCGATCCGCTCGCCGCCCAGCGCCTGCCGCGCATCGAGGCCGCCGAGGTCGTGGAAGGCGCCGCGCCCGGTGCCGAACGCGTCGGCTACAAGACCATCACCGACTTCACCTGGAAGCACCTGCTCAATCTCGACGCCTGCACGAAGTGCGGCCGCTGCCACGAAGCCTGTCCCGCGAACGCCGTGGGCGCGCCGCTCTCGCCGCGCGACGTGATCCTCTCGCTGCGCGAGTTCGCCAACGAGGCGCTGCAAAAGAACACCTTGCCCGACGAGGTGAAACTCGACGTGCACGGCAAGGGCATCGGCCAGGTGTTCATGGAAACCGTCTGGTCGTGCCGCACCTGCATGGCCTGCGTGGAGATCTGCCCCGTGGCGGTCGAGCACGTGCCCATCATCGTGCAGATGCGCCGCAAGCTCGTCGAGGACGGCGAGATGGAACCGCAGGTGCAAAAGACGCTGCAGGCCATCCACAAGAACGGTAATTCGTTTAACGAATCGAAGCGCAAGCGCGCCGCGTGGACCAAGCCCCTGCCCTTCCAGATCAAGGACGCGCGCAAGGAGAACGTCGACCTGCTGTGGTTCGTCGGCGACTATGCCTCGTTCGATCCGCGCAACCAGCGCGTGACCCAGGCCTTCGCCACGCTGCTGCACAACGCCGGAGTGGATTTCGGCCTGCTCTACGAGGGCGAATCGAATGCGGGCAACGACGTGCGCCGCGTGGGCGAGGAAGGGCTCTACGAACTGCTCGCCGAGAACAACATCGCGCTGCTTGGACAATCGCACTTCAAGCGCATCGTTACGACCGACCCGCACTCGTACAACACGATCCGCAACGAGTACCCCGACTTCGGCGGCAAGTTCGAGATCGAGCACTACACGAGCGTCGTCGCCCGCATGCTCGCCGAAGGCGTGCTCAAGCCCAGGCGCAAGCTCGGCTACCGCGTGACCTTCCACGACCCGTGCCACCTCGGCCGCTTCAACAAGGGCTACGACGCGCCCCGGCAGATTCTCGCGGCGCTCGGCTGCGATCTCGTGGACATGCCGCGCTCGCGCGACAACTCGTTCTGCTGCGGCGCGGGCGGCGGGCGGATCTGGATGAGCGATCCGGTCGGCAAGGAAAAGCCCTCGCAGAACCGCATGCACGAAGCGGCGCGCATCGAAGGTCTGGAAGTGTTCGTCGTTTGTTGTCCGAAGGATTTGACGATGTTCGAGGACGCGCTGAAGACGAGCGGTTACGAAGGCAAGTTCGTGGTGCGCGAGCTGATCGAGCTGATCGCCGAGAGCCTCGCGGAGCCGGCGAGCGACGATGCCGGTCCCGCTGGCGACGTGCACGCCATCGCCGCTGCGTGAACGCAGCCCGACGCCACCTGAACGTTACCTGAGCCCCCGCCCCAAGGACCGCCCGAGATGACGCCCAGCTCCGCCACCACGCAAGACCGCGCCCACGCGCTGCCCGCGCTGCACGCCAGGCACGCGCGGGCCGGGATGCAGGAGACGCACGGGATGCACGAAACGCCCGACAATCGGCACGCAAGGCACGCCATGCACGAGACGCCCGAGGCACCCCAGGCACCCCAGGCACCCCAGGCACCCGAGGCAAAAGCGCGGCCCGAGGCGCACGAGCAGCGCGCGAGGCAGCGCCGCCCGCGCACGCCCACGATGCGCCGCCACTGGCGCGAACTCGTCGAGCTCGCACTGGCCGCCGACGACGTGTACGCGGCCGCCGCGCTCTATCCGCACGCCGACGACGCGGACCGCGAGCGCCTGGGCGCGCGGCTCTTCGATGCGCGGCGCGACTGCCTCGCCCTCGCGGCCTGCACGTTCGCGCACGGCGCGGTGCTGGCCGAGCTTGCGCGGCTCGCCGTGGCGAATCGCGACGAGACGCTCAAGCTGCGCCTCGCGCGAAACCCGGCCACGCCCGGCGATGCGCTCGCGCTGCTCGCCGAGGGGCACGAAGCCCCCGCTACTCGCCTCGCCTGCCTGCTCGCGCGCCACGCAAAAGCGCCCCACGCGCTTTTGGCTACGCTCGCGGCGCAAAGCAACGACCTCGACGTGCTGCGCGCGCTCTGCGAGAACGTCGGCGTGCCCTCGGAGCTGCTCACGCTCGTCGAACAACGCGGCATCGCCGTGCTGCAGCGCCTGCTCGCGATCCATCTCGCGACCGATCCGCAAACGCTGCTGCAGCTCTGGAAAAGCACGCGCACGAGCGCGGTGCGCGCCCAGGTGCTGCGCCATCCGTGCTGCCCCGACTCGCTGCTGCACACGCTGCCCTCGTCGCCGGCCGAGCGCCGCAGCCTCGCGCTCCAGGCGCGCGCGGGCGCCGCGATCCTCGCGGACCTCGCCCGCGACGAAGACCCCGGCGTGCGCCGCGCCGCCGCGCTCAATGCGAACACGCCCGCGGGCGCGCTGATCGGCCTGTGCTTCGACGCGCAGGCCATCGTGCGGCGCGTGGTGGCCACGCGCCGCGACCTGCCGCTCAAGGTCGTCGAGTGGCTGATCGGCAATGACGATCCGTGGGTGCGCCGCACGCTCGCGCGCAATCCGGCCTGCCCGGCCGAATGGCTCGAGCGGCTCGTGAGCGACGCCGAATCCGAAGTGCGCCGCGCGGTGGCGCGCCACCCGGACTGTCCCGCGCGCCTCGTCGCGCAGCTGGCCGGCGACCCGGTCGCGTGGGTCCGCGCGGGCGTCGCGCTGCGCGCGGACCTGCCAGGCGCGCTGCTGCGCCGCCTCGCGGCCGACGAAGACGTGGACGTGCTCTCCGCCATCGCGCACCACCCCGCGACCCCGCAGGCGCAGCTCGCGCGGCTCGCGGCCCACCCGGTGGCCGACGTGCGCCGCGGCGTGATCCTGAACCCGCAGGCCTCGCGGCGCGTGCTGCTGCAGTTGCGCCACGAGCCCTATCCGCTGCACCGCGTACTGGTGTTCGAGCACCCAAATCTAACGGACGCCGACCGCTGGCGCATGCGTTTTGACCCCGATCGCGAAGCCCGCGCGCGCCTGTTCGGCCATTTCGGGCGCGCGCTCGGCCCGCTCGCCGCCCGCGCGCCGCAGGCTTCCGCCGTTTTCCCCCATCCGCTGGATGACGATGCAATGCAACACGAGCCACACCCGCAAGACGTGCAACACGATTCGCCCTGTCCGACGAACATGGAGTCAAGATGAAAATACTAGTCACAATCAAGCAGGTCGCTTCGCTCGATGAGGACTTCGAGCTGAACGACGACGGCCGCGACGTGAGCGCCGATTTTCACGTCTTCGACCTGAACGAGTGGGACCACTACGCGCTGGAAGAAGCGATGCGCCTGAAGGAGGGCGCGAACGGCGAGATCGAGATCGTGGTGGCCACGGTCGGCCCCGAAAGCGCCGACGACGAGCTGCGCAAGTGCCTCGCCAAAGGCGCGGACCGCGCGGTGCGCATCTGGAGCGACGATCTCGAAGGCGCCGACCCGGTCGCCATCGCCCGCGTGCTCGCGGCGCTCGCGCGCAAGGAAGCGCCCGACATGATCTTCGCGGGCGTGCAGGCCTCCGATCACGCCTATGGCGTGACCGGCATGGCGCTCGCAGGCCTGATCGACTGGCCGCACGCGGCCGTGGTGGCCGGGCTCGACTACGCGCCCGGCGCGAAGACGGCCACGGCGCGCCGCGAGCTCGAAGGCGGCGCCTACGCGAACGTCGAAGTGCAATGTCCCGCCGTGCTGACCATTCAGCTCGGCATCAACACGCCGCGCTACGCGTCGCTGCGCGGCATCAAGCAGGCCGCCCAGCGGCCCATCGAAACCTTCACGCCCGACGAGCTCGGCCTTGCCGCCGGCGAGACCGGCGCGGCAGGATCGCTCTCGCGCATCCGGCGCGTCTATGTGCCCACCGCGGGCCGCGCGCAAATGATCGAGGGTACGCCCGCCGAGCAGGCGGCACGCCTGGCAGGCCTGATCAAGGAATTCAGGGGAGAAGCGAAATGAGCGGCATTCTGGTTCTGGTCGAACACCGTCAAGGGCAACTGCGCCCGGTCAGTCTCGAAGTGCTCGGCGCCGCCGCGCAGGCGAAGGAAGCGAGCGGCGAAACCGTCACCGTCGCCGTGCTGGGCGCACAGCCCGATGCCTGGGTGGAGAGCCTCAAGCTCGCGGGCGTCGACGAAATCGTCACCGTGCAGACGAGCGACGACGCCTTCGACCCCGAAGTCTATGAAAACGTTGCGCGCGCAATGATCGAGGCGCGCAAGCCCTCGCTCGTGCTGCTGCCGCATACGATCGATACGCTCGGATACGCCGCCCCGCTCGCGGCCAAGGGCAATTACGGATTCACGACCGACGCGTTCGGGCTCGCGCGCGACGGCGCGGACTGGCTCGCCACGCGCTCGGGCTATGGTCAGAAGGTCAACATGGAGATCGAGTTTCCGGGCAAGGAAACGGTCATCGTGACCCTGCGCCCCGGCGCCTTCAAGGCGCCCGAAGCGGCCGCCAGCCCCGCCGTGAGCAGCTTCGCCGCGCCGGCGCTCGCGCCGCGCAGCAAGCACCTCGCGTTCGAGGAGCCGGCCGCGAGCGGCGACGTCGACATTCCGGGCGCCGAGTTCATCCTCTCGGTGGGCCGCGGGATCGGCGAGGAAACGCACGTCGAGCAGTTCCGCGAGCTCGCGGAGACCGTGGGCGCCACGCTCGGCTGCTCGCGCCCGATCGCCGACTCGGGCTGGCTGCCGAAAGCGCATCAGGTGGGCCAGTCCGGCAAGACCGCGGCGGCCTGCAAGATGTACATCGCGATGGGCATTTCGGGCTCCGTGCAGCACATGGCCGGCATGAAGCACGTGGACAACATCATCGCCGTGAACACCGACCCCGAAGCTTCGATCTTCACGATCGCGCGCTACGGCATCGTCGGTGACATTTTCGACATTGCCGAGGAATTGCGCAGTCACTTTTAGGCGTTACAGAGCATTACGGGGGTCGCGAGAAGAGAGATTTGGGCTGGCCTGCCATGAGCCAGCCCGTTTTTTTCTTGGCAATGAATTTTGTCCATCGGGATTCCACGCGTAGACTTGAACTTCTAATCAAGAAAAGATCCGGTTGCTGCGTGCATGTGCACTGATGCATGCGCCGCAAGACAGATCACACGCCGTTCCAGTAGAGACAGGTAGTCTGGTTAACGCGCCAAGGAAGCTCAATGCCCCCTCATACCGTTCTGCTCATCGACGACCATGCGCTCTTTCGCAAAGGCGTCGCGCAGCTCATCCAGATGAATCCGCTGTTTTCGATCGCGGGCGAAGCCGCCTCCGGTCGCGACGGCGTCGAGATGGCCGTGCGCCTGAAGCCCGAGGTCGTGCTGATCGACCTGAACATGCCGGAGGTGAGCGGCATCGAGACCCTTCAACTGATGCGCGACGCCGGCGTCAACGCGCGCTTCATCATGCTGACCGTCTCGGACCATGAACGCGACGTGGTCGCCGCGCTGCGCGCCGGCGCCCACGGCTACCTGCTCAAGGACATGGACCCCGAGGACCTCTGCGTCACGCTCCAGAAGGCATTGGCGGGCGCCGCCGTGCTCAGCGACGCGGTCACGGGCAGCCTCGTGCACGCGCTCTCGGGCGGCCAGCGCATGCCGCCCGCGCAATCGGACCTTACCGCGCGCGAAGTGGAGGTACTCGACTACCTCGTCGAGGGCATGTGCAACAAGGTCATCGCGCGCAAGCTCGGCATCAGCGTGGGTACCGTGAAGGTCCACGTGAAGCACGTGCTGCGCAAGCTCGACCTGCATTCGCGGCTCGAAGCCGTGGTGTGGCGCCACGAGCACGGCTCACGCGAGCGCTAAAAGCCGCCGTACTAGCGCGCCGCATCGGCAGGGTGACATGCCGGCTACCCACAAGGGGGTAGCCCCATAAGGCGAATTGTCACCGGAAATTTGACTGCAAATAATTGGGCACAAGCTGGCAGGAGCGCCGCCCCTCAAGGCGATGCATCCGTCGATGTGCCCATGATTGGCAGTCGGAGACTCCGGAGACACGTGTCATGCAGTCAACCCAATATGCCGAAGAATGTATTGAGCGTCCTGCCCGCGCGAGTGGCGTCGACGGCGTATTGCGCCAGCGGCTCGGCCATTACGAACCGGGCGCGGCCATCGTGCGCTCGTGGACGCGCTGCCTGAACGAGTACGGGCTCGACCCCGACACGTGCCGGCCGCCGCCCGTGCTCACGAGCGCCGAACTCGCGCAGCGCCGCGAGCGCCTTGCCGATCTGATCGGCTGCGCGAAGCTCGAAATGACGACGCTCTATCAGCAACTGGGCGACGCCGATCTCGCGGTCGTGCTCAGCGACGCGGACGGCGTGATCCTGCATCTGGTCTCGTCGACGAGCTTCGCGGAGCAGGTGGAGGACTGGGGCTTCTGCGTGGGCGCGGTCTGGAGCGAACGCGAAGCGGGCACCAACGGCATGGGCACCTGCCTCGCCGAAGGCGAAGCGCTCGCCGTGCGCCAGCACGAGCATTTCTTCTCGCGCTACGCCGCCCTCACCTGCTCGGCCGCGCCGGTATTCGACGAACGCGGCACGCTCGCGGGCGTGCTCGACGTCACGAGCCGCTCGCAGTTGCAACAACAACATTCGCTCGTGCTCGTGGGCATGTCGCGTCAGATGATCGAGAACCGCCTGCTCGATGCGCGCCACACGCAGGCGCACATGGTGCATTTTCATAGCCGCCCCGAATTCGTGAATACGCTGCACGCGGGCAAGCTCACCATCGACGAAAGCGGCCTCGTGCTCGGCGCGAACCGCAGCGCGCTGTTCCAGCTCGGCTTTGGCTCGCTCGCCGAGATCGCGGGCAAGCGCATCACCGATCTCTTCAACGCCACGCTCGCGGACCTCGTTGCGCGCAGCGTGCAGAGCTCGTTTCATCCCGTTGCCGTCTATCGCGCTCACGCGCCGAACCGCTTTTTCGCCGTCGCGCAGGCGCCGCTGCGGCAGAGCACGGCGAGCGTGGGCCGCACCACGGCGCAGCCGCCGGCCGTCGCGCAGGAAGCCCAGGCACGCGAGATCGCCGCGCCGCGCCGCGAGCCCGCGCGCGCGCGCGGGCGTACCTCGGGCGGCCCGCGTGTCGAGTTCGGGGACGCGCATCTCGCGAGCCAGTTGAGCCTTGCCGAACGCGTGATCGATCGCGGCATTGCCGTGCTCGTGCGCGGCGAAACGGGCGCGGGCAAGGACGTTTTCGCCAATGCGCTGCACGCGGCTAGCGCACGCCGCGATGGGCCGTTTGTCGCGATCAACTGTGCTTCGTTGCCCGAGCATCTGATCGAGAGCGAGTTGTTCGGCTATCGCGCGGGCGCGTTCACCGGAGCGCAGCGCGAAGGGCGGCGCGGCAAGATCCTGCAGGCCAATGGCGGCACGCTGTTTCTCGACGAGATCGGTGATATGCCGCTCGCGCTTCAGGCGCGGTTGTTACGCGTGCTCGAGGAGCGCGAGGTGACGCCGCTGGGATCGGAAGCCGTTATCAAGGTCGATTTTCAGCTTATTAGCGCGAGCCATCGGGATCTTGCTGCGCTCGTTGCTAGTGGGCAGTTTCGCGAGGATCTTTATTACCGGCTTAATGGCGTTGCGGTGAGCGTGCCAGCGCTGCGCGAGCGTGAAGATAAGCTCGCTTTGATTATTCATCTGCTTGAGCAGGATAACGAAGTGCCGCCGATGCTGGGTAAGGATGCGCGGCAGATTCTGTTGGCTAGTCCGTGGCCTGGCAATGTGCGCCAGTTGAGGAATGTGCTGCGCACGGCTGCTGCGTTGTGTGATGGGCCCGAATTGACTGCTGCGCATTTGCCTGGGGAGCTTGTGGGGCTGCATGCGGTGCAGAGAGGTGATGCAGGCTCGCCGGTTCCTCCGGCATCGGATGTCGCTGGCAATTTTGATCAGAGCGATGAGAGCGATGACGACTGCGAGCCGCTCAATGCGATTCTGTTGGCCGAACGCGAAGCGCTCATGGGATTGCTCGATACGCATCGCTGGAATGTCAGTGAAGTGGCTAATGCGCTTGGGGTGACGCGTAATACGCTGTATCGGAAAATGCGGCGCGTTCATATTAAAAGGTGACGCGCGGGTGCGTTGGTTTTTCGCGTTTCCTTGGTTTCGTGGCGGTCTGCCAGGGTTGCCCCTGTGCGGGGCGGCACCTACTTTTCTTTGCAGCCGCAAAGAAAAGTAGGCACAAAGGACTCATTCATCCCGTTGCTCGCTGCGCGCGCAACGGTCGGGTCTGCATGGGAAACCACGCGTGCTGCCTGGATAAGCGAATACGCATGCGCCCCACCGGTTCTTGGTTATGCCCCACGGCGCGCGTAGCGCCGCCGGATGTGCGAGTGCCTTGTCACTTTGTTTGGTGGTGCGAAGTGACGGATGCTCCTATACCTTTCCCCCTTAAAGGCTGTTTGCCGACTTCGTCACACTGGCGGTTTGAGCGGCTTTCTTTTGCCTACTTTTCTTTGCCGCTGCAAAGAAAAGTAGGTGCCGCCCCGCACAGGGGCAACACTAGCAGACCGCCGCGAAAACAAGGAAACGCGAAAAAACCTCAGATATACAACCCAGCCCAATCATCATGCCGATAGGCAGCCTGCACAACACGCCCAGACCGAGGCACTTGACGCGGACTCCCAATCAATTCCAGCAACTCCGCAAGACTATCGATCACCCGCAAGCACGGCAAATCATCCTGCGCCTCTGCAGAGCGCCGCGACTGCTCCGCATAACTCACCCGTATCATCTGCACCCCGGCAGCCTGCGCGGCCATCGCATCGTTACTGGAATCCCCCACATAAAGCGCATGCGCGGGCTGCACAGCAAGCGCCTCACAGGCATGCAACAGGGGCGCCGGATGCGGCTTGCGCTGCGCAACAGCCGCACCGTCCACCACAATATCAAACCACATCGAAAGACCGAACCGCTGCAGCATAGGCTCCACGGCATCCATCGCCTTGTCGGTCACGAGCCCGAGCTTCAGCCCCATCTGGCGCAATCCATCGAGCGCGGCTTCCACATCGGGAAAGAGCTCGACAAAGTGGCCGCCTATACGCTTCCCATGCAAGGTGCTGGCAAGATCGAATAGAACAGCATCAACGGGCAATTTGCGCGACATGACTTGCATGAAAATATCTCCTGTTGTTGAGCCATCAATGGCTCTTTATCTGCAATGAGCGCGCGCTTCACCTGCCTTACGCCGCGCGTTGTTGCCGATCGATCATCTTCAATATCATCGGCGTGAAAATCAGTTGCATCGCGAGCCCCATCTTGCCGCCCGGCACGACGATCACGTTGGGCCGGCTCATGAACGAGTCCTGCAGCATCGTGAGCAGATAGGGAAAGTCGATGCCCCTCGGATTGGCAAAGCGGATCACGACAAAACTTTCGTCGGCGCTCGGAATATCGCGCGCCGTGAACGGATTCGATGTATCCACGGTCGGCACGCGCTGAAAATTCACGTGCGTGCGGCTGAATTGCGGACAGATGTAATGCGCGTAATCAGGCATGCGGCGCAGGATGGTGTCCATCACCGCCTCCTGCGAGTAGCCGCGCAGCGTCTTGTCGCGATGCAGCTTCTGAATCCATTCGAGGTTGATGATGGGCACCACGCCCACGAGCAAGTCCGCGTGCTGCGCGACGTCGATGCCCAAGCCCACGAAACCGCCATGCAATCCTTCGTAAAAGAGCAAATCAGTGTCCGGCTCCACGTCGGTCCACGCGGTGAACTTGCCGGGCTCCACGTCGTATTCGAGTGCCTCGGCCTCGTCGTGGATGTACTTGCGCACCTGCCCACGGCCCGTTGCGCCGTACTGTCTGAACAAATCTTCGAGCCGGTCCAGCACGTTCGCGTCGGGGCCGAAGTGGCTGAACTGCTGGCGCTGTTCTTCGGCTTCCTTCATCGCGAGGTGCATGCCCTCGCGGTCGTGACGGTGGAACGCGTCGCCTTCCACGATCTGCGCCTTGAGCTTTTCGCGCCGGAAGATGTGCTGAAAGCTCTTCATCACTGTGGTCGTGCCCGCGCCGCTCGAACCGGTCACCGCCACGATCGGATGTTTGATCGACATGGTGGCTCGCTCAGGCGCACGCTTCGGGGCGGAACAGCGAGCGTTCGTTGAAGAGCGGCGAATTGAACGGCCGGTCCACGCCGCGTTCGTACTCGCGGTGATAGCGTTCGAGCCGCGCCACTTCGCTCTTCGACCCCAGCACGATGCCGGTGCGCTCGTCGAGCGCGCCGGGCAGCAATTCGAGCACGCGCGCGCGCCCCGTGCTGGCCGCGCCGCCCGCCTGCTCGACCAGCAGCGCGAGCGGCTGCGCCGCGTGCATGAGCGCGAGACCGCTTGCGCCCAGCGCTTCGCGAGGCTCGCGCGGCACGATGCCCACGCCGCCGCGCGTCAGGATGCGATGGACGTCGGCGACCGCGCAGCCGCCGAAGCGCAGGCTGAATTCACGCTCGCGCTCGCCCGCGCTGCCCGCCCGGCATTCGCGCACGTAGCGCAGCACGGGCGGCTCCCACGCGTGCTCGCGCGCGCCGTCGATCGCAAGCTCGGGGCCCTCGTCCGGCACGCACATCGCGCGATGCGTGAGCACGAACGTGCCGCTCGATCGATCGAGCGTGAACCCATACGTGCCGCGTCCCAGCGTCAGGACGAGCAGCGTCGAGGGGCCATAGAGTGCGTAGGCCGCCGCCCATTGCGCCGCGCCACCGCGCAGCCAGGCGGCGTCCTGCGTGAGCTCCTCCGTCGATTCGCACGCGGCCTCGCGCACCGAAAATACGCTGCCCGCCACGCCGTTTTCGGCGATTTGCGCGGCCCCATCGAGCGCCTCGAAGGCCAGCAGATAGCCGCCGCGCTCCGATACGCCCGATACGCCCGATGCACCCGCAACAGCCGCCGTGGCCCGCATAGCGCCCGCGCCCGCCGCCGCATAGCCCGCAACGCACGCGCTGCGCTCGCACAGCGCCACCATCAATTCGCGCGCGGCGGCTTCCAGGTTCAAACCCGCATCCCCACCCGCGCCCATGCTGCCGTCGAGCATGACGCGCTCGATCATCGCTGCGATCGCGCGCACCGCCAGCGCAATCTCGCCGAGCACCGTGCGCAGGCGATATGCGCCCGCTTCGTCGCGCTGGCCCTCCAGCGTGCGTAAAAGAAAATCGTCGAGCATCATGTAATGGCCTGGCATAGTCGCCTCATTGCAGGAGTTCAGAAAGCTTCGCGCCGTGCGAAACACGCGGCCCACACGAATACCGGCAGCACGAGCAAGATGCCTGCCAGCCGTGGCAGCCTGCTTTCGCGGCCAGCCTTTGTAGCCGTGTCCACTACTATGCTTTTCGACCCATGCGCCGCGCGATTCGATGCGAATCGCGCGCCTGCTGAAACATGGTCAAGCCCACAGTTCAACGATAAAGTGCGGATCGAATCAGCGAAATTCAGATATTCTTAGTCATCCTATAAGGGATCCCTTACCTGTTCGCGCGCGCCCCCGCATCGCAGCGTTTCTACTGGTGCGGCGCTTCTTCTGGTGTCCTCCGTCATGCTCAACTTCGTCCGCACGCTCACGCTGCGCCAGTTGCAGATCTTTGCCGCCGCCGCGAAGCACGTGAGCTTCGTGCGCGCGGCGCAGGAGCTTCATCTCACGCAGCCGGCCGTCTCCATGCAGATCAAGCAACTGGAAGAAGCCATTGGCCTGCCGCTGTTCGAGCGCATCGCGCGCCGCATCTCGCTGACCGAAGCCGGTGAAACGCTCGCTCACCATGCGCAACGGATCCTCGGCGAAGTGAAGGACGCTCAGGACGCGCTGCAGTCGCTCTCGCTCGCCGACAGCGGCGCGGTCTCGGTCGGCCTCGTGAGCACCGCGCGCTATTTCGTGCCGCAACTGATCGCGCGCTATTGCACGCAGTTTCCGAAGGTCGATGTGCGCTTCACGATCGCCCCGCGCGAACCGCTCTTGCGCATGCTCCAGGACAACGCCATCGATCTTGCGGTGATGGGCCGCCCGCCGCGCGATCTCGACGCCGTGGCCGAGCCGCTCGCGTACAACCCGCAGGTGATCGTCGCGGCGCGCGATCATGCGTTCGCGGCGGCGCGGCGCATCGACGTGCAGGAGCTGCGCCACGAGACCTTCCTCATGCGCGAGCCGGGCTCGGGCACGCGCACCGTGGTCGAGCAGATGTTCAAGAACCATCTGTTCACGCCCGCGAAGGTCGTCACGCTCGACAGCAACGAGACCATCAAGCAGGCCGTCATGGCGGGCATGGGCATCAGCCTGCTTTCGCTGCACACGCTGCGGCTCGAATTGCGCACGCGCGAAATCGCGCTGCTCGACGTGAGCGGCACGCCCATCGACCGCGCCTGGCAGATCGTGCATCTGAACGCGCGGCAGCTCTCGCCCACTTGCCAGTCGTTCCGCCGCTTCGTACTGGAAAACACCGAGACGTATCTCGCCGGCGAATACGTGGATCTGCCCACGCACCCCGTGCGAATCCAGCGAGGCGAGTGACACACTGTCACCGATACGGCGCACGCGTGCGTTCGAGCCGCGTGCCGCTCCAGATCCGTTTGCGTTGGCGCGCGCCCGATGCACGCGATACAGACAGGCGCTTGAACCGATCCGCGCGTGCACGCGGCCCGTATGGCATGACGCTTGCATGAGTCGGCGGACCAGGCTGTCCGCTCACCGCTGCGAGGAAGCGCTCATGACGCAATACGCCACGACGCAACACCCCATGAAAGCCGCGCATGCCGTCACCGTGAATGCACCGGGCCGACTGCATCTGGGCTTTCTCGATCCGGGGGCGTCGCTCGGCCGGCGCTTCGGCAGCCTCGGTCTCGTGATCGACGGCATCAGCACGACGCTCGAAATGCGTCTCGCGCGCGGCCAGCAGGCCAACCACGATGAGAGCGAAGAAGATCACTACGCCGCGCCGCCCTATGCGAGCGAGGAACTGCCGCGCCTGCGCGCGCACATCGAGGCGCTCAAGCGCCTGAGCGGCCGGCGCGAGGCGCTCGACGTGCGCCTGCGCCATGTGTTGCCCGCGCATGCGGGCCTCGGCTCCGGCACGCAGCTCGCGCTGTGCGCGGGCCATGCGTTCGCGCGGCTGCATCGGCTCGAACTCGAACCTTCGCAGCTTGCGCTCGCCCTCGCGCGCGGCGCGCGCTCGGGCGTGGGCGTGGCGGGCTTCGAGCAGGGCGGCCTGATCCTCGACGGCGGCCCGCGCTCCGCGACCGAGCTGCCGCCCGTGCTCGCGCGCCTGCCGTTTCCCGACGAATGGCGCGTGCTGCTCGTGCTCGACGACGCGCGCAGCGGCTTGTCCGGCCTCGCCGAACGCAAGGCGATGGCCGCGCTGCCGCCGTTTCCGCAGGAGCTCGCGGCCCACGCCTGCCACCTCGCGCTCATGCAGATCCTGCCCGCCGCCGCCGAGCGCGATTTCGCGCCGTTCGCGCGCGGCGTGAGCGAACTGCAGGACGGCATCGGCCGCTACTTCGCGCCCTCGCAGGGCGGCGTCTATACGAGCGCCGCCGTCGCGCGCGTGCTCGACTGGGTCGGCACGCGCCATCGCGCCGGCATCGGACAAAGCTCGTGGGGTCCCACGGGCTTCGCGATCCTGGCCTCGCACGACGAGGCCGCGCACGCCGTGGCGGCGGCGCGCCAGGCCGGCGTGGTCGGCCCCTCGCTGCGGCTCGAAATCGTCAAGGGGCGCAACGCGGGCGCCAGCGTCGTTCATGCGCCGGGTCACGCCTGACGCCCTCTCCCAACCACTCTTGAGCATCCGACAAACGATGGAACGTCCCTTCATTCTCCACATGTTCACGCCGACCCGGCAGATGAGCCCCTTCGACGTCAACATGGCCGTCGATGCGGGATACCAGGTCGTCGTCCCGTACGCCGACGTCGGCATCGACAACATCGCCGCGCTCACGCAGGACGCGATCTTCTCGCGCGGCCCCAAAGGCGTCGCGCGCACGGGCCTCTTCATCGGCGGACGCGACGTCGTGCTGGCCGCCGACATGCTCAAGCGCGCGCGCGAAGCGATGGTGCCGCCGTTCGAGGTCTCCGTATTCGCCGACCCGAGCGGCGCCTATACGACGGCGGCCGCGCTCGTTGCTAGCGTCGAGTGGCATCTGCGGCGCACGCACGGCGCGGCGCTCGAAGGCAAGCGCGTGGTCGTGCTGGGCGGCACCGGCCCCGTGGGCGTGATCGCGGGCGTGCTGGCCGCGCGCGCGGGCGCGCTCGTCTCGATTGCGAGCAGCCGTGGGCTCGAAGCCGCGCAGGCCGCGAGCGGCCGCATCAACGCGCGCTTCGACGTGCAGACGCGCGGCGCCGATGCTCAGCAGACCGAAGCGCTCGACACCACGCTCGCGCGCGCCGAACTCGTGTTCGCGACCGCAGCCGCTGGCGTGCAGGTGATGAACACGCGCCACGTCGATCAGGCCTCCCAACTACTCGTGGCCGCCGACGTGAACGCGGTGCCGCCAGCGGGTATCGACGGCGTGGGCGTGGCCGACGACGGCAAGCCGTTCGGGATGCATCGTGCGCTCGGCATTGGCGCGCTGGCGATCGGCAATATCAAGTATCAGGTGCAGCGGCGCCTGTTCGAGCGCATGCTGGCGAGCACGAAGCCGGTCTATCTCGGCTTCGAAGAGGCCTTCGCGCTCGCGCGCGAAGTAGTGGCCGAGAGCGAGGCTCAAGCCGCGTGAAGCCGCCCGTTGCCGCCGCGATGCGCCACGCGAAGCGCGCTCCCCTCCGCACCGAGGCGCGCTCATGACGCCGCCCGCCATCGTCGTGGCCGGGCTCTCCGCGCGGATGTTCGCTGAATCGGCGCGGCGCGCGGGCTGGCGCGTGATCGCGCTCGACCTGTTCGGCGACAGCGACACGCGCGCCGCCGCGCAGCGCTGGCATCCGGTCGGCCAGGCCGCGACGCTCGCGCTCGATCCCGCGCGCACGCGCGCGGCGCTCGAACGCGCGAGCGTCGAGCCCGGCGTGATGGGCTGGATCGCGGGCAGCGGATTCGAGGCCTGCCCGGCGCTGCTGCGCGCGCAGATCGAGGGCTTGCCGCTGATCGGCAATACGGCGCTCGCTTATGACGCCATGCGGTCTCCCGCTCGTTTATTCGCAATACTGAACGATTACGGTATCGCTTTTCCTGAAACGCGCATGGAGCCTCCGCTGGACGCGCGTGGTTGGTTGCGCAAGGAAGCCTCGGGCACGGGCGGTTGGCATATTCGCCATGTGGATGCATCCGACGATTCGGCTCATGACGAGCACAGTGGCGTCTACTACCAGCGCTTCTGCGAAGGACGCCCGATGTCGGCGCTCTTTCTCGCCGATGGGCGTAACGCGACAGTGCTCGGCATCAACGAGCAGATCATCGTGCGGCATGGCGAGCATCCGTTCGCCTGGCGCGGCGCAATCGGCCCTGTGCAGGTGGGAGCCCATCTCGCGGATGCGGTGCGCCACGCCGTGCAGGCCGTGGTCGCCGCGAGCGGGCTCGTCGGGCTCAACAGCCTCGACTTTCTGAGCGACGGCGAACGCTGCGTCGTCCTCGAAGTCAACGCGCGTCCTTCGGCGACGATGGCGCTCTATGACTGCGATCCCCACCCACCGCTGCTCGCGCGTCACGTGCGCGCCTGCCTTGGCGAATCGATCGAGTCACTCGAATCGATCGAAAACGAAGGCTCATCCGCGCTCTCGCCACCCGTGCGCGGCCAGCTAGTCGTATTCGCCCAAACGGCCCACGTCGTCACGCCCTCGTTCGAAGATCAGGCGCGGCGGCTCGGCTGGTGCCACGACATCCCCGTCGCCGGCAGCGCGATTGTCGCCGGCACGCCGCTTTGCACCGTCTCGGCGACCTGCGCGCCGGGCACATCCGTGGATGCGGTGCGTGCCGCCCTTGCCGCGCGCGCCGCCGCCATCGAACCCTTGCTGAAGGTGTCCCATGAACGCTCATTCGCCCATCGTTGAATCCGCAACGAACGCCGCGCCGCTCAGTGTCAACGCACTCGCGCAACCCTTGCTCGCCGCGCTGCTCGAACGGCAGACGGAGCTTGGTATCGCTGCGCGCCGCGACGCGCGCGGCGTGCTGATCGTCGATGCCGGCATCGATACACCCGGCAGCGTAGCCGCCGGCGCCGAGATCGGCGCGATCTGCATGGGCGGGCTTGGCACCGTGCGCGTGCGCGCGAACGGCGGCGCGAGCGCGCGCGACGAATGGCCGACCGTGGTCGAGATCGCGAGCGCGCAACCGGTGCTCGCCTGCCTCGCGAGCCAGTACGCAGGCTGGAGCCTGTCCGCCTCGAAAGAGGAAACGGGCGGCAAGAAGTTCTTCGCGCTCGGCTCGGGCCCGGCGCGCTCGCTCGCCTGCAAGGAGCCGCTTTACGAGGAGCTCGGCTATCGCGACGTCTCGAAGCGCGGCTGCCTCGTGCTCGAAGTGGACCGCGCGCCGCCCGAGGTCGTCATCGACAAGATCCTGCGCGATTGCGCGCTGGAGGCACACGAACTCACGCTGATCCTCACGCCCACCGCGAGCCGCGCGGGCACAACGCAAGTGGTTGCGCGCGCACTCGAAGTGGCGCTGCACAAGGCACACGTGCTGGGCTTCGCGCTCGGCGACATCGTCGAAGGTAGCGCGAGCGCGCCGCTACCGCCGCCCGCGCGAGAAGCGATCGAGGCGATGGGCCGCACCAACGACGCGATCCTCTATGGCGGACGCGTCCACCTCACCGTCAACGGCGACGACGACGCCGCACGCGATCTCGCACAGCGCCTGCCTTCGTCGGCTTCGCGCGACTTCGGCCGCTCGTTCGCCGAGATCTTCACCGAATACAACTACGACTTCTATCAGATCGACCCGGCCCTCTTCGCGCCCGCCGAAGTCTGGGTCAGCAGCCTCGCAACAGGTCGCACGTGGCACGCGGGCGCGACGCGCTTCGACCTGCTCCATCCGCTGTGGCTCGGCGAGGCCTGATATGAAAGCAAGCAGCGACGTAAGCACCGGCGCAAGCGGACCGCGCGTCGCGATCATGACCGACGAGACCGGCTGGCACACCTCGCGCCTGAAGCGCGCATTGCGCGAACGCGGCGCGCAGGGCCGCTGCGTGGATCTCGCCAACTGCCGCATCGACACCACGTGGGCCGCGCACGGCCTCGTGATCCCGGGCTATGGCCGCGGCCTGCCCGACGCCGTCATCGTGCGCGGCATCGCGGGCGGCACCTTCGAGCAGGTGACCGTGCGCCTCGGCATCCTCCATGCGCTGCGCGAACTGGGCGTGCCCGTCTACAACGACGCGCGCGCAATCGAGCGCAGCGTCGACAAGTCGATGACGTCCTTCCTGCTCCATCGCTCCGGGATTCCCACGCCGCCCGCGTGGGCCGGCGAATCCGAGCCGCACGCGCGCCGCATCGTGATGCGCGAGGCCGCGGCCGGCCGCGAGGTCGTGCTCAAGCCGCTGTTCGGCTCGCAAGGCAAAGGGCTCGTGCGCCTTGGCGGCAGCAAGGAAAACGGCTGCGCGACGCTGCCCTCGTTGCGCGCCTATGGCGGCCTCGCGTACATGCAGCGCTTCGTCCCGCCGGTCGCCACACCGGGCTTCGACTGGCGCGTGCTGGTGGTGGGCGGCAAGGCCATCACGGCGATGCGGCGCGTGAGCGAGCACTGGGTCCACAACGTCGCGCAAGGCGGCCTTTGCGAAGCGCAGCCCTTGACGCCCGAACTCGCGCAACTCGCCGAGCGCGCGAGCGCGGCGCTCGGCCTCGACTATGCCGGCATCGACCTCGTGCCGTGCGGCGCCACCGACGCCGGCGCCCAGGTCATCGAAGTCAACGGCGTGGCCGCATGGCGTGGTTTGCAGTCCGTAACATCGTTCGACATCGCGGGCTGCATCGTCGACGATCTGCTCACGCGCCGTCTCGGCCGCGCCTGCGTGCCGCGCGAGGCCGTCGCATGAACGCGCGGCCCGATCACGAAACGGCCACGGCAGGCTCGACGATCGAAGCGGCGTTTCTCTGGGCCTGCGAGCAGGACGTCGCGTGCGCGAAGCCCGGCAACGTCAGCGTGGCGTCCGCCGGGCATGGCATGCACGCGGGGCTCTTTCTCGCGAGCGCTCAAGCGGCTTGCGAACCGCTCGCACGCCGGGGCGCTTCGGTGGGCGCACGCATCGAGGCGGCCATCGCGAACACGCGCGCCGCGGCCGGATGCAATACCAATCTCGGCATCGTGCTGCTGTGCGCGCCGCTTGCCGCCGCGTTCGAAGCGAATCCACCGCCAGCCTCGTTGCCGCATTTCGAAGCCTCCGTGCAGGCAGTTTTACGCGCGCTGAGCATCGACGATGCCTACGCCGCCTACCGCGCGATTGCGCTCGCGAACCCGGGCGGGCTCGGCAAGACCGAGAGCCAGAGCGTGGGCACGACGCCCACGATCGACCTGCGCGCGGCCATGACCCTGGCCGCCGACCGCGACAGCATCGCGCGCCAGTACGCCGAGGACTTCGGCGACGTACTCGGCTTCGGCATCACCACGTTTCGCGCGGCGCATGAACGGCGCGCCGCTTCGCCCACGGCACTCGCCGACGCGGTCCTGCTCACCTGGCTCGGCTTCCTCGCGCGCTGGCCCGATTCGCACATCGCGCGCAAGCATGGCAACGCCTGCGCACGACGCGTTTCGGCCGAAGCGGCGGCATGGCTCGCGCAAGGCAACGCGCGCGTTTGCGCGCCGCACGCACTCCACGGCTGGGACGCCGCGCTCAAGGCAGCAGGGATCAATCCAGGCACGAGCGCCGATCTCACAGTCGCGACGCTGTTCGCGGCTGCCTGCATGGACCCGTCGATGATTGCGCCCGCAACTAACTACTCGATGAATTCACTGGAGACAGACACATGGCAAAGATAGATCGCGTGCTCGTAGGCGAATCGCTCGTCGGCGAAGGCAATGAAGTCGCGCACATCGACCTGATCGTCGGCCCGCGCGGCTCGGCGGCGGAGAGCGCGTTCTGCAACGCGCTCACCAACAACAAGGACGGCTTCACCTCGTTGCTGGCCGTGGTCGCGCCCAACCTGCTCGCCAAGCCCAACACGGTGCTGTTCAACAAAGTGACCATCAAGGGCGCGAAGCAGGCGGTGCAGATGTTCGGACCGGCGCAACGCGCGGTGGCGCTCGCGGTCGCGGACAGCGTGGAAGACGGCACGATTCCCGCCGACGAAGCCGACGACGTGTTCATCAGCGTGGGCGTATTCATCCACTGGCAGGCCGAGGACGACCAGAAGATCCAGGACTACAACTACCGCGCGACGCGCGAAGCGCTCCAGCGCGCGGTGAACCGCGAGCCACGGGCGGCCGAGGTGGTGAGGCGCAAGGGAGAGGCGAAGCATCCGTTTGCGGCTAGTTGAGGGGGAGGCGGCGGCGCTCAGCTCAGAGTTATGCCCCACGGCGCGCGAAGCGCCGCCGGAGGCATGAGCCCTTTGTCACTCCGGCGTGAGGCGAGTGATGGCAGACGCTCCGGAACCACTCCGATAACAGGCGAGTGGTGAACGGCGTCACACTGGCGGTGTGAGCGGCTTTCTTTGCCTACTTTCTTTGCCGCCGCAAAGAAAGTAGGTGCCGCCCCGCACAGGGGCAACCCTGGCAGACCGACACGAACACAAGGAAACGCGCAAAGCCCCAGCACCGCGACAAAATTCAGGCCCATCCGGGCCCCGCTTCAAAACGCCCCCTCCGGCGGAAACATCCCTGCCCCGAGCAGCGCGAGCGCCACTCCCTCGCGCTTCTGCGCAGGCGCTACAGGCACGCGCCGCCGCTCGATCGTCACGCCGACGGCCTTCACATTCGCGAACTTGTGTGGCTTCACGAGCGCGACGCGCACCCAATGCGCGCCAAAATCCACGAGCAGCATCTGCGCAATCACTTCGGCCAGCGCTTCGAGCAACTGCACGCCGTGATTCGCCAGCAAGGCCTGCAACGCGCCATGCACTTTCCCGTAGTCGATAGTGTCGTGGATCACATCGGTATCGCACGCGCGGCTGCGCGGCAAGCCGGCCCAGAGATCGATCTGCACCGGCTGCGGGTCGTGCAACTCTTCCGGATCGATGCCGATCACCGTCTCGCCGGTAAAGCCCTCGATAAAGATGAGATCCATCGGCTGCTCGCCTTCGGCGTGGCGCGCGGCGTTGCCGGTCTGCCTCGCGGGCCGGTCGAACATGCTCGTGTCGACTGCGTTCATGGTTGCTCCTCTCGTTTGTCCTGAATGGGTCGGGGCGATGCCATGCAAGAACCGGCCCAGGCACGAATGTCGCAAGCAACTCCCGTGTAATGGTCGACGGCAGGGCAACAGCACGGCAAAGCACAGGCCCAACGTGGCAAAGCGCATCCGGCACCCCGCGTCCGTGGTGACACTGTGTATCGCAAACTGCGCAAGCTGCCTGCTCGCCGAAAAGCGCCTACGGACACGGCCCGCAACCGAGTCACCGGAAACGACCCAAAAGCAGCTCAACACAACGAAAGGCAGACGATGACCCGCCCGCAGCAACCGACCCACACGCCCCCGTCGAACGACGACCAGCACGACGCCACGCTCGCGCGGCCGCGTCTTGCGTGGGCCATCACCGGATCGGGGCATTGCCTCGAAGAATCGCTCGCGCTGGCCGCCGGGATGCCCAACGTCGACCTGTTTCTCTCGCGCGCGGCCGAGGAAGTGCTGCCGCTCTACAAGATCGGCATCGCGCAACTGAAGACGCGCTTTCGCGTCTTCCGCGACAACAGTGCGAGCGCCGTGCCGGTGGGCATGTTCTACGAGCCCGGCCTCTACCACACGCTCGTGATTGCGCCCGCCACCAGCAACACGGTGGCGAAATGCGCGTTCGGCATCTCCGACACCTTGCCGACCAACCTGTTCGCCCAGGCCGGCAAGCTCGGCATACCCGGCATCATCTTTGCATGCGATACGGAACCGGTCGTCGTCACGAGGAGTCCGCTGGACTGGGTCGAACTGCGGCCCCGCAACATCGAGCTGCAGAACGTCGAGCGCCTGCGCCAGATCGATCATTGCCTCGTGGCCAATTCGATCGATGCGCTGCGCGCAGCGCTCGACACCCGCTACAGAACGCTCGGACTGCTCGCGGACTTGCCCGGCTAATACACGGTTACACGGTTGAAGATCGAAGGCGCGCCCGAATCACACATCATGGAACACATCGTCTTTCTCACCGGACGCCTCGCCCAGCCCGGCCTCGAACGGGTATTGCGCCGCCTCGAGCCCGCGCCGTTCACCTGGGAGATCCGCGAAATCGGCCTGCAGGTGGCCGCGCTCATGACGGCGGACATGATCCGTCGTCGCGTGAGCGCACCCATCGCGGCCGACCGCGTGATCGTGCCGGGCCGCTGCCGCGGCGATCTCGACGCGCTCTCGGCCCACTACGGCATTCCGTTCGCGCGCGGCCCCGAAGAACTCAAGGACCTGCCCGCGTATTTCAATCGCGCCGCGCGACCCGTCGACCTCTCGAAGTACGACATCGCCATCTTCGCGGAGATCGTCGATGCGCCGCGGCTCGACGTCGATGCCATCTGCGCGCGCGCCGCGCAGCTCGTGGCCGAAGGCGCCAACGTGATCGACGTGGGCTGCCTGCCCTCCACGCCGTTCCCGCATCTGACCGATGCGGTGCGCGCGCTCAAGGAGCGCGGCTTCACGGTCAGCGTCGACTCGATGGACGCGAAGGAGCTCGTGCGCGGCGGTCGCGCCGGCGCCGACTATCTGCTGAGCCTGTCGAGCGAAACGCTGTGGATCCTCAACGAAGTCGAATCGACACCGATCCTGGTGTCGCGCGAGCCCGCGGACGAGCCGTCGCTGTTCGCCGCGATCGAGGCCGTGAGCGCGATGGGACGGCCGTTTCTCGCCGATCCGATTCTCGATCCGATTCCGTTCGGGCTCCTGAAGTCTCTGGTGCGCTACCAGCGCGTGCGCGACGCGTTTCCCGACGCGCCGATCATGATGGGCGTCGGCAACGTCACCGAGCTTACCGAGGCCGACACCTGCGGCATCAACGCCGTGCTGCTCGGCATGGGCGCGGAGCTCGGCATCTCCGCCATCCTCACGACCCAGGTGAGCCAGCACGCGCGCCGCGCGGTTCGCGAAGCGGACGTCGCGCGGCGCGTGATGTACGCCGCGCGCGAGCAGCGCACGCTGCCCAAGGGCATCACCGATGCGTTGATGACGGTCCACGCGAAGCGGCCCTTCCCCGACACCCCCGAGGAGATTGCCGAGACCGCGCGCGCGATCCGCGATCCGAACTTTCGCGTGCAAGTGTCGAATGCGGGCGTGCACGTCTACAACCGCGACGGCCACCACGTCGCCGTCGATCCGTTCGCGCTCTGGCCGCGCCTGAAGCTCGAAGACGACGGCGCGCACGCGTTCTACATGGGCGTGGAGCTCGCGCGCGCCGAAGTGGCGTGGCGGCTCGGCAAGCGCTTCGCACAGGACCAGTCGCTCGACTGGGGCTGCGCCGCCGAACGCGACGCCGAGAACCTGCTCGAACAATGCGCACCCGGCACGACGATGCGTAAGGAGGCCTGAATGATTTACGAAACCGTCGTCACCACCTGCTCGGCTGAGGGCGTGCCGCACGTCGCGCCGATGGGCGCGCAATTCGATCAGGGCGAACGCGGCAATGTCGTGCTGATGCCGTTCACGCCGTCCACCACCTACGACAACATCATGGCGAGCGGCTGCGCGGTGATGAATTTCACCACCGACGTGCGCGTGTTCGCGGGTTGCGTGACAGGCCGCCGGCGCTGGCCGACGCTGCCCGCAGCCACGGTGCCCTGTGTGCGTCTCGCGGGCGCACTTGCGCATGCCGAGCTGCGCCTCGTCGACGCGAGCGGCGACCCAGGCCGCCCGGTGCTCACGCTGCGCCGCGTGGCCGAGGCAACCCATGCGCCGTTCACCGGCTTCAATCGCGCGCAGGCCGCCGTGATCGAAGCCGCGGTGCTGGTGAGCCGCCTGCACCTGCTGCCGCGCGAAAAAATCGAAACGGAGATGGCGTGGCTCACGATCGCCATCGAGAAAACGGCGGGCCCCGCCGAACGCGAAGCGTGGCAGTGGCTCACCGCAGCCACGGCTGCGTTCTATTCACCCAGCGATTCACCCAACGAGCGCGCCTGCATGCGCGAACCGACATGATCCGACTCCTCACCAGTGTGCGCGACCTCGCCGAGGCGCGCGAAGCAGCCGCCGCGGGCGCGGATTTCATCGACATCAAGGAGCCGCGCGCGGGCGCGCTGGGCGCGTTGCCGCCGGCGCGCGTCGCGAGCATTGTTGGCGCGTTGCGCGAGAGCCATCCGGGGTTGCCTGTGAGCGCGACGATCGGCGATCTGCGGCCCGGTGATTACTCGGCCATGGTGCATCATGCGGACCGTATCGGCGGGTGTGGCGTGGATTATGTGAAGGCGGGCGTCGCGCCGGGGCCCGCGGCGCGCGAGACGCTTGAGCGCATGCGCGCGTTGCGCTGGAACATGGTGCCTGTGCTGCTTTGCGATGATGGGCTCGATCTGCGGCTTGTTGAGTATGCGTGCGAGCTGGGTTTTGCGGCGGTGATGGCTGATACGGAGCGCAAGGAAGTGGGCAGCCTGTTTCGCTGCGTGCCGCTCGCCGTGCTCGACAGCATGGTGCAGATCGCGCGCGCGCATGAGGTGATGGTGGGGTTGGCGGGGGCGCTGCGCTTGGAGCATATTGCGCGTGTGCGGGCGCTGCTGCCTGATTTTGCCGGGTTTCGTAGTGCGTTGTGTGAGGGGGCTCGGACGGGGCGGCTTGAAGGGGCGAAGGTGTGTGAAGTGCGGGCGGCGTTGAAGGGCGAGGTGCGGGTGGTGGCACACGAGGTTGCTCGGGCTGCGGCGTGAGCGTCATAAAGGTCTCATGCAGGCCGCTCGCGCCTCAGAACGTGGCGAAAGGACGGCATATTTACTGGCGCAGTCTATCCTCTGCAGAAGCGGCCAGA